>NZ_DASZCQ010000227.1:0-10203 GCF_035942955.1 Actinophytocola sp. | reverse complement strand
ACCACCCGCCCAGCAACCGCAGCCGCCGGCCCCGCAGCCACCGGCGCCCGGTCCCCAGCCGGGACCGCCGAGCCTGACCGCCAGCGCGGCCGGGGCCTCGGTGTCGCTGATCGCCGGGGGCGCGCCGGCCGACCTGCCGATCACCGTGCGCAACACCGGCGGCAGCGTGTCCGGTCCGGTGAGCGCCACGCTGAACCTTCCGCCCGGCGTGACCGCGATCCCCTCCGGCCCGAGCGGGTTCGCCGGCGCGCCGCTGCTTCGGCTCAACGCCAAGCAGTCCAGCACGGTCTTCTGCCCTGGCGGCACTGGCACCGTCACCTGCGGGACCGGCGCCGGGCTGGCGCCCAACGAGTCGGTCACGTTGCTGTTCCGGGTCGTCGCCGCCGCGAACAGCCCCGGCGGCGAGATCACCGGGTCGGTCAGCGACGGCAGCCCGGTGAGCGTCCGGGTCGCCGTGCGGGTCGTGGTGCAGCCGCCGCCCACGGTCGACGGGGTCGAGGTGAAGGCGCACGGCAGCTGGCTGGACACCCTGCTGCCGGGCCTGCTCGGCAGGCCGCTGCTGCACGTCACCGCGACCAACACCGGCACCAGCGCCAAACCGATCACGGTGACGGTCAACCGGCATGGCGCCCGGCTCTCCTCGTCCACGCCGATGACCTGCACCAGCACGGACGCGTCCACGTCGTGCGCGACAACGGCCCCGGTCGAGCCGAGGAGCTCGGTGCACCTGTCGATCAAGCTGGCCACCTGGCTCGGGCTCCTGCACCGCTGCGACGATCCCTCGGTGGTGGTCACCGCGGTGCTCGGCTCGGCGTCGGACAGCCAGACGATCCGGGTCGACTGCTGGGCGCTGCCCGGCCTGCCCTGGCTGGTGCCCAACGGCACGGATGCGCCGCCCGCGCCGCCGGAGCCGCAGGCCCCGCCGCGGCCGCCGACCAAGCCGCACCTGCAGTCGCCGGCCGGCCCGCTCACGCCGTCGACCCCGCCCGCGCCGGTTCCGGACGTCCCGCCGTCGCCGCTGCCGAAGATCGAGCCGCCGAAACCGCCGGCACCCCCGACGACCACACCGACGGCACCGACCGCGCCGCCGCCCAGCGGGCCGCTGCTCGGGCCGCTGCTGGGGTGGCTGCTGCCCGGCTGAACCCGCAGTGCGGGGCACGGCGAACGCGATCAGTAGACTCCGCCGGCATGCCGTTGATCGAGACCGCGCTCGCCCGGGTTCCGGAGCCACTCCGAGCCAGGCTGATCAAGCACCGAGAGCTGCTGAAGTTCGCGGTCGTCGGCGGTATCTGCTTCGTGGTCACCAACCTGGTGAACTACGCGCTCAAGCTGACCATCCTGAACACCAAGCCGGTCACCGCGCTGGCCATCGCGGTCGTGATCGCGACGATCGTGTCGTACATCCTGAACCGGGAGTGGTCGTTCCGGACGCGGGGTGGGCGCGAGCGGCACCACGAGGCCGCGCTGTTCTTCCTGATCAGCGGCATCGGGGTGGGGCTGAACTCGCTGCCGCTGTACGTGTCGCGGTACCTGCT
Organism: Actinophytocola sp.; assembly: GCF_035942955.1. Taxonomy (GTDB): domain Bacteria; phylum Actinomycetota; class Actinomycetes; order Mycobacteriales; family Pseudonocardiaceae; genus DASYTH01. Next base: position 8,668 of record NZ_DASZCQ010000227.1, on the reverse strand, counting down.
GCACCTGCAGGTCCCCCGGGTCAGCCTGCTGGTCCAGGAGATCGCCGACTTCGGCATGGGCATGATCCTGGGCACGGTGCTGGCCATGGTTTTCCGGCTGTGGGCGTTCAAGAAGTGGGTGTTCCCGCAGGCTGACGCCCGTCCCCGGGTAGTCCGCGGGTGGGGCCGGCCGCGCCGGGCGACCGGCGGCGCCGATGAGCGTGCGGCCTGAATCTTCGTAGACTGCGGACGTGACCGTCGTCGAGAGCGTGCTCGCCCGCGTTCCCGAGCCGCTCCGATCGGTACTCATCAAGCACCGCGAGCTGCTCAAGTTCGGCATCGTCGGCAGCACCACGTTCGTGATCGACAACGCCATCTGGTACCTGCTGAAGCTGACGATCCTGCAGCCCAAGCCGGTCACCGCGAAGGTGATCGCGGTGATCATCGCGACCATCGTGTCGTACATCCTCAACCGGGAGTGGTCCTTCCGCACCCGCGGCGGCCGCGAGCGGCACCACGAGGCCGCCCTGTTCTTCCTGATCAGCGGCATCGGCGTAGGCCTGAACTCGCTGCCGCTGTACGTGTCGCGCTACGTGCTCGACCTGGAGGTCCCGCACGTCACCCGGCTCGTCCAGGAGATCGCCGACTTCACCAGCGGCTCGATCATCGGCATGCTCCTTGCGATGGCCTTCCGCTTCTGGGGCTTCCGCCGCTGGGTCTTCCCCGACGACCTCGGCCGCAGGCGCCGCGGCAGCGTCGAGTCCGACCCCGTCACCGAGGAGCTCGGCCACTCCTAACGGTGTTCATTAGCTCGGGCAAGGCCGCCGGTCGCTGTGCTTGTTAGCTCGGGCAAGGCCGCCGGTCGCCTTCGGCGAGCGGCCGGGGGTTGGGTTGCTTGGGGGGTTGCGGGCCGGTGTGGGGGTTGGGTGTTGTGGGTGGTGGGCTGACGACGCCTGCGGGCAGGGGCTCGTTCCTCGCCCCTGCCCTTGTCGTCGTGCGGCGGCCGCCCTCGCCAAAGATCGGCGACCCCAGCGCACTCTCCAAACACCCCTCAGCGGGGGCCGCGCTCGGCCGGCCAGCGGACGCCGCGGACGTCGGCGGCGCGGGGGACGGGGAGGAAGACGGTGAAGGTGGGCGGGCGGGCGGTGGACAGCTCCAGGCGGCCGCCGTCGGAGTCGACAAGGGCGCGGGCCAGGGCCAGGCCGAGGCCGGTCGAGCCGCTGCCGGAGACGCCGCGCTCGAAGATGTGCGGGGCGAGCTCGTCTGGCACGCCCGCGCCGGAGTCGCTGACCTCGATCACCACGGTCTCGCCGCCGGGCATGGCCACGTCGCCGGCGCGGGCGGTGAGCGTGACGGTGCCGCCGCCGTGGCGCACGGCGTTGTCGAGCAGGACGCCGACCGCCTCGCGCAGCCGCGCGGGGGACGCACGGGCGAGCAGGCCCTGGGGCACCTTCAGCTTCAGCGAGCGGCCCTGGGCCCGCAGCGGCGCGCGCCACTCGTCGGCGATCGCGTCCAGCTCGCCGGCGAGGTCGACCGGGTGGGCGCCGGTGGCCCGCGCCTCCCGGGTGGCGGCAAGCATGTCGTCGAGCACGTCGGCGAGGCGCTCGGCCTGCTCGAGGGCCTCGCGGGCCTCGGCCGAGACCTCGTCGTCGCCCATCGAGGTCAGCGCCTCGAGCCGCAGCTGCAGGGCGGTGAGCCGGCTGCGCAGCTGGTGCGACACGTCGCCGACCAGCTCGCGCTCCCGCTGGACGAGCTGGGCCAGCGCGGTCGCCGAGTTGTCCAGCGCCTCGGCCACCATGTCCAGCTCGGCGACGTCGTAGCGGGTGCGGTCGAGCCGGAAGTCCCCGGCGCCCAGCCGGGACGCGCGGTCGGAGACGTGCCGCAGCGGCTGGGCAAGGCGGCGCGCGGTGATCATCGCGACCAGCGTGCCGATCCCGACCGTGCCGACCACCACCAGCGCCACCAGCGCGGCGACCTGGGCCTGGCGGTTGCGCATCGGCTCGGCGTCGACCGACAGCCGCACCCGGCCCTGGTGCACGATCGGGACCTCCTCGCTGACCGTGTCCGCACCCAGCTCCGGGCCGAGGCCGCGGTCCTGGGTGCCGGGCAGCGAGACGACCAGCCGGCCGCCGGTCGGCACGGCCAGCTCCACCCGGGACAGGTCGAGCGGGCGCCCGGCGGCGATCTCGTCGTCCAGGGTCGCCGCGATCTGCTGGGCCCGCGCGGCCAGGTCCTCCCTGGTCAGCGACTCCACCACCTGGAAGGCGGTGTAGCCGAGCGGGATGCCAAGCGCGCACGCCGTGATCGCGACGGCCAGAAGGATCGCGAGCAGGATGCGGCGGCGCACGGCTAGTCCGTGTTGAACCGGAAGCCGACGCCGCGCACGGTGGCGATGCGCCGCTCGGTGGACCGGGCGCCGTCCTCGCCGAGCTTGCGGCGCAGCCAGGACACGTGCATGTCGAGCGTCTTGCTGGTCTTGAGCTCCGGCCCGTTCCACACCTCGGTGAGGATCTCGTCGCGGGTGACCACCTGCCCGGCCCGCTGGATGAGCACCCGCAGCAGCTCGAACTCCTTGTTGGCCAGCGTCACCTCGCGCCCGTCGACGGTGACCAGCCGGGCGGCCAGGTCCACCCGCACCCCGTTGACCTCGATGGTGCCCGGCGCCCGCCTGCGCAGCAGGGCACGGATCCTGGCCAGCAGCTCGGCCAGCCGGAACGGCTTGGCCACGTAGTCATCCGCGCCCGCGTCCAGCCCGACCACGAAGTCCACCTCGTCGGCCCGCGCGGTCAGCATGAGCACGGGCAGGTTCCGCCCGGCCGCCCGGAGCCGCCGGCACACGTCCAACCCGTCGAGCCCGGGCAGCCCGAGGTCGAGCACGAGCAGGTCCACGCCCCCCGACCCGGCCGACTCCAGCGCACTGTGCCCGTCCCCAACCACCAGCACCTCGTACCCCTCGCGATGCAGCGCACGCGACAACGGCTCGGCGATCGCCGCGTCGTCCTCGGCCAGCAGCACCACGCTCACGGTGCACAGACTAGGCCGTCTCCCGCCGGGACCCGGTTGCTAGTGAGAGCGATCAGCGCCGGGCCCGGGTCGCCGCGAGGTAACGGTTGGCGGTCGGAGTCACCGACAGGCATACGGCCGCGATGACAAGCACGGCCTGGGCAAGCGAGAAAACGAGACGCACGGTGCTGGCCTGGCCGATCGTGATCAGTGTCATCGCGATGAGCAATACCCCGAGCACGACAAGTAGAATCCGTGCCCAGTTCCGCCCGGCCCGCAGTTTGTAGGCCAGCAGTATGACCAGCCCGGCGAGCAATACGACCAGCACCGCTGTGATAACCCAGCTCAGAACGACAACACGCTCCACATCCTGCTCGGTGAAAGATTGGTTCGTTTCCCGCAGACCGTTCCGGGCCTGCTGAGCCACCTCATCCGAGTAGACGAAGAGATCGAGAACAAACCAGATGACACTGATCGCGACGGCGGCCAGCAACAAACGAAAGGCATTGTTGACCGACGAGGGCCGGAAATGAGCGGGCCCGCTCCAGCGGGCTACCCTGTGCAATTCCGGTGGCACCGGCATCGGCGGCGCGACGTGCGGGGCGGTTGCCCGCGGATGAGGCGGCAGCCGCGGGCCATGCTCGGCCAGCGAGGCGACCATGGCTGGCGGTTCCGGGACGTTGCGCGGTCCGGATGGGAACTCGATGAGTTGATCGGGAGGTCGGGACCTCGCCCGGTTGCTCCGTGCGATGTACAGCTGACCGGTCACCTGGTTGTTCCGGGTCGGTGTCTGGCCCGGAGTGTGGGCCCGCACGCGATCGTGAACGTAGTGGTACAGCTCGTCGGCGTCGATCAGGCCGTCGGCGTTGAGATCGGCATCGCCGGTGCGCAGTCCTTCGATGATCGCGCTGGTGAACACCGACGGCTCAACCGCCGCGCTCACGGTTGCGCCGACGCCGCTCTCGAAGGCGAACTGTATGTGCGTCGAAGCGGTCATGACGGCGCAGCCCCGGCCCGATTCCGGGGACAGCTGGGGCAGCACGTCCACGGCGGTCTCGGCTTTGGGGATCCTTCCCGCCGGGAACGCGCCCGCATAGCAGCAGTCGAGCCACACCACGACCCGACGGGCCGCGCTCTCATCGATGAGCTCGCGGACGAACCGGGCGGAGACGGCGGTCGCGGCGAGAAGGTTGCGCCGGGAGTCGGTAGTGGCGAAATGCAGGCGGCCGGTCTCGTCCTTGATGCCGTGCCCGGAGACGTAGACCAGAATAAGATCGTCGCGGCCGGCGCCGCCGAACAGCTCATTGAGCCGGATTCGCACCTCCTCCGCGCGCCGGTTTACCAGCATGTCGACCCGGTAGTCGCCGATCCGCTCGTCGCGCAGGACCTCGGCCAGTTCACCGGCGTCGCGTCGCGGGGCGCGCAATTGCCGGAAAGCAGTGTCGGCGTAGGTGTCGGTGGCGATCAGAAGTGCGGTCCGCTTGCCTGCCATCACGGGGATCATACGGCTACCACCGGTGACATATCGCCGATATCGTCGGGTGCGTGACGACCCTTTCGTTGACCGTGGTGGACGACGACCTGGCCGAGGTCGACCGGCTGTCCCGGGAGTTGCGCAACGAGGTGTTGGCGCTGGACGTGGACCGGGCCGAGCTGGTGCTTGCCGAGGCGCCGGCGGGGGCGAAGGCCGACGCGGGGACGGTCGAGACGGTCCTCGTGGCGTTGAGCGCGTCTCCGGTCCTGGTTCAGCTTGCCGGGCTGCTGCGGGACTGGGTGAACCGGGCGAACGGGCGCAAGATCGTCGTGCGGGACGGCGACCGGTCGCTGGAGCTGACTGGGGGCTCGGTCGACGACAACCGGGCCGCGATCGAGAAGTTCTTCGGTTAGCGGCCGGAAAGGGTGACCGGGCCGCCGTGGGACGATCCGGTCATGTCTGATGACCTGAGCCTGGCGCTGACGCTGGCCGACACGGCCGACGAGATCACCAGGGCGCGGTTCCTCGCGCGGGATCTGGTGGTGGCGCGCAAGCCGGACCGGTCGCCGGTGACGGATGCCGACACCGCGGTGGAGGACGCCGTGCGGGCGGCCCTGTCGATCGCGCGGCCGGGGGACGTGGTGGTCGGCGAGGAGCGGGGCGGAACGCTCGGTGCGGGGCGGGCCTGGGTGCTTGACCCGATCGACGGCACGAAGAACTTCCTGCGCGGGGTGCCCGCCTGGGCGACACTGATCGCACTGGTCGTCGACGGCCGGCCGGTGGTCGGCGTGGTGAGCGCCCCGGCGCTTGGCCGCCGCTGGTGGGCCGCGGCGGGCGAGGGCGCCTGGGCATCCGGTTCGGACGGTGAGCCACGCTCGATCTCGGTGTCCAAAGTGGACTCCCTGGCCGACGCCTATCTGTCCACAACGGACCTGGGGGCGTGGGTGACGTACCACTCCCGGGAGCGGTACCTGGCGCTGGCCGACGCCTGCTGGGAAACCCGGGCGTTCGGCGACTTCTGGCAGCACTGCATGGTGGCCGAGGGTGCGCTCGACCTTGCCGCCGAGTCCATCGTGAACCCCTGGGACGTCGCCGCCATCCGGGTCCTCGTCGAGGAGGCCGGCGGTGAGTTCACCGACCTGTCCGGCGCGCCGCGCATCGACGGCGGCTCGGCGCTGTCGTCCAACGGACGGCTGCACCGCGCCGCCCTCGCCCTGCTCAACGGCGAAGACCCGTCGTGAGTCTTTGTGGGCTATTTACCGACCGCAGATAGACCCGACCATCGAACCGATCAGGGTGTGGTACCAAGATCGTTACCGGTCACGCCGTGCCCGCCCCTTACGGCACACCGAAACCGCATGTCACAACGCCCCTTGACGACCTCTTTACGCAGCTCGGACCAAAGCCTCCACTGCATGACCGAATGGCGGCAGACGCCAATATCATGAGGACATGTGGAAGGTGCCGGTCACCGCTGCGGAGGCACTGCGGTACGTCGTGGATGCGGCGCGACGTGAACGCTATCTCGGGCTCATGGTCATTCTGGCTCGCACCGCGGAAGCGCGAACGCTACACGAGGAGTTGGTACGGGACTGGACCAGCATTCATGACGTAACCGGCCAGAGCATTGCCGTGCTTTGCCCGGACCCCCGGTTCGTGCTGAGCGAGTCGGAGGAGGGCAGGTACTACGCGTTCGAGAACAACGTCACCAGATACTGGAAGAACCTGACCCTTGACGAGGCTCGCGATCTTCCCCACACCCGGCTGGTGCTTCCCCGCCAGGACAGTCTCCCCCGTGGCCAGCCGGTTCCGCTGCCACCCTATCCGGCGGAGGTGTTGCAGGCTGCCTGGACCGAGGCCGTGACCCGCTGTGCCACCTACTTCGGCATCCGCGAAAGCCGGCTCCCCGCAGTGCTCGTGCTGTGCTTGCGAGACGAACGGGACGTGCTGATCCAACTCCGGCCGCAGACGAGTATCTACCAGCTGTGCAAGCGAATCGCGTCGCACCCCGGCCACGAGCCGGGAGACGAGGAACGAATGGAGGAACGCGACGCACTCGCCGGACTGGTCAAACACCTCGCGATCGGTTTTGGTCACCATGCGCTGGTACCGGACAACGATCCTCCGCGGACCATGCGCAGGCTGCTGACCGTCGCAAAGGTGAGCGCGCAGTTCGAGGGGTTGCACAAACACCTGAGCATGATCGCGCACGTCGATCCCGAGCTGAACCTCGCTTGGTGCACGGGACTCGATGAGCTCACCGACTCGGACGCCGACCACAACGCCGTGCTGTCCTACCTGTCCGAGATGGCACAAGCGGTCCAGGCGCACCCACGCAGGACCGAGCTTCTCAGTCTGAACAAGAAGGCCCGCAAAGTTGAGCGTGCCGTCAAGGCAGCCGCGGATCCACCTCCGGAGTGGCGCTATCTCCCCGAAAGCCCGGCCGCGAGGGCCAAACGAGAGGCGGAACGCGCCCGAGCCCAGGCTAAACTGGCCGAACTGGAACGAGTGTTGAACAGCAGGCCGGGTTTGGCCGCCGCATGCGAGACCGCGGCCAGAGCCGAACTGGGCGCATGCGAGATCGCCCAGCTGGAACTCGACGAGTACATCGGCATCCGCCGGGGCTATCACACGCAGCGAATACACGCGGTGACGCCGGTCGGCCCGCCACCCGATGATGACGCGAACACCGCGACCCACAACGATATCTCCGGAACGGTGCACGGGGTCGCGGTGCAGGCGGGGCACATCGACGCTGTGCACTTTCACGGCCGCCGCAGGTTGTTCGGCACCAAGCGAAGGCGCGGCCGTCAGCAGTAGATCCAATGCTGCGACCATCCTCATGACCCCAGCGCAGGCCGTGAAGCGCCTCTCGGCAGCAACCCGCGTACTACGCATGCCCCGCGCCCGAACCACCCGCGCAACGGGCAAGCGCACCCGTGACTGCGACCCTGGCTACCCAACCCGGTGGCCGGGCCGCCTTGCAAGATCACCCCAATGGGCAGTTGTGATCAGCACCCGGTCGCCGTGACGGACATGTAAGCTACGCATCAGCCCAGTCCAAAGGCATGATCCGGTCATCGATCGTTGGTAAACCGATAGCACCGGAACAGACTCACGACACCTGGGCTGGGAGAACGCCGACCGCGCCGCGGACGACCTGGGCCCAGGTGAGGCGGCCGAAGAGGTAGTGGCAGGCCACCTGCTCGTTGCTGAACCGGGCCCAGTCGTAGCGGTTGCCCTGCTCGCGCCAGAAGACCTCCCAGCCGAACGTGCCGTCCTCGGCGGGCTCGTCATCCCGGACCAGGCACCAGGCGTTGTCGGCCTCGGAGCCGATCGAGATCACGTCCGCGGGCACGCCGACGGCCGCCAGCCACTCGACGATCGACTCGGCGTTCATTGCATGCCTCCCGTGATGTCCGCCAGGTAGCCGAGGGCCAGCAGCTCCGCGGCCGAGTACGTGGTCCGGTACCGCTCGCCGCCGCCGGGCTGGCCGAACCAGGGCGCCGACACCGTGCGCCACACCGGAAGCGGGCGCGTCACGCGGTACCGGTGGTAGCCGGCGTCGAGCCTCTCCGGGGGCAGCGACCGCCGGGCGAACGCCGTGCCGTCGACGGAGAACACCCGCCCGTCCGGCGAGCCGAACCGGTCGATCACCATGCCCTCGGCGAGCAGCGCCGGCTCACCCGGTGCGGTCCCGCCCTCGGGGTACCGCTCCCCTGGCGGCCACGCGTACTCCTTGCCCTCGCTGCTGATGCCCTGCGCGGTGACGCTGCCCAGCCGCACCAGGTACCGCCGGTCCCACTCGCGCTCGTGCTGCCCGCCGAGTGGATCATGACCCTCGGCCAGCACGGCCACCTCCGGATGATCGGCGGGCAGCCCGGCGGCCGGCTCGAGCGCGGGCACCCCGGCGCGCAGCTCGTCCAGCCGTTGCGCGGAGTCCACGAGGTGATGCTCGGGATGATCACCCGGCTCGAACCTCATCCCCGGCGCGTAGTCGACCTCGACCGGCGGTGGCGGCAGCTGCCGGGCCGGCCGGTCGGAGACGACCGGCATGTGCCCGATCGGGAACATGTGCACCCAGAACGGCACGCCGCCGAGGTCCCGCCGCTCCCTCGGCGCCGCCGCCGGCTGGGCGGGCGCGGCCGGAGGAGGCGGCGGCGATCCCGGGGGCACGGCCGTGGTCAGCGGACCCGGCGCCCGGCCGCGCTC
>NZ_DASZCQ010000226.1:0-19454 GCF_035942955.1 Actinophytocola sp. | reverse complement strand
GCCCGCGGCCGTGGCCGCGGGCGCCGCCGCGCGGGAAGCCGGGTTCGAGGGCCGGATCCTGATGATCGCCGAGGAGCCGGAGACGCCCTACCGGCGGCCGCCGCTGTCCAAGGAGTACCTCGCGGGCGAGCTGGACGCGGCGGCGCTGCCGGTTCGGTCGAGCGAGTTCCTCGACGAGCACGGGATCGAGCTGATGCTCGGCACCCGGGTGGTGCGGATCGACGAGCGGGCCGGCGAGGTCGTGCTCGGCGACGGGGGCCGGATCGCCTACGGCAAGCTGGTCCTCGCCACGGGCGGCCGGCCGCGCCGGCTGCCCGGGGTCGAGCACGAGCGGGTGGTGTACCTGCGCACGGTCGCCGACGCCGACCTGCTCGCCAAGCGGCTGCGGCGCGGCACGCCGCTCGCGGTGCTCGGCGCGGGGTTCATCGGCTGCGAGGTCGCCGCGTGCGCCCGCAAACTGGGCGTCGAGGTGACGCTGCTGGAGATGGCCGACGTCCCGCTGCAGCGGGTCCTCGGCGACCGGTTCGGCGCGATCATCGGCGACGTCCACCGCGACGCCGGGGTCGACCTGCGCACCGGCGAGCGGGTGGAGTCGGTCACGCCGACCGGGGACGGGCTGCTGGTCACCACCGACCGTGGCCGGATCGAGTGCGGCCTGCTGCTGGTGGCCACCGGGCTACTGCCCAATGTGGAGCTCGCCGAGGGCACCGGCATCCGGTGCGCCAACGGTATCCTGGTCGACGAGCACTGCCGCACCTCGGCGCCCGACGTGTTCGCCGCCGGTGACGTCGCCGCGCACCTGCATCCGTTGCACAACGGGCACATCCGGGTGGAACACTACGACAACGCGCTCAAGCAGGGCGCCGTGGCCGGCCGCAACCTCGTCGCGCCCGACCCGCAACCGTACGCCGAACCGCACTGGTTCTGGTCCGATGTGTACGAACACAACCTCCAGGTTCTCGGCCTGCCCCAGCCGGACGCCGAGGTCGTCGTCCGCGGCTCGCTCGACGATCGCCGCTTCTCCGCCTGGACCCTGACCCGCGACGGCACCATCGCCGCGGTGCTCACCATGAACCGCGCCAAGGACATCGTCGCCGCCAAACGCCTGATGGCCCGCCGCACCCCCGTCACCCCCGACGCCCTCCGCGACGAGTCCACCGACCTCCGCCAGCTCAGCCGCACCTGACCGGCCCCGGGCAAAGGCCGGCACACTCAGCTGGGCCCGCCTTGTCTGAACCCCCGTTGGGGGTTGTGACCCGTGGCCGCTGCCGCGCGCTGCGCGCGCGGCAGCGCGCGGCGCGGCCACAGCCCACCGCGACGATCCGGGCCGGCCGGCCCCGCGACGCCGGAACCCGTGGCGCGAGTCGCCACCACAATGCCTCAACCACGCGCCAATTGCGCCGAAACCGCCCGGCAGCAAGGTATCCCCGCGCGGCAGCCGAGCAAGATCGCCGTGGAAGCGACGGTTCCTCGGCTCCTCGGCCATGCCACGCACCACCTGATCCGGCAGGGCGGCCTCCGCCAGCCGAGCCGCTCCCGACCAGCCCCGTGCAAGGCCCGGCACATTCCGCTGGGCCGCCTCGCCTGACCCGATCGCGGTTGTGAGCCCGTGGCCGCGCCGCGCGCAGCGCGCGTAACGCGGCGCGGCCACAGCCCACCGCGACGATCCGGGCCGGCCGGCCGCGCGACGCCGGATCCCGTGGCGGGGGTCGTTGCCACAACGCCAACCGGGTCGAAGGGTGGCCGGGCAGCTAGGTTCCGCGGACGCGGCGGATGGTGTCGCGGTACCAATGGGCGCTGTGTTTGAGGGTTCGTCGTTGGGTTTCGTAGTCGACGCGGATCAGGCCGAATCGTTTGGCGTAGCCGTAGGACCATTCGAAGTTGTCCAGGAGGGACCAGACGAAGTAGCCGCGTACGTCGGCGCCGGTTTGGCGGGCTCTGGCTACGGCGGCGATGTGGGAGGCGAGGTAGGCGGCGCGTTCGTCGTCCTGGACGAAGCCGGACTCGTCCGGGATGTCGTGGAACGCCGCGCCGCTCTCGGTGACCACCATCGGCATTCCGGGGTAGTCGCGGCCGAGCCGGACGAGCAGCTCGGTGAGCCCGTCCGGGATGATCTCCCAGTCCATCGCGGTCACCGGCCGGCCGAGGCGCACGTCCCGGGCGACCGGGATCCCGGCGTCGTCCACGGAGCGGCCCAAGTCGTCCACACCGGACACTCGGGAGCTGAAGTAATAGTTGACGCCGAGCCAGTCGAACGGCGTGGAGATCGTCTCGAGGTCGCCGTCGCGGATCGGCAGGCGTACCCCGCGGGCCTCGAGGTCGTCGACCACGTCGGCGGGATACCGCCCGTGCCGCAACGGGTCGAGGTAGATCCGGGCGCCGAGGCCGTCGGCTCGCCGGGCGGCGTCGCGGTCGAGCGGGCTGTCCGTGGCGGGCGCCACCACGCTGGGGTTGAGCGTGATGCCCAGCCGGACCTGGCGGCTCGCGGAGGGGGGTGGGCCTTGCGCCCCTGCGGCCCGCAGGGCGGAAGGGGGCGGGGTAGACACTGCGCGCATCCGTTGCGTGGCAAGGCCGTGCCCGAGCAGCAGGTGATGGATCGCGGCGATGGCGGCCGGGAATTCGCGCCGGCCGGGCGCCTGCTTGCCGTGGTAGTAGCCGAGCATCGCCGAGCACAGCGGCTCGTTGAGCGTCGACCAGCACTCGACCCGGTCGCGCAGCCGCTCGAACACCAGCATGGCGTAGTCGGCGAACCGGTGAGCGGTGTCACGCTCCGGCCAGCCGCCCGCATCCTCCAGCTCCTGCGGCAGATCCCAGTGGTAGAGCGTCACCCACGGTTCGATGCCGCTGCCGATCAGCTCGTCCACCAGCCGGTCGTAGAAGCCGATGCCGGCCGGGTTGACCGGCCCCCGGCCGCCGGGCTGGACCCGCGGCCAGGCGACCGAGAAGCGGTAGGAGTCGATGCCGAGCTCCCGCATCAGGGCCACGTCCTGCGGCATCCGGTGGTAGTGGTCGCAGGCGACGTCCCCGGTGTCCCCCCCGTCGATGGCGCCCGGCACCCGGCAGAACGTGTCCCAGATGGACGGTCCGCGGCCGTCCTCGGCCACGGCGCCCTCGATCTGGTAGGCGGCCGTCGCCGCTCCCCACCGGAAGGTCGATGGCAGGCTCGCGATCAGGTCGAGCTCCTCCGCGGTGCCGACCCGCGCCGTCGTCGTTTCCACCATCGATCCTCCGGTTCCGTTGTGGACAGTCAGGCCTGAACGTCGTGCAGCCAGCACGCCACCGTCCGGTCCGCGCCGCGACCGGCCGGCGTGGAGAGCACCGGAACCTCGGTGGCGCACGGGTCGAAGGCGTGCGGGCAGCGTGGATGGAACGCGCACCCGGTCGGCATGGCCCGCAGATCGGGTGGCGAGCCGGGAATGCCGGTCAGCTCGCGGCGCGGTCCGTGCAGGGCGGGGAACGAGCGCAGCAGGCCGTCGCTGTACGGGTGCAGGCAGTCCCGGTACAGCTCGGTGCTCGGGGCGGCCTCGACGATCCGGCCGCCGTACATGATCGCGATCCGGTCGGCGAACTCCACCAGCAGCGACAGGTCGTGCGTGATGAACAGGACGGAGAAACCGATCCGCTCGCGTAGCTCGACCAGCTGCGCCAGGATCTGCCGCTGCATCACGACGTCCAGCGCGGTGGTCGGCTCGTCGAGCACCACCACCCGCGGCTCGAGGGCCAGCGCCATGGCGATCATCACGCGCTGGCGCATGCCGCCGGAGAGCTGGTGCGGGTAGCTGTCCAGCCGGTCGGCGGTGATCCCGACCAGCTCGAGCAGCTCGCGGGCGCGGGCCCGGCGCCGGGCGGCGGTGCTCCCCGGCCGGTGCGCGGCGATCGCGTCACCCAGCTGCGCCGCCACGGTGTGCACCGGGTTGAGCGAGTTCATCGCGCCCTGGAACACGATCGCCACCTCGGCCCAGCGCAGCCGGCGCAGCCCCGCGGGGGACAGCGACAGGATGTCCACCGGCTCGGCGGCGGCCGGGTGGTAGGTGACCACACCGCGACGGATCACCCCGGGCGGCGGCAGCAGCCGCAGCATCCCGTAGGCCAATGTGGACTTTCCGCTGCCGCTCTCCCCCGCCAGGCCGAGCACCTCGCCGCGGTGCAGGGTGAGGCTGACGTCGCGGACCGCGCGCACCGCGTGCTCACCCACCCCGTAGTCGACGCACAGGTCGCCGATCTCCAACACCGGTTGGCCGGTCACGCCAGCACCTCGCAAGCTCGGTGCTGGTAACCCTGTCGCCTCGTCCCTCGGCGACAGGGCAGTGTTCGATGGTTCGCTCCGCAAGCTCCGCTCACCGCTCCTCCTCCCGCAGCACCGGGGTGAACCCCACCCGCATGCCGGGCACGGTGACGCTGCGCAGCCGCGGGTTGACGAACTCGTCGATGCCGAAGTTGAGCAGCGCCAACGCCGTCCCGAGCACGGCGATGGCCAGGCCGGCCGGAACGAACCACCACCAGGCGCCCTGCGCGAGCGCCTGCTGGCTCTGCGCCCAGAACAGGATCGTGCCCCAGTTCCACTCGGACACGCCGGAGACGCCGATGAACGCCAGGGCGATCTCGGACAGCACCGCGAACACCACGGTGTCGACGAACCGGGCGGCGATCACCGCGGTCAGGTTGGGCAGCAGCTCGAAGCCGATGATCCGCCAGGTCGGCTCCCCGGTGGCCCTGGCCGCCTCGACATAGTCCCGCTGGCGCAGCGACAGCGTCTGCGCGCGCAGCACCCTGGCGCTCCACGGCCACGCGGTGGCGCCGATCACCAGGGCGATGGTCAGGTCGTCGGTCTCGGTCAGGATCGACGCGATGATGATCACCAGCAGCAGCACCGGGATGACCAGGAACACGTTGGACAGCGCGGAAAGGATCTCCCCGACGACGCCGGTGAGATACCCGGACGTCACACCGATCAGCACGGCGAGCACGGTGGCCACCACCCCGGCCAGCAGCCCGACCACGATCACGCTGCGGGTGCCGACCAGCAGCTGGCTGAGGATGTCCTGACCGAGATGGGTGGTGCCCAGCCAGTGTGCCGCCGACGGCCCGGCCACCAGATCGTTGCCGCGCGCGGACGGGTCGTACGGCGCGATCCACGGGCCGATCACCGCCAGCAGGCCGAAGCAGGCCAGGACCGCCAGCCCGGTCGCCGCCTTCCAATTGGCCAGGAACCGCAGCCGCCGCCGGCCGCGGCCGGGTGGCGCGGCGGGCGGCAGGCTCGCCGCCGGATCCGGCACGATCGGCGTGAGGTCCGCGGTCGGCAGGGCCACGGTCAACCCTCCCTGCGGGTACGGGGATCAAGCAGCAGGTAGACCAGGTCGGCGAGCAGGTTGGCGGCCAGCACGGACAGCGTGACGATCAGGAAGATGCCCTGCAGCAACGGGTAGTCCTTCGCCCCGACCGCTTGGAACAGCTGGAATCCCACGCCCGGGTAGGAGAACACGATCTCCACCAGCAGCGTGCCGCCGACGATCAGCCCGAGCTGCAGCGCGAAGCCGGAGACGTTGGGCAGCAGGGCGTTGCGGGCCGCGTAGCTGAGCATCACCCGCCGCTCGGGCAGCCCCTTGGCGTGCGCCACGGTGATGTAGTCCTCCGCGGACACCGTCACCATCATGTTGCGCATGCTCAACACCCAGCCGGCCATCGAGGTGACCAGGATGGTCGCGGCGGGCAGCAGCGTGTGGTGGATCGCGCTGCCGATGAACTCCCAGTCCCAGGCGGGGACCACGCCGGGATCGAACCCGCCGGAGGCCGGGAACGCCCCGCCCTGCCCGGCAAGCAGCGTGATGGCGATCAGGCCGAGCCAGAAGTACGGGATCGACGCGAGGAACGTGGTCACCGGCAGGATCAGCTCCACCCACGAGCCGCGCCGCCAGCCGGCCAGCACACCGAGCCCGGTGCCGAGCAGGAAGCTGAGCACGGTGGTGAACCCCACAAGCGCGAGTGTCCACGGCAGACTGTCGCCGATCACCGCGGCGACCGGCGTGGGGAAGAACGTGAACGACAGGCCCAGATCCCCACTCAGCAGCTGGCCGAGGTACTCGACGTACTGCCGGAGGAACGACTTCTCCTCGTCCAGTCCGAACAGGATGTACAGCGACCGGATCGCGTCGGTGTCCAGCTGCCCCTGGGCCCGGCTGATCAGCGACAGCACCGGGTCGCCGGGCATCATCCGGGGCAGTAGGAAGTTGATCGTCACCGCCGCCCACGCAGTGAACAGGTAGAAAGCCAGCCGGCGCAACAGGAAGCTCACGTGTCCCCCCGGTACAGCCAGCAGGCCGCCCAGTGGCCGGCCCGGTCACCGACGTCAAGCCGGGGCGGCACCCGCTCGCGGCACACCGACATCACATGCGGGCAGCGCGGGTGGAACCGGCAGCCGGCGGGCGGGTCGATCAGGCTCGGCGGCTCGCCACCGGCCGGCTCGGCGGGAGCGGCGGCCGGCCGCCCGGCGATCGTGTCCGGGTCGGGTGCGGAGGCGATCAGCAACCGGGTGTACGGGTGCGCGGCGTGCTGCGTGACCGTCTCGCCGTCGCCGCCCTCCACCACCCGGCCGGCGTACATCACGAGCACCTCGTCGGCGAAGTAGCGGGCCGACGCGATGTCGTGGGTGATGTACAGGATCGCCAGGTTCAGCCGGTCCTTGAGGTCCCGCAACAGGTTGAGCACGCCGAGCCGGATCGAGACGTCCAACATGGACACCGGCTCGTCGGCGAGCAGCACCTCGGGCCCGGCCGCCAGCGCCCTGGCGATGGCCACCCGCTGGCGCTGCCCGCCGGACAGCTCGTGCGGGAACTTGTCCAGGAACCGCTCGGGCGGGGCGAGCTGGACCCGTTCGAGCAGCTCGGCCGCCGCCGATCCGGCCCGCCCGTGCAGCCGCAGCGCGCGGGTGAGGTGGTAGCGCACGGTGTGCGCCGGGTTGAGCGAGGCGAACGGATCCTGGAAGACCAGCTGCACCCGGCCGCAGTAGGCACGGAACCGCCGTCCACTCCGGACGGTCATCGGCTTTCCGTGCAGCCGCACGGTTCCGGCCGTGCGACCGTAGAGCTGGGCGAGCAGCCGGGCGACGGTCGACTTGCCGGAGCCGGACTCGCCGACCATGGCGGTCACCCGGCCCCGGCGCAGCTCGAGATCGACGTCGTCCACCGCGTGCACGCTGCGCCGCCGGCCGGCCAGCAGGTCCCGCGCCCGGCGGCGGACCGGGAAGTGCTTGGTCAGGCCGGCCGCGGCCAGCACGACCTCACTCATACCCCACCTCCCCACCCGCGTGTTGGCCTCTGGCGTCGCCGTGTTGGCGCCTGGCGTCGCCGTGTTGGCGTCGTGCGCGGCCAACACACCGACGTGAGCAGCCAACACACCGACGTGAGCGGCAAACACACCGACGTGAGCGGCAAACAAGGCGACGTGAGGCGCCAACACACGGGGTCATGCCGGTCGGAGGCGCAGGATGATGTCCAGGGCGTTGATCAGCGTCGGTTGCGCCGGAGCGTACTGGTTCTGCTCGTCCGGCCAGCCGACCCAGTTCTTCGTGCTGTACTCGCCGCCCGCGTTCGCCGCCGAGGTCACGATCACCGGCATCTGCTCGACCATGATCCGCTGCAGCCTGTGCATGGCGGCGGTGCGCGCAGCCTCGTCGCCGGCGTTGGCGTACTGCTCGAGCGCCGCGGTGGCCTCGGCGTTCTGGAACCGGCCCCAGTTGCCGTTCACGCCGGGCGTGCCGACCGGCTTGTACAGCGCGCCGTCCATGATGGACTGGTAGATGTCGTACGGCGTCGGCCCGGAGTTGGTCCAGTGCATGGACGCCTCGAACTGGCCGGCGTCGATGTTCGTGGTCCAGGCGTCCTGGTTGGCCTTGTCCACGGTGGCCGAGATGCCGATCGCCGACAGGTTGTCCTTGATGATCTCCAGGTCGGTGATGTAGTCGGACCAGCCGGCCGGGTTGGACAGTGTGATCGACACCGGCTTGCCGGTCGGGTCCACCAGCGTGGCGCCGTCGAACCGGAACCCGGCGCCGGTGAGCTCCTTCTTCGCGCCCTCGACGTCGACCTTCCAGGTCCTGCCCTTGAACTCCGGAGCGATGAACTGCTCGCCGGCCGGTGTCGGGATGCCGGTGACGTTGTCCACCTTGGGGTAGAAGTAGCCGGCCTCGCCCTGGTGGAAGATGTCGTCGCGGTTGATCACCATGGCCATCGCCCTGCGCAGCGCCGGGTTGTCGAACGGCGGGTTCTGGGTGTTGAGGAACAGGCCGTGGATCGCCAGCACCCCGGGGAACCAGAGCTTGTGATGCTCCGGATCCTTGTCGATGTAGACGGCCTTGTAGTTCGGGATGAACACGAAGCTCCACTCCGCCGTGCCGTTGGCCAGCGCGGTGGTCTGCGCGTTGTTGTCGGTGTACGAGGTGTACCGGATCTCCTTGACCTTGGGCAGCTCCTGCCAGTACCGGTCGCGCAGGCTCACCGTGACGGTCTGCGGGGTGAACGACTTGAGCGTGTAGGGGCCGGTGCCGACCGGCTGCTTCACCAGATCGGTCGCCGGGTCGGCCATCTTCGACCACTGATGCTGCGGCACCACGAACGTGGTCAGGATCTTGACCTGGTTGACGAACTGGGGCTTGGGGAAGGTCAGCGTGACCTGGTTGCCGCTGTGCCTGATGTCCCCGTACGGTATCGCGTCGACGTTGAGCGCGGGCGTCTTCTTCAGCAGCTCGAAGGTGTACGCCACGTCGGCGGCGGTCATCGGCTGGCCGTCGGACCACGTCACGTTGTCCCGCACGGTGAGCGTGAGGGTGCGGTAGTCGCCGGACCACTCCCATTTGGTGGCCAGCCACGGCTTGCCGGGATCGGTGGGCCGGACCACGTTGGTCATCACCAGCGGCTCGTAGATCACCCGGCGGTAGCCGAGCGAGCTCGCCGCCGACGAGCTCAGGAACGGGTTGTGGTTCTCGGTCTGCGGCCCGTTTGGCATTCCGACGTTGAGCACGCCGGTGCCCTCTGCGGCCGGCGAGCTCCCGCCTCCGCTGCCGCATCCGGCGAGCCCGGCGACGGCCAGCGCGGCCGCGGCGGCCAGCGCGACGGAACGTGTGATCCTCATCGATCTGCTCCTCATGGGTAGCTCACCAGATAGCTGACCTGGTTGGCCTGGTTGGCCGTCGCCCCGGAGTCGTTGATGACCCGGTTGATCGTCCCGACGCCGCCGAGTGACACCGTGACCAGGTCGTGGAACCGAACGCCCGCGGTGTTGGGCACCTCGAACCCACGACTGGCCACAATGGACGGATTGACGTTGAAGAAGCAGTAGGCGCCGACGCCCCACGCCTCGTGGCTGGTGACCGAGTTGGCCACCTTGTAGGCCGCCCAGCCCAGGTTCCCGCCGCCACTGCTCCACGAGGCCTGGTTCGGCGGGTCGTAGGGCAGCTCGTTCTGGAAGAAGTAGGTCCGCCCGCCGTTGCCGTTCCAGAGCACGTTGTACTGCTGGTAGTGCTCGACGAACAAGCCGTACGCGATCACGTTGTTGCCGTTGACCACGAAGCCGTTCGCCGCGGTGTTCACCGTCCAGCCCACCCCGGCGCCGTGGTCGGCCCGCCAGATCCAGGTGTGGTCCACGAGCACGTCGTTGCTGTTGATCCGCAGGCTGACCGTGGCCCGGCCGGCCCCGGCCCCGCCGACCCGCAGGAACACGTCGTGCAGCGACGTCGGGTTGGCGGCGTGGCTCGCCGACGACCCGGCCGGCCCAATCTCCAGCAGCACCGGCGAGTTCGTCGGGCCGGCGTCTACCAGCAGCCCGGCCAACTTCACACCGTCCACATCGGACACCGTCATGGCCGGCAGCCCGGTGTCCGGGATCAGCGTGGCCAGCCCGAGGCCGAGGACCACGGTGTCCGGACGGGTCACCCGGATCGTGTCGTCGAGGTGGTAGATGCCCGGCGTGAACAGCAGGTGCCTGCCTTGGGCCAGCGCGGTGTTGATGGTCGACACCGCGGCGCCGGGCCGCACCACGTAGAAGTTCGCCAGCGAGATCGACGTGCCGGCCGGGGCGCCGGAACCCCACGAGGTGCCGCGCGCGTTCTGCCGCAGCGCCGGCACGAACACGTTGTAGCTGCCGGATCCGTCGACGTAGAGAAACGGCTTCTCGCGGACCTTCGGAGTGGTGTCGATGGTCGTGTGCGACGGGTTCGGGAAGTGCTGCGGCGGGGCGCCGGGCGAGCCGACGAACACCATGTTCCACACCGAGCCGTTCCAGCCGCCGTTGAGCTCGCTGTTGCGGGTCAGGAACTGCTGCTGGGAGCCGGAGACGACCACACCGTCCATCCTGGAATCGGCGATCAGGCCTCCGCTGGCCCAGCCGTCGGCGCCGTTCCAGAGCTGGACCTGGCCGGACAGGTGCATCCTGCGGTACGGCGCCGCCTGCGACACCGCCCAGCGCTCGATCTGCCCGGCGGGCAGGTGCACCGAGAGGTTCTCCGCCGCGCGCCAGAAGTTCTGCGTGGCGTTGCCGAGGTTGTTCGGGTCGCTGCCCTGCTGCAGCCAGTCCGCCTCGACCCGCACGTGCCCGTTGATGTTCGTGTTGTCCGGCGACAGGCCGAGCCCGGCCACCTGGGTGTAGAACCGCAGGTCCACATTGGCCGTGTAGGTGCCGGGCCGGAACAGCACGGCGTACCGCTGGGTTCCGAACTGGTTGGTGCGCATCTGGCTGGCGATCGCGTTCAGCCGGCTCTGGATCTCCCCCGCCGGCGTGGCCGGGCCGAACACGAACGTGTTGGGGCCGAAGTCGGGGTTGCGCGGATCCGTCGGCGGGACGGTGCTCCCGCCGTCGTCGGTGTTCACCGAGAGCTCCCAGAGCGAGTAACCCCACTGGGTGGCCCGTACCGTGCCGTTCATCCGCACGAACCGGCCGGTTCCCGACACGTCGAGCGTCTGGTTGCCGCCGGCGCCGGTGGTCGTCGAGAAGATCGTCGTCCACGGGCCGGTCGCGCTGCCGGACACCTGGATCTGGAACGACCGGGCGTAGGCGGCCTCCCAGTTCAACCCGACCCGGCAGATCTGTTGCGTGGCACCGAGATCCACCTGCAGCCACTGCGGATCGCTGAACGCGCTCGACCAGCGGGTGGATGCGGACCCGTCGACCGCGGCGCTCGCCGGGGTGCCGGCGTGCTCGACGGACGACGCGGTGGCCGGCCGGTTCAGCGCGGCGTTGGCCGTGCCGCAGGCCGCGACGGACTGTCCTTGTGCGACGGGAAGGTTGAGCGCGGCGACGGTGCCGAGCACGGTCACCGCGGACACCGCGAGCGCGGTGAGACGGTGGAGTTTCATGATCTGCGCCTGTTCGGGGGTGCGGCGGGGAGCGGCGGGTGCGGGCGCGCGGCATCGACCCCGCGACCGGGGTGTCCGCATGATCGATCAAGGGGTTCGGCAGGGATCTCGTAACCGGTTCCGGAACCGGTTACGGGGTATTTAACTCAGCTACGCGGGGACCGTCAAGCGGGCGCGGAGTCCCTGATCACCAAGGAGGTCGGCACGATCTTGGGCTGGTCCGGCGGCGGCTCGCCGGCCAGGTTCGCCAGCAGCATGGACGCCGCCGCCTCGCCCATCTCCCGGGACGGCTGGCGAACCGTGGTCAGCGATGGCTGGGTGTGCGCGGCCACCGCGATGTCGTCGAAGCCGACCACCGCCACCTCCCCCGGCACCGGCCGGCCGGCCGCGCGCAGCCCGTCGAGCACGCCGACGGCCATCAGGTCGTTGTGCGCGAACACGCCGTCGAACGCGATCCCGGTCGCGACGAGGTCCCGGATCCCGGCGAGCCCGGCCTCGCGGGTGAAGTCACCCTCAATCATCAGGCGGTCGTCGAACCGGATCCCGGCCTCGTCGAGCGTGGCGCAGAAGCCGTCCACCCTGGCGCGGGTGCAACCGAACTGGCTCGGCCCGGTGATCATCGCCAGCCGCCTGCGGCCGGTGGCCAGCAGGTGCCCGGCGGCGTCCGCGGCGCCCTCGTAGTTGCTGGTGGCCACGGACGGAAAACCCGGGTGGTGGCCCCGGTCGTCGATCATGACCACGGGCAGCCCGGACTCGTGCAGCCGGGTGATGTAGTCCAGCGTGTTCGGCGGCTCGACCAGCAGTAGGCCGTCGAACGCGTTGGCCGACACGTGCTTGGCGAACTGGGTGAGCGACTCGGCGCCCCGGTTCATCGTGTTGAGCAGCAGGCCGTAGCCCCGGGCCTCGAGCACGTCGGCGACCCCCTGCAGCACGTCGCCCATCCACGGCCAGGTCAGGCCGGGCACCAGCATGCCCACCGTCTGGGTGCGACCCTTGGCCAGCCCGACCGCCCTTGCGCTCGGCGTGTACCCGGTCGCCGCGATCACCTCGCGCACCCGGATCGCCGTCGCCGCGTCCACGTCACCCTTGTTGTTGAGCACCCGCGACACGGTCGCCTTGCTCACCCGGGCCCGGCGGGCGACCTCGGCGATGGTGACGCGCATCTTCCCGCCCTCACAAAAGTCCCGGCAGCGCCGCCAGCATACCTACCGCGTCAGCCGGCAAGCAGATTCCGCACGGCCCGCGCGCAGCCCCAGGACAGGCTGACCCCCATGCCGCCGTGGCCGTAGTTGTGGACGCACCGGGCGCCATCGACGGGCTCCTCGTCCAGGCGCGGACGGGTCCGCTGTGGACGCAGCCCGACCCGGTGCTCGATCACCCGCGCCCCGGCCAGCCGCGGCTCGATCGCCGCGCACCTGGCCACGATGCCCTCGGCGATCGCGGGATCCGGCTCGAGACTCCAGTCGTGCGGGATCGCCACACCGCCGAGCACCACGTGATCACCATGGGGAATGTAGCCGGCCCACTGCGGCGCCAGCCCCGCCGCGATGTAGAACTCGTCGATTCCCGGGTTCTCCACCACGACGTGCTGGCCCCGCACGGGATGCAGGTCCGTGTCGCCGGCCAGCTCCACCGCCCCGACCCCGGTGCAGTTGACCACGACCGGCGCACGGGCGGCCGCCTCGGCCAGCGTCGCCACCCGGCGCCGCTCGATCTCGACGCCGGCGTCGGCCAGCCGTCTGGTCAGATAGTCGAGATATACCGGCATGTTCACCACCGGAACCGTGGTCCACAGCCCGACGAGCATGCCCTCCGGCAGCTCGTCCGGCTCGCACACCCGCAGCTCCGGCAGCTCGTCGACCCACGGCGGCAACTCCGCCGACAGGTCCGACACCTCGCGGCCGCGGCACAGCCGCACGCCGCTCGACGGCTCCGAGGCGAGCGCGGTCAGCTCGTCCCGGGTGACCAGGCTCCAGCCGAATCCTGGCTCGGTGAAGTCCGGCCCCCACAACGCGCCCGCCGCGACCGAGGTGGTGGCCGGCGGAAGGTCGGCGGCCCACAACCGGATCCGCGCGCCCGCCTCGGCCAGGCACACCGCGGTGGTCAGGCCGATCACGCCCGCACCGAGGACCAGAACGTCGTCGCCGTTTCGCATCACGGCCGATTATGTGCGGTGGCCGCCGGGGCCGCTCGCCGGGCCGGTGATCCCCCGTAGGTGACTACGCCTCCGCGCGGCGCATCGCCGACACTCGTGCCGCGGTGGTGCCCCGGTCCCACAGCAGCGTGGTCAGATCCAGTCCCGGGATGGCGCCGGCGTGCCGCATCGCAAGGGTGTACATCTGGGCGACATCCGGTCCATTGGTCCAGACGACGCGGTGCCGGTGAAGGCCGCGGTCGTAGTAGATCCGGACCACCGTGCCGGACACCCCGGTCAGCAGGCTGGCCAGCCGCCGGGCACTGCGCGCGTGTTTGCTCATAGCAGATCCCTACCGCTGATGCGTGATCGCACTATCACTCAGCGTAAGAGACATGGCGAACGCGAGAAAGCGCCCAACCGGGCGAAGTTGCATCTCCACCGTCGCCGTCCGTTGAGGATATTCGCTGAAATCGCCCGTGCGGTCGGCCTTCCGGCAATTCTCTTGAGCGCTCGACGCTGAGAGTAATGAGATTCAGTGAAGTTCAGAACACGATCCTAAAGGTTGCGTCCTGTTTGTCCACAGTAGACGAGCTGGCCGAGATGGAGTCGATCCTGAGCACGTTGTTGGCGTGCCGGAGGTAGCGGTCCGGAAAGTTGAACGAGCGGAAGGAGGTCCAGGTCGAGCCGGCCCAGCCGGCGACCGGGTAGAAGGTGGCGTCGGCCCGGAAGACGGCGGTGTTGTCGTTCGGGTTGAGCACGACGGCGAAGTTGAAGTGCCGCAGGTAGCGATCCGGGAAGTTGACCGACTGGAACGAGACGCCGGCCGGGTCGGCCAGGCCGGGCACGATCCGCCACTGCTGGTCGGGGTACGGGTCGAACGGGTACACGTCGATCCTGGCCACGTTGTTGGCGTGCCGCACGTAGCGGTCCGGGAAGTTGTACGACTTGAGCCGGTTCCAGGTCGGCGTTCCCCAGCGGGCCACCAGGTTCGACATCTCGGTGGCGGTGATCGGCTGGATCGAGGCGTGCTTGGAGCTCAGCGGCTGGTTGTAGTCGCGGCGGTTCATCGCGGTCCACGCGTTGCCGTTGACGTTGGTGGACTGGAAGGCGTTGAACTTGCCGTTCACCGGGCTGAACGAGTCGACCCACAGGTACCACTGGTTCTGGTCGATGGTCTTGACCACGATCGGCGCCTCGGTGCCCTGCCCGCCGATCGCGCTGGTGTAGGTGCCGCCGTTGAAGCTGGCCGGGTTGAGCGAGGACGACCGCGCCCCGCGGATCGTGCCGTCGGCGAGGTTCTTGTAGTACAGGTAGTGCGTGCCGCCGTTGCTGTGCATGGTGGCGTCCAGCACGTTGAAGCCGGGGTCGAAGTAAACCTGCGGCGCGCCGACCGTGACGAAGTCGGTGGTGTAGTTGACCATTGTCACGTCGCGGACCCCGTTGTGCGCCGAGTAGGTGATGCCGTACTGGCCGCGGCCGGGATCCCAGAACGCCTCCGGCGCCCAGGTGTGCGTGTTCATCGTGTGCATCCGCAGCCGCCGGTAGCCGGTGAAGGCCCGCAGGTCCACCGAGTCCCACACGTGGATGAACTGGTTGTTCTGAGTGAAGTCGGTGCCGTTGAGGTCGGTCGCCAGGATCACGAAGGTGCCGTCCTGCTTGCGCACGATGAACGGGTCGCGCAGCCCCATGGTCCCCTGGGTCGGGGTGACCACCGGGTCGTTCCGGTTCAGCGGCGTCCAGTTCAGCGAGTCCGAGCTGACCGCGAGGTGCAGGCCGTAGTTGTTGGCGGTGCGTTGCGGCGACTCGGTGAAGTACGCCATGACGTATCCGGAGTAGACGGCCGCGGACGCCACCTCGGGCCGGGCCACGAGCACGTTGGTCACCAGCAGCAGCCCCAAGAGCGGGGCGAGCACGCGACGGGTCATGATCGGCTCCATTGCTGGCTGGTCGCGCCGGTGCAGGTGGCGATGACCATCGGGGTGTTGTTGGCGGTGCCGCCGCCGCTGGGCGCCAGGCACAGGTTGGACTGCAGACCGACGATCGTGCCGTTGGCGTTGAGCGTCCATTTCTGGTTGTTGCCGCCGTTGCAGTCCCAGATGCTGACCGCGGATCCCGGCGTGGTGGCCTGGTTGAGCACGTCGAGGCACTTGGTGTCGTAGACGCGCAGCTCCCCGGCGGCGGTGCTGGTCCAGCGCTGGTTCCCGCCGCCGTTGCAGTCCCAGATGATCAGCTGGGCGCCGTTGGCCTGGCTCTGCCCGCTGACGTCCATGCACCGTCCCGCTGCGACGTTCCGAAGTGGACTTGTCGTGCTCGGCGGCGGAGTCTGGCCGGTGATCGTGAGATTGTCGAACTGGGCATGGTAGTTCCACCCCGAGGCGAAGCCGATCTGTCCGAAGGGGAAGGTGGCGTCGGTGACCGTGCCGACCGTTGTCCCGTCGATCCGGGCGCTGATCGAGTTGCCGTTGAACGCCAAGGCGATCGTGTGCCAGGTGTTGGTGCCCAGCGCGCCGGTCGTGCCGCTGGCCAGCGTGGTCACCTGCGCGGAGGTGTTGGTGCGGCGGATGGACCAGGCGCCGGTGTTGCTGACCCGCAGCCGGTAGGAGTTCAGCCCGGGCGGGTTGAACGGCGCCTGCGTGCCGACCCGGCCGAGCAGTTCGACGTAGCCGGCGGACTCCAGCAGCACGTCCGTGGACACCGTGTACGTGGCCCAGTTGGTGTCGCCGAGCAGCGTGTACGCGTCGGACAGCGTGGCCCAGGTGATCGGCGCGCGCGGGGCCATCTGCCGCACGCAGCGGCCGGCCCGGCCGGCGGCGCAGTTGGTGATCTCGAACGAGCCCTGCAGGTCGGCCAGGTACCTGGCCTCGCTCCCGAGCGCGTAGGAGTCGTAGTTGTCGCTGTACGGCAGGGCGAACGAGGCCTGAGCCGGGCCGCTCGCGGCGCCCTTTCCGCCGCCCGTGGTGGTGGTCAGCGTGTAGAGGCGGCCGGGCTGCAGGGTGATCGTGTAGGTCGAGCCGGACGGGGTGAGGTCGGCGCCGCGGACCAGAGAGTCGTTGGGGTTGCCCGAGCTCAGGTTGGTCGACCAGACCCGGACGGCGCCGGTGGCGAGGCCGCCGGTGACGGTGAACGTGAACTGCTCGGCGGCGGTCGCCTGGGTGGTCTCGATGACCGTGCTCCACTGGTTGGTGCTGTTCGACCGCAGCGTCACGTAGCTGCCGACGTTGCGGTTGCCGGACAGGTACCCGCTCGCGGAGTCGAGGTAGCGCCAGCCGGGGGCGGTGAACTGGGTGGTGTGCGCCATGACCCAGGCGTTGCGGCCGACGGAGTAGTTGCCCGACCACGGCTGCGGCGCGAGCGCGACGCCCATGGTGGGGAACGGCAGGTTGGGGTACACCGCCGCGATGACCGGCCAGTTGATGTACGCGGTCATCCGCCCGTCGATGTAGTCGCGGTTGATGCCGCGGGCCAGCGCCTGAGCGCCGGCGTTGTAGTCGTCGGA
Source organism: Actinophytocola sp. (assembly GCF_035942955.1). GTDB lineage: Bacteria > Actinomycetota > Actinomycetes > Mycobacteriales > Pseudonocardiaceae > DASYTH01. The sequence goes on along the minus strand of NZ_DASZCQ010000226.1, from coordinate 2,476 downwards.
ACCGTTCTCGCTGGCCCACAACGGTTTTCCGGTGGCCAGCGCGTTGGCCGAGCTGGGGCAGTTGGTCTGGGCGCTGCGGTACCCGCACACGTAGTGCACCCCGAGCACGTCGACGGCGGTGCGGAACGCGCTGTTGGCCAGCACGTCGTCGGCGACCGTCCAGCCCGCCCCGATGTCGTCCGACGCGACGATCTTGACGTTGCCGAACCCGTTGGCGTCCAACGCGTTGTTGAGGCTGACGTACCAGTTCAGGTCGCGGCCGCGCTCGTTCCAGCCGCCAAGGTAGTCGATGGTCAGCCCGTGGGCGTCGCGCGCACAGGTCAGCCAGGCGATCAGGTAGTTGATCATGTCGGTGGACCAGAAGTTGCCGTTGCCGATCCACCCCGGCGCGCCCCAGGATAGGCCGGCCAGCCTGATGTTGGGGTTGCGCGCCTTCGCCTGCTCCATCAGCCACCACTCGTAGCCCCGGTTGCAGTTCAGGTCACCGGCCGAATGCTTGTGGCTCGGCTCGGCGCCGCTTGTGGAGTAGGTGTCCCCGCCGACCTCCACCTTGAGGATCTGCATGGCGGCGCCGAAGTTCGGCCGGAACAGGTAGTCCAGGATCTGGGTGCGCTGCGGCTCCGGATAGTCGATGAGCAACCGGCTGTTCCCGCCGCCGCCGCTCACCGCCCCGACGCCGTCGAACGTGCGCCCGGCCGCGGCACCGTCGATGGTGATCGTGGTCGCCGCCTCGGCGACCGGGACGGTGCTCCCCGCGGCCACCAGCAGCAGGCCCACCGCGAGCGTGGTGATCCGCCGACGCATAGCGCCTCCCACGTTCGATATTTCGAACAAGGTTCGAAACTACAGTAATCGGCCGAACGCGGAACGCGACACCGCCGATCGGCGGCACTGGTCCGCCCGCGCCCCATGAGCGGACATGAGGCCGTCTGAACTAGGGGGTGGCGAGGTGGGAGCGCAGGACATCGGACAGTTCGGTGCGCTCGACGCAGTTCTCGAACCGGAAGGACGCCGCGAGCGCCGCGGCCTCGTCCGGCCCGGCACCGGCGAATGCCCGTGCGAAGCGTTCGACGAGGGGCTCGGCCAGCAGGATGTGGCGGACCAGGGTGGCGACGAACTTGCCGCGGCCCCACGGATAGGGGTCGAAGTCGGGGAACTCCCGGTCGAACAGCTCGTCGATGGGGTCGAGGATCGACCGGACGCCCGCGTCGGAGCCGCCCCACGAGTCGACCCCGAGCCGGCGCTTGACGTCCAGCACGTCGGCGATCCTGGTCAGGTACGGGCTGTCCCCGCGGGTGAACACCATGCCCTGCAGCCCGATGTCCTTGTACGTCCACAGTGACCAGCCCGCGCCGTGCTCGCGGTAGATCTCCAACTGGTCGTTGAGCAGCTCGAGCCGCCAGCGCTGCAGCGGGACGCCGGTCGGGTAGACCGGGCCGAACTCCCCGATCCAGATCGGCGTCCGGGTGCGCCGCATGTACTCGGTCCGGCGCAGGAACGTCTGCTCCACCACCGAGCGGTCGAAGTGCTCGCCGCGGGTCACGCCGGGATAGGTTGCGCCCTCGGCGATCCCGGGCAGCGCGTAGTCGTGCGCGGCGTAGACGGCGTTGGGCAGCGGCTCGGCGAACGCGGTGAAGTCCGTTGCGTACCGGTTGCCGTCGAGGAACAGGATGTGCCGCGGGTCGACGGCCCGGATCGCGCGCTCCAACCGCTGGTAGAACGGGCCGATGCGCTGATTGCTCGCGTCGGCCGGCTCGTTGACCGGGTTGTAGCCGGCCACCTCGGGCCGGTCGCGGTAGCGGTCCGCGATGGCCTCCCACAACCGGACCGCGCGATCCTGGAACTGCCGGTGCGTCCAGAACGACGCGACGTGCGTCGGGTTGTCGCAGTGCCAGCCGTGGTTCTGGTAGCCGGGCAGGGCGTGCAGGTCGATGATCGACCAGAGGCCGTGCGCGGCAAGGACGTCGATCACCCGGTCCAGCTCGGCGAAGCCGCTGTCCTTGAGCTCGAACGGGTGGTCGTCGTCCTCGAAGTGCCGGTAGTTCACCGGGATGCGCACCGAGTTGAGCCCGAGCGAGGCCAGGTGGGCCGCGTCGGGCTCGGCGAAGAACCCGCGGAGGAACTCGGTGAAGAAGCTGTCGTAGGCCTCGTCACCAAGGGTCGACCGCAGCGCGGCGCGCATTCGCTGCTCCGTCCCCGGAAAGCCGGTGATGAAGTTCTCCATGTTCATCCAGCCGCCGAGACCGACGCCGTGGAGGGTGACCACGGCGCCGTGCTCGTCGACGATCCGGGCGCCGTCGACGCGGAGCCAGGGCAGGGTCGTCATGGCGTCTCCTCGAGAGCGGTAACCGGTTCATCATCCCGATGGCGCGGTTCTTCCGCACCATCGGCGCGAGCCGACCGGGGCCGCCACCATCGACGGCGCCGGCCCGCCCGCTGCTGATGCAAACCCCCTTCGCGGTCGTGAGGTTGTGGT
>NZ_DASZCQ010000225.1:0-4485 GCF_035942955.1 Actinophytocola sp. | reverse complement strand
CAGGGTCAGCGCGTTGTCGGACAGCCGGGTGTACGCCAGGTACACCACCGAGGTCTGGGCGAAGTCCGGCGCCGGGACGATGCCGAGCAGGCCGCGCTCGTTGGACACGCTGCTCACCCGGCCGGTGATGTCCAGCACCGGCGCCGTCCACACCGGACCGGTCTTCCACTACCAGACCTCGGTCGACGGCTGCGCCGTGCTCGGCGGCCACGTCCACCGCGGCCAGCGGTTCACCGAGCTCGCCGACGGTACTCACGCCGACGCCCGCGTCGGCGAGGTCCCCACCCAACCCACCTCGTTCGGCGTGGACACCGCCGGCGAGCTCTACCTGGTCAACGACCTACCGGGCCAGCTCCACCTGGTCGGCTTCGAGCGGGTGCCGCCGGTGACCTGATCTCAGCCCTGGCCGGTGGCGATCCAGGCGGCGTCCTTCGGGTCGAGGTGTCTGCGGTCCTGCCACCGCGTAGCCGCTTGGGTCATGGTGATCTCGTTGGTCCAGTCGGCCGGGCTCACCCCGGGGTCGTTGAGCCTGACGTCCCGGTAGCTGGTCCGTAGCGGCCGGTGGGTCTGGCAGCGGTAGGCGTTCTCGCACAGCGGGAGACCGCGTCCGGCCAGCAGGCCGACCACCAGCTCCTCCTCGGCCTCGTCGTGGTCCTGCGCCCCGATCGCATTCTCGACCCGGGGATCGCGGATCCGGCGGGCGACTCCGGAGTTGGACAGGTAGGCGTGCACCATCTCGTGGTACAGCACGAGATCGAAGTCCAGTGTGGTGTCGGGGAAGTCGGCATGTCCCGCTATGCCCTGATGGGTGACCGTGGCACCGCCGGCCTTGCCGATCTCGATCGCCGGACCTTCCGCTGCGGGCCGGTCGAAGAACTCGATGCGGGGAATCATGTCGCCTTGCGTGTCCCGGGACCAGTCACCCGTTCGGATCCCGACATCCTTGGTCTGGATCAGCGGGTACACGGTCTTTACCGGCTTCCTCAGCGTGTCGTACTTGGGCCGTGGTTGGGTGATGAGCAGCGTCAGGCCCTGGTAGGGCGCCATCGTGAAGGGCCGTCCGGCCGGGAACTGGAAGTCCTGCCGGCGGCCGGCGTCGAACGTGGCGATGATGTTCCGGCCGGCCCTGGTTGCCAGGATCCGCTCGAGCTGCTGCCAGATGAAGGGCACGTAGCCGTCGTTCTGCGAGGTGAGCAGTTCGACCCCGATCCCGGGTGCCACCTCGACCACCTTGCCGTTCCACCGGTCACCGCTCGCGGTGGACACCGTCGTGGTGCCGCCGTGGGCCAGCTGGCCGGGGCTCACCTTGACGGTCTCACCCTTGTGGCTACCATCGACGATCCCGACCGCGACGTCGCCGGACTCCGGAACCTCGGCCACGACTCCCTTCGTTCCGGGTTCGATCTTCAGTCCCTGCACCGAGAGCGCGTCGGGGAAGCACACTCGGGAACCGGCGTGCAGAGTCTCTTTGGTGGTGCGCCAGTACGGCATGATGATGTTCCGTCCTCAACCGGAGATCACCTGGGGTGATCGGGCGACTACTGCCCCTGAGGGGTCGCCCGCAACCCATGCCGCGTTACCAGTCCTACGGTCTCAGGTCGGACAAGGCCGCGGCGGTGAGGACGGCTTGGCGTTCGTCGCGGGTGAGCAGGCCGGTGGTCTGCCAGTCGGCGGAGATCCGTTCTACCGTGCGGATCAACTGGCCCTTGGTGGGGAAGGGGGCGTGGGCCCAGACCAGGTCGAGGAACGTGCGGCCTTCGGGGCCCGCGCGGTTGGGGACGCCGCTGTCGGTCGAGCCGAAACCCTGGCGAGATCCGACAATAGCACCCTTGGTCCGCGCCCGATAATGCGATACATTGTCTGCTGGCTGCGGTATTGAAACGTTTCATGATGGTACCCGCCGTCACTGAATCGAGGAGCCCTGCATGAATCCTCGGCACTCCACCCTTCGCACGCTGGTTGCCGCCTCGGCGGTGCTCGTCATGGGTCTTGCCTTCCTGCCCACCGCCTCGGCGGCGCCCCAGGACCACGGTCGCAATCGCGTCCAACTCGAGCACCTCGACCGCGGGCTGGTCGCCGCGGCCACCACCGAGGGAGTGTTCCTGAGCTGGCGGCTGCTCGGTCATGAGGTGTCCGGGCACACCGCGACCGGCATGGCCGGGCCGGACTTTCACGTGTACCGCAACGGGGATCGGATCGCGACCGTCACCGACAGCACCAACTACCTCGACCGCGGCGGCACGCCCGACGCCCGCTACCGGGTCGCCGCGGTGGTCCGCGGCCGCGAGGTCGACCGCAGCGCGCCGGTCGCGACGTGGTCCGGGGCCTTCTACAACCTGCCGTTGCACAGGCCCGCCGACGGTGTCACCCCGGCCGGCGAGGCGTACACCTACTCGGCCAACGACATGAGCGTCGGCGACGTCGACGGGGACGGGCAGTACGAGTACATCGTCAAGTGGGACCCGTCCAACTCCAAGGACGTCTCGCAGGTCGGCTACACCGGCACGGTGTTCATCGACGCCTACGAGCTGGACGGCACCCTGCTGTACCGCATCGACCTCGGCGTCAACATCCGGGCCGGCGCGCACTACACGCAGTTCCTGGTCTACGACTTCGACGGCGACGGGCGCGCGGAGACGATGTTCAAGACCGCGCCCGGCACGAAGATCATCAGGTACGACCGGGCCGGAAACGTCGTCTCCGAGCGGTTCATCACGATGCCGCGGGAGGACGTGCGGGCCGGGTTCAGCCACTCCGACGACTACCGGATGAGCGCCGCGGACTACTACGAGCACCTCGTCGCGCTGTTCCGCGGGTGGCAGGACCATCCCGAGGTGGTTGCCGGGCACTGGCCGGCGACACTTGAGCATGCGTTCGGCATCGAGCCGCGGTACGACTACCCGCTGTCCGATGTGGACGCTCGGGCGCTCGTGGACCACTTCATCGACGTCTACGCGCCCAGCCGCAGCACCCGCAACCAGCTGCGGAACTTCGCCGGCTTCATCGTCGACGGGCCGGAGTACCTGACCGTGTTCGAGGGTGCGACCGGTCGTGAGCTGCAGACCATCCGGTACAAGCCGGGCCGCGAGGACGACGGGCTGATCTGGGGCGACTACGCGCTTCCGCGCATCGAGCCGGGCAACCGGGTCGACCGGTTCCTGGCCACCGTCGCGTACCTGGACGGCAAGCGGCCGTCCGCGGTCTTCGCCCGCGGCGTGTACACCCGCACCACGCTCGTCGCCTACCGCTGGGACGGCAGGCGGCTGCGCGAGGAGTGGTTCGTCGACAGCGGCCACGTGCCGATGAGCAACCCGTTCAACGACAACCCGCACGGCCGCGACGGCACCGACCCGGAGTTCGCCACGATCACCACGCAGGGCGGGCACTCGTTGAGCGTGGCCGATGTGGACGGTGACCGGAAACAGGAGATCATCTACGGCGCCGCGACGATCGACGACGACGGCGGCGTGCTGTACAGCTCGTTCGGCGTCGCACCGCCGCAGAGCGCCATTCCCGGCCAGAACGTGCGCCTCGGCCACGGCGACGCGCTGCACGTGACCGACATCGATCCGAACCGGCCGGGCCTGGAGATCTACATGGTGCACGAGGGCGCGACGTTCGCGCCGTTCGGCCACGCCATGCGCGACGCCGCCACCGGCGAGGTGATCTTCGGCGACTACACCGGGCGGGACACCGGCCGCGGCATGGTCGGCGACGTCATCCCCGAATCGCCGGGCCTGGAGGCGTGGCCTTCACTGCCGCCGAACTCGGGCGAGCTCGGCATCGGCCTGTTCTCCGCCGACGGGGACCTGCTCGGCCCCACCACGCCCGGCACCAACCAGAGCATCCGCTGGGCGGCCGACATGACCACCCAGATCGTCGCCGGGGCGACCGCCCCGACCCTGGAACCGATCCGGATCGAGGATTGGCGCCGCGGAAGGCTGCTCGTCGCCGAGGGCGCGCTGGCCAACAACGGCACCAAGGGCAATCCGTGCCTGGTCGCCGACATCTTCGGCGACTGGCGCGAGGAGATGCTGGTGCGCACCGTGGACAGCTCCGCGGTCCGGATCTACCTGAGCACCGAGGTCACGGATCGCAAGCTGTACACCCTGATGCACGACGCCCAGTACCGGGTCGAGGTCGCCCGCCAGCAGACGGTGTACAACCAGCCCTCGTACACCAGCTTCTACCTCGGCTCGGACATCGACTGGTCGCGGGTACCCATCCCCAGGATCAAGTGAGGGTCACGACACCGTAAGGCGTTGCGTTGCGCGGCTTCCTGCCAGGGGCGCTGGGTGCCGCGGGGGAGGTAGCGGGCGAAGGGTTTGGCCGGGCGGGCGTCGAGTCCGGGTGCAGGTGGTCCACGTGCGGGGCGTCCACCAGGCCGTGCATCGCGGTGTCGATGCTGGGCGCCGCACCACCTTTGCCGTGCAGGCAGTAGTCCAACGCGGCGACCATCTCGTCCTCGCGCTCCGCACCGGGATA
>NZ_DASZCQ010000224.1:0-47466 GCF_035942955.1 Actinophytocola sp. | reverse complement strand
CGCCCGGGCAGTCCGGGCGGGAGCCGCGGTCGCGGATGTGGATCAGGCGCGGCGGCGGCGGCGCAGGAACAGCAGCGCGCCCGTGCCGGCGCCGAGCAGCACCAGGCCGAGCACGACCGGCACGAAGATCGACGCGCCGGTGCTTGCCAGCCCGCCGGTGTTGCGGGCCTGCGGGGCCGGCGTCGTCGTGGTGGTCGGCGGCGCGGTGGTCGTCGTGGTGCTGGTCGTGGTCGGCGGGGTCACGGCGGCGGCCGTCCAGGTGGCCTTCGCGCTCGCCGACAGCGTGCTCTTGTCGGACTGCGCCACGATCAGCGACTGGGTCGGCTTGTCGGCGTAGTTCTCGCCGACGAACAGCCGGCCGGTGGCCACGTGCGCGGAGGCGGTCAGTTCGAAGCTGCCCTCACCGGCCTCGGCGTCGGCCGGAACCGTGAAGAACACCTCGGTGCCGTTCTTGATCGACTCCGGGGTGACCTCCTTGCCGTCCTTGTCGGTCAGCGTGACGCCCTCCGGGGCCGTCGCCTTCAGCTCGACGATCTCGCCCGTGGTGGACACGGTGAACGGGCCGACGCGCTTGCCGGCCTCGCCCTTGGCGGTCTCGGGGTTGATCTGCAGCGTCGGCGTCGGGTGGTTACCCATGCCGACGTTGTCCGGACCGGTCAGGTACGCGTACAGGGCGAGCACGTCGGCGTCGGCATCGGCATCGCCGTCCGGCAGCGGGTTGTCCTCGTCGAGGTCGGTCTCGTCGCTGAAGTGCCAGGCGGCGGCCTGGGTGGCGGTGATCGCCTCCTTCTCGCTGAGGCCGCCGTGCAGCGTGACGCCCTTGTCGGCCAGCTTCTTCTCCAACGCGGCCTCGTCCACGACGGGGAAGCCGTGGTGCAGCACCCAGTTGATCTTGTCGTTGTGCTCACGGAAGGGCGAGTCCGGGTTCGGGTACTTGTCCCAGGGCACCTCGACCATGGTGGCGTCGCGGTCGATGTTGGTGTTGATCTCGACGCAGTACACCTTGAGGCTGGTGCCGTCGTCGAGCTTGAAGCCGATCAGGCTGGTGCGCAGGTTGTCCCGGCTGCCACCGAGGTTGACGTGGTACCCGTCCGCGCTGCCGCCCTCGACCTTGCCGGTGGCCGGTTCCGCGCTCGCTGGGAGCGCCCCGACCAGCACCGCGACCGACGCTCCCGTCAGGACGGTGAGGCCCCGCTTCACCCGACTGCCCATGTCTCTCCCTGTTCCGTTCGCCCGATGCTCGATAACCCTTACGGGATAACCACAACTCGATTAGCGAGGGCGCACTCTACTCAGAGGCGTGACCTGCTCACTCATTGGGGTTACGAGTCGCAATGGCTTAACCCAATCGAGACCAACCACGCACGTTATTCGGACCGCAGCGCTATCGTTCGTGCTCGTGACTGGATGGCAGGGCGGCGGTGGCGGCCAGGACGGCAACTGGAACCCGCAGCAGGATCCCTACGGCGGCGGCCAGGGCGGGCAGTACGGAGCCGACCCGTACGGCGGCGGGTACAACCCGGATCCCTACGGCCGGTACAACCAGGATCCGTACGGCCAGTACGGCGGCACGGCCATGTATCCGGCCTACCAGCCGGCGTTCGAGCCCCCGCCGCCGAAGCGCTCCAAGGCGCCGATCGTGCTGAGCATCGTGGCGATCCTGGCGGTGGTCGGCACGGTGGTGACCATCGTGCTGCTCAACCGCTCCGAGGATCCGTCGCCGGCGGCCGGGCCCGGCCCGACGTCGAGCCCGTCAAGCAGGCCGTCCGCGCCGAAGCTCCCCACGTCGAGCCGGAGGCCGCCGACGAGCAAGAAGCCGGCGGGCGGCAAGGACGGCTGGATCACCATCGACGCGATCGCCGCCAGCTACCAGGTGCCGGGTGACTGGAAGAAGGACACCCAGAAGCGGCCGAGCGGGCTCGGGGTCGAGTTCGACCGCGGCGCCGTGGTCGGCAACTACGAGTGCGAGGGCGCCACGTACTTCCGCGGGTTCACCGCGTACGGCGAGGCGCAGAGCAAGGACGGCTCCGCGCTCGACCTGAACAAGACCGTCACCGACTTCGCCTCGGCGTTCGCCAAGGAGTACTACCGCAACCCGAAGCTGGAGGTGCCGGAGCCCAAGCCGGCCACGGTGGGCGGCGCGAAGGCCGCGTCCATCACGGTCAAGCTGACCGTCACGCCCAGCCAGCCGGCGTGCGAGGCGACCAGCGGCGAGGTGGCCCTCGTCGGCGTGCCGATCGAGAAGGACGGCGAGCCGTCCGGGGTGCGGATGCTGGTCGTGGTGAACGACCTCGCCGGCGGGCCGGGCAACCCCGCGGGGCTGCCCGACGCGCTGGCCGAGGAGATCCTGACCACGTTCACGATCAACTAGGCGGGCTGCCGTCCCAGGCGGAGAGGACGCCGTCGAGCACGTTGAGCGGCAGCGACCCGCCGCCGAGCACGACGTCGTGGAACGCGCGGATGTCGAAGCGGTCGCCGAGGCGCACCTTGGCGTCGGTGCGCATCCGCTGCAGCTCGAGCCGTCCGACCATGTAGGACAGTGCCTGGCCGATGTAGGCGATGTACCGGTCGACCTCGTTCTCGATCTCCAGCGTGGCCACCGGGGTGTTGGTGCGCAGGTAGTCGACGGCCTGCTGGCGGCTCCAACCCTTGGCGTGGATGCCGGTGTCGACCACGAGGCGCCCGGCGCGCAGCGAGTCCATCGCGAGCATGCCGAGGCGGTCGAGGTCGCCGGAGTACAGGCCCATCTCGTCGGCGAGACGCTCGGTGTACAGGCCCCAGCCCTCGGCGTAGGCGTTGACCGGGGACAGCCGGCGCAGCAGCGGGAGGTGGGTCAGCTCCTGGGCCAGGCTGAGTTGGAAGTGGTGGCCCGGCACGGCCTCGTGGAACGCGATCACCTCGGACAGGAACCGGTCGCGCTTGTCGGCCTCGTGGGTGTTGGCGAAGTAGATGCCCGGGCGGGAGCCGTCCATGGCCGGCATCATGTAGTACGCCGTCGGCGCGGTCGGCGCCTCGGCCGCCGGCACGGCGTCCACTTTGCACGGTTGGCTTGGCAGCCGGCCGAACCACCGCGGGGCGGCCTCCTCGGCCCGCCGGACGGTGTCCATGGCCGCGGCCAGCAGCTCGTCGCCGTCGGTCCAGCGCAGCGCCGGGTCGGAGGTCATCCGTCGGAAGATCTCCTGCTGGTCGGTGAGGCCGAACACCCGGGAGCCGATCTCGGCGTACTCCTCGGCCAGCGCCGCGATCAGGTCGAGCCCGGTCTGGTGCAGGTTCTCCGGGGTGCGGCCGGTCGTGGTGTGCACTGTGGACAGTCCGGCATAGATGGCTTCCCCGTCGGGCAGCCAGCACACGCCCGGCCGGTCGTCGGCGCGTCCGTGCTGGACGATCTCGTCGGCGAGCACGGCGCGGTACGCGGCGAAGGCCGGGCGGACCCGCTCGGCGACCACCCGCTCGCGCTCGGCGGCCAGCTCGCCATGGATCTGCTGGCGCAGGAACGGATCGGTGTCTGGATTGGACAGATAGCGGTCGATCAGCGCGACCGCGGAGTCGACCAGCCGGCGCACCGGAAGCCGGCCGGCCGCGACGCCCGCCCGGTGCCGCTCGGCGACCGCGGTCAGATAGTCGGGAATGGCGCTCAGCCGGGCGATGTAGGCCTGACCGCGCTCGGCGTCCGGCAGCGCGATCATCGGCAGCGCGGTGATCAGGTGCCCCGGCGGGCTGATGAACAGGCCGCTGATCGTGTACTCCACCAGCCGCGCGTCCAGCTCAAGCAGCGTGGCCCTCGCATGCTGCTCGACCACGGCTCTGGTCACCGCGGTCCCGGGGTCCAATGTGGACGGGTCGATGACCGCCGCCCGGTCGGCGATGTCCGCCATGCGGTCGCGGTGGGCCCGGTCGCCCTCTTCGGACGGATCGGGCAGGCGGTGGTCGTGGCCGGGGATCCCGAACAGCGTGGCGGAGATCGGCTCGGCGGTGAACATGGCGTCGAGCAACTCGTCGGCGAGCGCGTTCACGTCGTTGGCGGTCATAATCGCAACCTACCGGCGCCGAGCCGGGAGCCGGGAGGTGCCAGATGCCAGACGGTCGCCAGTTCGCCTTCGAGGTCACTGCGCGTAGCACGGCGGACGCGGCCCGGTTGTTCGAGCTCGAGGCGGACGGCAGCCGCTGGTCGCAATGGGCTCGCCCGCTGGTGCCACAGTCGACCTGGGAGCGTCAGGGTGACCCGGCGCCCGGCGGGGTCGGTGCGGTGCGGCTGCTCGGGCTGCGGCCGCTGTTCGTGCGCGAGGAGACGGTGGAGTACGAGCAGGACCGCCGGCATGTCTACGTGCTGCGCACGCCGATGCCCATCCGGGACTACCGCGCCGAGTTCGTCGTCACGCCGCGGGGCGACGGTGGGACGGACGTGGTGTGGCGCGGCCGGTTCACCGAGCGGGTCCGCGGCTCCGGCCCGCTGATCCGGGCCGGGCTGCGCCGGCTGCTGTCGGTGCTGATCAAGCGGCTGGTGCGGTTCGCGGAGCGCTAGGGTTCGCGGCGTCTGACCAGCTTGACGAACTCCCCGTCCGGATCCTTGATCAGCCGGTGGATCGTGCGCAGCGCGAGGCACGGCCAGGTGGTGCCGCAGGTCTGGCAGCCGCACGGCTCGACCCGGTCCGGCGAGTCGTGCATGGCGATCATCGCGCGGATCACGGTGACCAGATCCGCGATCACCAGCCGGGCGGACTCGCCGTCCTCCGGCGACCACGGCTCGTACTTCGTCGCGAGATACTCGGCCTCCTCGAGATGCTTGTACAGATCCTCGCGCAGCAGCCGATACGCCTCGACTTGAAGCGGTGGAGTGCTCATGATCGCAAGCAAAGAGTTTGACCGCGGACACCGCATCGCCCAATCGGAGGACAATTGGCGACTTGTCCGTCGGACACAATTTACGATCACCTTTATGGAGGATCGCCAACCCACGATACGCAGTCGCGAGCTGGGCGAGGGACTGCGACGCGCCATGGAGCATGCTGGATTGCACGCCAGTGAGATGGCGCGCCAGCTCGACTGGTCGGCAAGCCGGGTCTCCCGGCTGCTGTCGGGGAAGCGCGGCGGCTCGAGCAACGACATCGCTGTGTTCCTTGCGATCTGCGGTGTTCGTGGCGCCGAGCGCAAACGCCTCATGGCGCTCGCCCTTGATCAGCACCGTAAGGGCTGGGTGCAGCACCACGGTGCACGCCTCCCGAAGCAGCTAAGAACATTGATCAACCACGAGGACAAGGCAACGAAGATCAGCGAGTTCGAGTTCAACGTGGTGCCCGGCCTGCTGCAGACCGGCGAATACGCCCGTGCGCTGATCACAGAGGCCGGAACCGTGCCACAAGACGAGATCGATGAACTGGTTGGCGCCCGACTGGGCCGGCGGAAGCTGTTCAGCCGCCCGAAGCCACTACTGTTCACCTTCTACATCCATGAGTTCGCATTGCGCTTGCCGGTAGGTGGACCGGCCGTGATGTCCGAGCAGTTGCACGAACTCCTGCGATGGTCTGTGCGGCCGTCGATCAGCCTGCGGGTGGTGCCGGCCGCCATCGGCGCCCATGCCGGTATCAATGGATCATTCCGCTTGATGGAGTTCAAGGAGATCAAGCCGATCGTCTACCTGGAGAGCGAAACGTCGAGCCTGTTCTTGGAAGTGCCCATCGAGATCGACGCGTACCGGGCAATCCTGACCAAACTGGGTGCCGTAGCGTTGTCCGAGGGACAATCGAGGGAGTTCATCTCCAACCTGGCGATGGAACTCTACTCGGATCGAGAGGCTCATGATCAGCTGGCGTAAGAGCAGCTTCAGTGGCACCCAGGGCAACTGCGTCGAGGTGGCTCAGGCACCGGCTCGGGTGCTGGTGCGGGACTCCAAGAACATCTCGGGCCCTACTCTGACCTTCTCCGCTGCGGAGTGGCGGGACTTTCTGAGCCGTACTCCAGCGCCCGAAAGCGCTCGGTGACGGCCGGCAGCTCCTTGCGGAGGTACTCGAAGAACCGGCGGGTCATGTCCAGCCGGTGGCCGGCGGGCGTCTCCTCACCCACCGCGGCCACGCCGTCCGACAGCACGGCCGTGTAGGCGTCGAACATCTTGTCGCGGTTGCTGTACACCGTGAACCACACGTCGTCGGGCACCTCGTAGTGGTCGCGGCGCTCCCCCGGGTCGCGGGCGCGCCGCACCAGCCCGACCTGCACCAGATAGCGCACCGCCCCCGACACCGCGGCCGGGCTGATCTGCAGCGACTCGGCCAGCTCGGCGGCCGTGGCCTTGGCGCTGTCGATCACGAGCAGTCGGGCGAGCACCCTGGCCGGCATCCTCGGTATCCCCGACTCCGCCATGATCAGGCCGAACCGCTCGACGAACCGGGCAACCGCCTCGTCGTCTCTGCTGGTCACCCTCACCTCCTCGGCACACGTTCGGGCGAGACCAGTAGTTTATACGCTTTCTTAACTTCACAACTTTGTGAATCGACTGTAGCTTCTGAATCATGACAACTGCAATCTCGGTGTCTGGCCTCGTCAAGACGTTCGGCCAGACCCGCGCGCTGGACGGTCTCGACCTGACGGTGCACACCGGGGAGGTGCACGGCTTCCTCGGACCCAACGGGTCGGGCAAGACCACCACCATCCGCATCCTGCTCGGCCTGCTCCGCGCCGACGGCGGCACCGCCAGCCTGCTCGGCGGCGACCCGTGGCGGGACGCCACGTCGCTGCACCGCCACCTCGCCTACGTGCCGGGCGACGTCTCGCTGTGGCCGAACCTGTCCGGCGGCGAGGTGATCGACCTGCTCGGCCGGCTGCGCGGCGGCCTCGACGAGAAGCGGCGCAAGGAACTGCTCGACCGCTTCGATCTCGACCCGCGCAAGAAGGGCCGCTCCTACTCCAAGGGCAACAAGCAGAAGGTGGCCCTGGTCGCCGCGCTCGCCTCGGACGTCGAGCTGCTGATCCTGGACGAGCCGACCTCCGGGCTGGACCCGTTGATGGAGACCGTCTTCCAGGACTGCATCTCCGAGGAGCACGCCCGGGGCCGCACCGTCCTGCTCTCCAGCCACATCCTCGCCGAGGTCGAGGCGCTGTGCGACCGGGTGAGCATCATCCGGCTGGGCCGCACCGTGGAAACCGGCACGCTGTCCGAGCTGCGCCACCTCACCCGGACCACGATCTCCGCCGAGCTGGCCGGCACGCCCGACGGTCTGTCCACCTTGGACCATGTGCACGACCTTCATGTGGACGGCACCAAGGTCCGCTTCGACGTCGACAGCCACGCGCTGGACGCCGTGCTGCGCCAGCTCACCCAGGTCGGCGTGCGCAGCCTGACCAGCACGCCGCCCACGCTAGAGGAGCTGTTCCTCCGGCACTACGCCGACGAGCTCGCCGGCGAGAAGGTAGGTGCGGCCCGATGACCGCGCTCGTGGGAACCCGTCACCTGGTGCGCCTCGCGCTGCGCCGGGACCGGATCATCCTGCCGATCTGGACGATCCTGTTCGCGGTGATCCCGTCCTCCGGCGCACGGGCGTACGAGCAGTTCTACCCGACCCCGGCCGACCGGGCGTCGCTGGCGGCCGGCGGCAAGAACCCGTCGGTGAACCTGGTCTACGGGCCGACGTTCGACCTGACCACGGCCGGCGGCTGGACCGCGTGGCGCTATGGCCTGCTGATGGCCGTGTTCGTGTCGCTGGTGGCGATCTTCACCGTCACCCGGCACACCCGCGCCGAGGAGGACACCGGCCGGCTCGAGCTGATCGGCTCGACCGTGGTCGGCCGGTACGCGGCGCTGACCGCCGGGGTGCTCGTCGCCGCCGGCTACAGCCTCGTCACCGGCGTCCTGCTGGCGCTGATGCTCATCGGCGCCGGGCTTGGCGCCGGCGGGGCGTTCGCGCTGGGACTCGGCGTCGCGTCCGCCGGCCTCGTCTTCACCGCGGTGGCCGCGGTCGCCGCGCAGCTGACCGAATACTCCCGCACCGCCAACGGAATCGCGTCCGCCGCGCTCGGCGTCGCGTTCCTGCTCCGCGCGGTCGGCGACTCCAGCAGCGCCACCTGGCTGTCCTGGCTGTCGCCACTCGGCTGGGCCACGCACATCCGGCCGTACGCCGGGGAACGCTGGTGGGTGCTGGGCTTGGCGCTCGCGTTCACCGTCGCCGTGGCGTCCGCGGCCTTCGTTCTGTTGCCCCGCAGGGACATCGGCGCCGGCCTGCTCCCCGCCCGGCTCGGCTCGCCCCGCGCGCCCGCGGCCCTGAGCGGTCCGCTCGGCCTTGCCTGGCGCCTGCAGCGCGGCTCGCTCATCGGCTGGCTCATCGGCCTTGCCCTGGTTGGCGCCGTGTTCGGCTCGATCGCCAACGGCATCGGCGACGTCGTCGGCGACAGCCAGCAGGTCCGCGACATCCTGGCGCGCATGGGCGGCGTCAGCGGCCTCGTCGATGCGTTCCTGGCGTCGATGACCGGCCTGTTCGGCATGCTCGCCGCCGTCTACGGCGTGCAGGCCACCCTCCGGATGCGTTCCGAGGAAACGGCATTCCGCGTCGAGCCACTGCTGGCCACCGGCGTCGGCCGGCTCCGCTGGACGGCCAGCCACCTGGCGTTCGGCCTGCTCGGCACGGCCGCGCTGCTCCTGGCCGGGGGCTTCTTCCTCGGCCTCACCCACGGTCTGCGCGTCGGCGACGTCTCCGGCCAGGTCCCGTCCGTGCTCGAAGGTGCGGTAGCCCAACTGCCCGCCGCCTGGCTGGTCACCTCGCTCGCAATTGTCCTCTTCGGACTCCTGCCACGGTTCGCCACCGCCGTCTGGGCCCTGCTCGCCGTGTTCCTGCTGCTGTCCTGGTTCGGCCCGGTCATGCAACTCAACCAGGCCATCCTGGACCTGTCCCCGTTCGCCCACATCCCGCGAATCCCCGGCCACGAGCTCACCGCCACGCCACTACTGTGGCTGACCGGCCTCACCGCCGTCGCACTCGCCGCCGGCCTCACCGGCTTCCGCCAACGAGACATCGGCTGATCTCGCCCCGAGGATGGTGCCAAGGCCGCATCCCTCACCTGCACGAACGCGTCATACGGCTCCCCGAGCGCGAGACACGCCCCCGGGATCCCGGTCCCCGCCCGGCGTGTCTCGCCTTCGTGCAGCCGTGTTCCGCCTTCGTGCAGCCGTGTGTCGCGTTGCGGTAGCCCAGCCTCGCCGGAGCCCTTCGCCTGCCCGACAGGGCCGGGCATGGCACCGCAACGCCGGCATGATCGCCCAATCCCGGTCCTGTCGGCCGCCGTTTCCACAAGACGATCTTCCCCCGATCCCCACTCAGCCCCCACCCCGTCTGGGGTGGGGGGTGGGTTCGTGGGCAGTTTACCGGCCGAGGCGGAAAGTTGATCTTGACTGGGGTGTGGGTGTGGATAAGTGGACCGGGTGTGGACAACTGGCGGTTCAGCCGGCCGGTTCGACCACGACGCGGGAGGTGACCTGCCAGCCTTGGCCGGTCGCGAGCATGCCGAGCTTTTCCCGAACCTGGGTCACGGTGGCGGCGCCCTTGGCGTCGGTCGTGGTGACCTCGACGAGGAGCAGCACCTCGGTGCCCGAGTTGTCAATTGCGATCTTGGCGACGGCGGCGGAGAGGACCTTGGCGGAGGTCGCGGTCCGGGCGCGTTGGACCTCCGCGGCCGTTTCCGCGCGCTTGGCCCGTAGCTCCTCGAGCAGGGGCGTGGTGGCGATCTTCTCCCAGGCGTCGAGCCCCTGCTCGACCGTGCGGAAGTCCAGGGTGTTCAGCACGACGGCGGCCTGCTCGGCGGCGGCCAGCGACTCGTCGCGCACCCCGACGACGGGCGGAATGCTCGAGCCCGAGCTGGTGGCCGGGCGGCTGCCGGGCGAGGGGGCGCCCGCGTTGCCGATCACCAGAAACACCGCGAGCAGCAGGCCGGCCGCCAGCGCACCGATGAGAGCGCCGGCCAGCAGCCAGGTCCGCTCCCGGCGCTCCTCGCGGTCTTCGGTTGTTTCCCGTCTGTCGCCCGGCTCGCTCATTGGGCCGCCGCATCGCTGACGCTGTCGAGCTTCCACGCCTTGTCCACCAGGCGAAGCTCCACGACCACGGCGGATCCGGCGACGGTCGTGCGGTTGTTGTCGCCGCGGGTCGTCTTCTGGTCGAGGAAGACCAGCAGCCGCGCGGTGTCGGCGCGTAGGTCGCGGACGCCGACGCCGACCACCGTGGTGACGACCTCCTGCTGCTGGCGGGTGATCGTCGTGCGGACCTGGTCCAGCTGCTCGGTGTGCGCCGCGACGTACCGCTCGGTGCCGTTCGCCTTGACCAGCTCGGCGTTCTCGTCGAGCTTCTCGTGGTGGTACGACAGCACCTCCGAAAGTGCGGAGCTGGCCGTCGCCACGGCCGATGCCGTCTCGGCGGCGTCGACGAACGCCAGGTTGTCCGGCTGCCGCTCCGCGCTCGCCGAACCCCCGGTGAGCAGCACGAAGGCGGCCAGCGCGCCCGTCAAGGTCCGTGGCCACATGCCGGCCTGTATACACGAGGAACCGCGAAAAAGGCAGGGCCCTTTGTCCATTGTGGACTCAGGCCCGGGAATGCGGCTGGCTGCGGGGTGGTTGAGGCGATCGGAGGTGGCCACCGGTGAGTACGGCGACTGGGCTGACGTTGTCGTCGTCCACCCGTGCCCGGCTGCCCCGCGAGGTGTGGATCCTCGTCGCCGCGAACCTGGCCATCGCGCTCGGATACGCCCTGGTGGCACCGGCCTTGCCGACGTTCGCCCGCGGCTTCGACGTCAGCGTGACCGCCGCCTCCGTCGTGGTCAGCGCGTTCGCCGTGGCCCGGCTGCTGTTCGCGCCGATGAGCGGGCGGCTGGTGACCCTCCTCGGCGAGCAGCGGGTCTACCTTGCCGGGCTCGCGATTGTGGCGATCACCACAGGCATGTGCGCGCTCGCCACCGCGTACTGGCAGCTCGTCACGCTCCGCACGCTGTCCGGCATCGGGTCCACCATGTTCACGGTGTCGGCGATCGGCCTGATGATCCGGCTCACCCCGGCGCCCCTGCGCGGCCGGGCGTCCGGGCTGTGGGGCACCAGCTTCCTGCTCGGCAACGTGCTCGGCCCGCTGATCGGCGGTGGGCTGATCGCCATCTCGCTGCGCGCGCCGTTCGTGGTGTACGCGGCGTCGTTGTTGGTCGCGATGGCCATCGTGTGGCTGTTCCTGCGGCACTCCACGCTGGCCGCGACCGACGGCGAGGACGACGTGCCGGTCGCCAGCCTGCGCGAGACGCTGCGGCACCGCACCTACGTGGCGTCGCTGATCTCCAGCTTCGCCAACGGGTGGACCGCGTTCGGCGTGCGAATGGCGCTGACCCCGCTGTTCATCACCGAGGTGCTGCACCGCGAGGACGCATTCGCCGGCACCGCGTTCGCCGTGTTCGGCGCCGGCAACGTGGTCATGCTGTTGCTTTCTGGAAAGCTTTCCGACTCGCTCGGCCGAAAGCCGATCGTGCTGTTTGGCCTGGTGCTTGCCGGTTTCGGCACGATCTGGGTCGGCTTCACGTCCTCGGTGCCGGCGTTCCTGCTCGCCACCGTCATCGCGGCGTTCGGCACCGGGCTCCTGGCGCCGCCGCAACAGGCCGCCGTGGCCGACATCATCGGCAGCGACACCCGCGGCGGGCAGGTCCTCGCCGTGTTCCAGATGACCCTCGACGTCGGCGCCGTGCTTGGCCCGTTCGTCGCAGGCCTGCTCGCCGATCAGCTCTCCTTCGGCTACGCCTTCGGCGTGACCGGCGCGCTCTACCTGCTCGCCGTCCTCCCCTGGCTCGCCGCGCGGGAAACCCTGCCCCGCCGCCGATGACGCAAGGTGTTAAATTGCAACTGAAATACGTCCGATAGGGTGTACGAGTTCGGCTAGATGGGTGTCCACCATTGACGCCGAAAAGGGTTACCGTGCACGTAATAAGATCACGAGCCGAGCCAAGCGAGTTGACCCCATGACCATGTTATGGATCAGCCTCGCAGTGGTCGTCGCGCTCCTCCTGGTGTGGCGTCTCCACCGAGCATCCAAGCAGCTCACCCGCATCCTCGACGAGGAACTCCCGCCAGAATCTCCCCCCACCCCCGACCGTGACGAACACCGCGCCCAACACCACAATCCCTGACCCCCACCCCGCACGCCCGCACCTCCCCGATCTCCGGCGCGCCCGCCCTCGCCACCCCCAGGCGCCCACGGCCTCCCGAACCCGATCGCCCCGCTGACGCCCGCGCCCTCGCCCCGCGCTCAAGGCCACGCACGTCGACGACTTCGCCGCCCCCGGTTGATCTTCCCCGCGCACTTCCAACCCAGCCCCCGACACTTCCGCGGAGGGCTTGGCCAAAGTCGGCTATCGCAACGCGACACACGGCTGCATTTGCGCGGAACATGACTACCGGACGGCGAGACACGCCGGGCCGGGACCGGGTCCCGGCGTGTTCCGCGCTCAGGTCACCGTGTGACGCGTTCGCGTAGATCGGTGCCGCGCCCGGCGCGAAGCGTCCGGCCCGGCACCGAACATCGCCGGCCCCCGCAGTTGATCTCCGCGTCCCACCCCTACCCAGCCCCCACCGCTCCACGGGGGGCGACCCCACGGCCAGTCTACCGGCGAAGACCGGAGTGGAGATCAACTTCGGCGGGGATGTGGACAGGTGAGGTGGGTGTGGATAAGTCGGGTGCTGCGAGGGGTGGGGGCTTGACAGGAGGGGCGGTCGGGGTGCGGGAGCGTCGTGTCGGATTTCCGCAGGATGTGGGGCGGGAGGGAGGGGAGACTGGGTGGGGAGACAAGGAGAAGAGGAGAGTTGTGATGAAGGTTTGGACCTTTGTGGACAGCCCGGTGGGGCGGCTGGTTCTGGTGGGGGTGGAGCGGCCGGGCGGAGTGGTGGTGCTGGACTCGGTGTCGGTGGGTGGGGTGGCGCCGGGTGGGGCGCGGCACGAGCCCGGCGCGCTGCGCGAGGTTGCCGAGGAGTTGCGCGGGTACTTCGCGGGTGAGGTGCGGGAGTTCGGCGTGGAGCACACCGAGCGGGGGACGGAGTTTCAGCGGCGGGTGTGGGCCGAGGTGGAGCGGATTCCTTACGGGACAAGCGTCACCTACGGGCAGCTGGCCGAGCGGGTGGGCGCGCCGCGGGACCGGGTCAGGGCGGTTGCGGCGGCGGTGGGGGCGAACCCGTTGCTGGTGGTGCGGCCGTGTCACCGGGTGCTGGGGGCGGGCGGGTCGTTGACGGGGTATGCGGGGGGCGTGCCGGCGAAGCGGTTCCTGCTGGTGCACGAGGGAGTGTTGCAGGCGGAGTTGGTGTGAGTCATGGGGACGTTGACGCGGCGGGTGGACAAGGCGGACTGGGGGGCGGTGCGGGAGGAGCTGGACGAGTTCGGGTGTGCGCTCACGCCGCGGCTGCTGACCGCGGCGCAGTGCCGGGCCATTGCCGGGAAGTATGCGGACGGCTCGCTGTTCCGGGCGACGATCGACATGGAGCGGTACCGGTTCGGGGCGGGGCAGTACCGCTACTTCGACTATCCGCTGCCGGCGGAGGTGGCGGAGCTGCGGGCGGCGTTCTACCCGCACCTGGTGCCGATCGCGCGGGACTGGGCCGAGCGGTTGGGGTGGGCGCGGCCGTGGCCGGACACCCTGGAGGAGTGGCTGGGGATGTGCCACGACTCCGGGCAGGCGAAGCCGACGCCGATCCTGTTGCGGTACGGGGAAGGTGACTGGAACGCGCTGCATCGGGATCTGTACGGGGAGCTGGTGTTCCCGTTGCAGGTCGTGATCGGGCTCGACGAGCCGGGAGTCGACCACACCGGCGGGGAGTTCCTGCTGGTGGAGCAGCGGCCGCGGGCGCAGTCGAGGGGGATCGTGACCACGCTGCCGCAGGGGCACGGGCTGATCTTCACCACGCGGGACCGGCCGGTGCGGTCCAAGCGCGGGTGGTCGGCGTCGGCGGTGCGGCACGGGGTCAGTACCGTGCGCTCCGGGGTTCGGCACACGTTGGGCCTGGTGTTCCACGACGCGGCCTAGTGGCTCGGATTTGGCTCGGTTCTGTCCGGTGCCTGGCTAACTGTCCGCGATCTGACCTTGTATTCACTGGGTGTTATCGCGACCCTCTGTAACGGCAACCGGCGGGTCAGGGAGGTGCGCCGGGGAGCCCGTTCCGAGGGCCACGAGGCGGGCTCCCCAGCGCCCGATCCGGCATGTATGTCCGTGAATCGTTGAGGGCGACGTGGAGGACCACAGGGGATCGGCGACCGGGTCACTTTTGACATATCTCGAGCCGGCCGATCGGGAGTTCCTGTTCAGTCGCAGCCTGCGCCGCTCCTACCGGGCCGGCGAGTTGCTGCTGCACCAGGGCGACCCGAGCAACCACGTCCTGGTGATCGTGTCCGGGTGGGTGCGGGTGTATTGCTCCACATCGGATGGACACGACTTCCTGTTCACCTTGCGCGGCCCGGGAGATCTGATCGGTGAACTGGCCGCGCTTGGCGGTTGGCCGCGCATGGGGACCGTCCAAACGCTGGAGTCGGTCACCGCGATGCAGCTGATCCAGGAACAGTTCGCCGCATGTCTGCGGGAACGGCCGAGCATCGCGATGAGCTTGATCAAGCTGATGTCCGAGCGGCTGCGCGAGGCCAACGCCATGATGGTGGAAATCGCCACTCTGGACGTGCCGCGCCGGGTGGCCGCCTGCCTGTGGCGGCTCATACAACAACACGGTGTGCGCGAGCGGGGCGAGTTCGTTTTACGGATTCCGCTGACACAGCGGGACATCGCAAACCGGATCGGGGCGTCCCCGCGGGCCGTCGCCCGTTCCTTGGCTACGCTGCGAAAGCGACGGATCGTGGCCACGCACCCGCACCGGATCGTCGTCGCCGACCTCGAGGCCCTGAGTCGCTTTGCGCGCCCCGAATAGCGTCACGCAGCTGCCGGCCGGCCCGCGGCCCGGCCGACCGGCAGCGCGGTCCCCGTCAGGTGGCCAGCGACAGCAATTCTCGAGAAACGATCAGGTGGATCTGCACGTTCAACACCTCCCCTCCGGCCGCGCTCACCGGTGCTGGCCGAGGAAAGGCACCGGGCAGCGCGTGCCGGGTACGTCGGACTACGCCCCGATCCTGGGCAACCCCAAGGTCAGACCCAGTGCAATTCCGAGAACTAACAGCCAGAAGGCCAACCGAAGGACGACTGCGAGTGTGAAGACCACCTTCATCGATATCTCTCCACCGATTGGACCAGCACCAGGGCGTCCAGCATCGCCGCCAAATGATCTCGGTCGCGATGCCGGACGGCATGCTCGATGCGTGCCATTTGGCCTAGTGCAGATCGGAGATCGGCGGTACATCGGTAGCGCTCGCAGTCGGAGCTTGATCAATGGACCGGAACCCCTACGCCTATGGACAGGCCCGCGGTAACTTGACAAAGTTTGGACAGAAAGGAAGGGCCTCGGTTGGACGGCCGACAGCCGAAGTGCCAACTCTCGGACCTCGTTACACTCAGCGCATGCTCGGTCAATCGGCCTTGACGCGGAGGACCCCAATGGAGGGACTATTTGAGAAACTCGTCGCCGAATTGAGGACTCTCCGTAAAGGTCGCGGGCTGTTTGTGGGCCAGATCAGTGAACGCGTCGGGCCCGCGCTTCGTGCGGCGTGCCGGGTATCGGAAGGCGATGGCCCGGCCGAGATTCGCCGGAAGGTGTCCGAGAGTCTGGAGAGCTGGGCGAGCGGGCTACCGGAAGATCTGCGAGTGGCGCTGATGGCGGCCTTCGGCATTGATCGCGACGCCCGGCTGCCGTTCTACCAGGACCGGGTCCGCTGGGCCGCCGAAAAGATCCACCGCGACGACCGCACCGCCCGGCGTCGCATCGACGAGGGGATCGACCGGATCGCCGAGCTGGCCGCCAGCTCCGGCATTCTCGCGCCGGCCGCCCCACCCGGCCAGTCCCCCACCGGCTGGCACACCTCCGAGCTGCGCATCGCCGTGGCCCTGGACCAACCATTCCCCGAAGCATTCGAGTTGCGCACCGTCGTCGCCGACCGCGACCGGGTCTCCGAGCTCGACCTGGCCGTCACCCTCACCGCGGGCGCGGACCGGGGCAAGCCCATCGATCTCGACGCGCTCAGCGTCGACGTCTTCTACGGCGGCACCCTGGTGGACAAGACCCTGGAATCCGGCGACCGCATCGGCCTTGTGCTGGCCCTGCCCGAGGAGCTCAGCCAGCACCAGCGCCACGACGTCGTGCTGCGCTACCGGGTCAAGAACGATCAGATGCAGCCGCACTACGTCTGCGTCCCCAAGCACCGTTGCGACCTGTTCAAGCTGTGGGTCCGGTTCGGACGCGAACGCCTGCCGTCCCGGGTGTGGCGGCTGACCAACGCCTTCCAGCGCGACGTCGACGATCCCGGACCGACCGGTGAGATCCTCGCCTCCAACGCCGCCGGCGAGGTGCACACGGTGTTCCGCGAGCTGACCCCCGGGCGCGCCTACGGGGTGCGCTGGACTCCCCCCTCGTCCAACAACGTGCGGCGGCGCTAGGCCGCCGGCAGGGCCTCGGCCGGCACGTGCACCCACCCGCGGTGCGGATGCCCGGCGATCTCCAGGTGCACAAGGGGTTCGAAGGTCCGGTCGTCGATCCCCGCGTAGCGGTGCCGGATCAGCGTCCGGTAGATGTCGTCGGACACCACGAGCACAAGCGACGCCGCCGTCGCGGTCAGCTTGACCTTCAGCGCCGGCGCGTCGAGCAGCCGGCAGCTGATGTCGATGGCCTCGCCGAACGGCCCCCGCTCGTCGTAGTGGACCTCCCCGGCGTGCACCGCTGTCCGCAGCCGGATGCCGTGATCCGGGCGGTGCGCGTGCACACCGGCGAGCAGCTGGCTGAGCGCGGGCACGAACGCGGTCAGCAGCACCGTCTTGGGCACCTCGTCCACCGGATGGATCAGCAGCAGCGCGCCGTCGCCGCGGTCGATCAGCGGATCGCGGTGCATCTCGAAGATCCCGCTGCTCTGCAGCGCCTTCTCCAGCAGCTCGTACATGACCCGGCGAAGTCGGGCCTTCGCGGGGTTGAGCCTTCTTGTCGAGCCCTCGACATCTACCACTACGATCGCCCGGTGCAGCGGTAGGTCCGGCGACAGGGAACCCATGACAGTCCCGGCCGGCTGCTCATCACTCGCCTACCGGCCCGGTTCGGCGCCTGCTCTCGCGCCGGGACACGGGGGGCAGTGCTCGGAACGTCAATGTGGCAGGGTTCATGTCAGTTCCTTACATCGGCGGTGACCCGCGAAAGATCATCATCTTTCGCCTTCCTGAAACTTCAGTGAAGTCAGTAAAACTGATGGCAGGCTGCTGATAACTTCAGAGTAGGACGCGCGGTGAGCACAAGCAAGACGTGGAGGGGGGTAACCACCTCCCAGATCGTGGTCAGACGACGCGGGAGACGGGTCGCTTTCGGGTGGCGCGTCTCCCGCGCGCTCTCCAGCAGCTCCGTGTACACTTCGGGCTTCAGCGTTTGCGCTGAAGTTAACTAAAGGGAGACGACGTCCGGTGCAGTCGTCAGATGATCCGCGTTATGCCCTCGCCCGCCGACTTCGGGCGCTGCGCGAACGGCACTGGCCCGGTCGCAAGATCACCCAGGGCCAGCTCGCCGAGGCACTCAGCCACTCGGAGCACGCCAGCAGCCCACTCATCTCCTCCTGGGAGAGCACCACGAACCCGGCACTGCCCTCGGACACGCGGCTGGCCGACTACGCCACCTTCTTCGCCACCGAGCGTTCGGTGGCCAGCCGGCCGTTTCGCCTGTTCGACCTGGCCGAGCTGACCCCGGACGAGCGGGCCCAGCGCGAGGCGCTGCTACGCGAGCTGCTCGAGCTGCGCAGCCGGTCGGCACGCAGCAGCACCGACGATCTCAGCGCCACCCTGGTCGACGAGCTCGGCCAGTTCTGGCACTTCTCGGACCTCGAGGACGTCGTGATCGTCTGCGCCGAGGTGCCCGAGGACCTGCGCCGGGACATGCCCTACTCCGACCCCGACGATCCGGACTACGTCGACCTGTACCGGTATGCCGATCCGGACGCCCTGATCGAGCTGCACGGCCATATCCGGGCGGTCAACCCGACCATTCAGGTGCATTTTCGGACCACGGCCACGGCAATTCCCGACGACTACACGACACATCTCGTTCTTCTTGGTGGCGTCGACTGGAACATAGTCACCGCACACCTTCAGCATCGCAGTGAGTTTCCCGTCCGCCAGGTCGCGCGCGAGGGCGACCGAATAGGCGGCTTCGAGGTCGTCAACGGTGAGGAACATCCACTGTTCGAGCCGATACTGCACGAGGAGTCCGGCGGCCAGAGAATACTACTCGAGGACGTCGCGCACTTCTACCGAGCACCAAATCCGTTCAATAAGGAGCGTACCGTTACAATTTGCAACGGGATGTTCGGACGCGGCACCCTCGGCGCCGTCCGGGCATTGACAGACGCCAAACTCCGAGGACGTAACGAGGAATATCTGAAGCATCGCTTCAGCGAGTTCGACACCCTCAGCATCGTCACCCGCGTACCCATCGTCAACGGCTCGGTGGTCACACCGGACTGGACCGTGCGCGGAACGCTGCTGCACGAGTGGCCGGAGAAAAACGCGTGACCGCCACCCGTGCGGTCGAGCAGCCCCTATTAGCCGACATAGCGTCCCCGTTCCACCACGAGTCACACCGGCACCTGCTCAGCACCCCGGAGGTCGTGCCAGGCGGATCGGCGAAGCTCGACGCGATCATCGTGCCGACCGCCAGGCAGGCTGCCGGCATGAAGACGGCCATCGACCTGGCCGGTCAGCTCGGCTGCACGCTGGTCGCCATGTGCAGCAAGTGGTCCAAGCCGGAGGAGGTGGCCAGGCTGGCCAGGGGCGCCGGCATCAAGCTCGCCACCATCGAGACCGACCGGCTGCCGGACGGGCTGCTGCCCAAGTTCGAGACCACCGCGCTGCTGGCCGGGACGATCTTCGAACGAAGGACCGACACCAGCCTCAAGCGCAACTTGGGGTTACTCGTGGCTCGCCTCGTCAACTGGAACCGAATCGTATTCCTCGACGACGATATCTTCATCTCGGATCCGGACGACTTGCGAGCCGCCGTCGGATTGCTCGACACACATGCCACGGTGGGCATGTGGATCGACGGAATGCCGGACAACTCCGTCGTATGTCACGCCTATCGCGGCGTGGGAGGACCGCAGGACACCTTTATCGGCGGCGGCGCGCTCGCCGTCGGATCCGCCGCGATGACGTCATTCTTTCCCAACATCTACAACGAGGACTGGTTCTTCCTGCTCGACGACGTCAGGATGCGGCCGACCGCCATCACCGGATATGCCAAACAGGGACCGTACGACCCGTTCGCCAACGATCAGCGAGCCCGGTCGGAGGAGTTCGGTGACCTCCTGGCGGAAGGCGTCTACTGGTTGCTCGACCACGGCCGCCGGGTTCAGGACGCCAACGCCGCATTCTGGAAGTATTACCTCGGCATTCGACGGCAGTTCATCGCCGACGTGATCGACCGGGCCCAGCGGCTGGACAAGTCTCCCAAGGAGAAAAGCCGCATGATCGCCGCGCTCAAGGCGGCCAGCGGCCGCTGCCAGCGCATCGATCCGGAATTGTGCGTCGAGTACCTGCGGGCCTGGCGCACCGACCGGACCCGCTGGCGGCGGCATCTCGATGGGCTCGACGAGAAGGCGGCCATGGCCATGCTCAAGCAGGCCCGCCTGACCGTTATTGACGAGCGTCCAGACGCTTGACGAGGACGTTGCAGATCTCCGGGCGGCGCTCGCGGCCGTTGGCCAGCCACGTGTAGCAGATGACCGGTGACCGGTTCCAACTGCGGTAGCCAAGGCGCCGATACAGGCGCGAGGCATCCACGTTGGTGACCTCCACCGCGAGCGCCACCCACCTGTACTTGAGGTCGTGCAGCAGCCGCTCGGCCGCCTTGATCAGCTTCGTGCCGATGCCGCGGTTGCGGTCACCAGGAAGCACCTCGAGGTGGGTGAGCAGCGGCACGTCGGGTAAGTAGTGCCGGATCTCCGGCTCCTCCGCGGGCTCGAGCCGCAGGTACACGTCCCCCTTTGGTTGTCCGTTCTTCCACGCCGTCAGGAGAATCCCGCGACCGTTCGCCTGCATCGCCAGTTGCTCGGCGAAGAACTCAGCCTGTCCCAACGCCTCCGCCAACGCCCCGACGTCGTCCGGCTCCGCCGGCCGGATCACCAGGTCGCCCATGCATTTCACGTTAGGGCAGGGTGGTTGAGCGATCGGGCTACTCAAGTAGCCAAAGCCGCCGCGCGGTCGAGCAGCAGGGTGCGCTCGCGGGCGTTGCGGGTGAGCGTGGCGGCCCGCTCGAACTCGGCCCTGGCCTCGTCGACGCGGCCCAGCTTGGCCAGCAGGTCGCCGCGCACGCTGGGCAGCAGGTGGTAGTTGCGCAGCGCGGGCTCCGCGGTCAGCGTGTCGATCAGCATCAGGCCGGCCGCGGGACCGTAGGCCATGCCGAGCGCGACGGCCCGGTTGAGCTCGACGATCGGCGACGGGGTCAGCCGGGCAAGGGCCTCGTACAGGTCGGCGATGCGTTGCCAGTCGGTCTCCTCGGCGGTGTGCGCCCTGGCATGGCAGGCGGCGATGGCGGCCTGCAGGGTGTACGGCCCGGCAGTGGCGCCGCTGAGCCGCTCCGCGCGTTCGAGCGCGGCCAGGCCGTGCCGGATGAGCAGCCGGTCCCAGCGCGAGCGGTCCTGCTCGAGCAGCAGGATGGGTTCGCCGGACGGGCCGGTGCGCGCGGCCGTGCGGGAGGCCTGGATCTCCATCAGCGCCACCAGTCCGTGCACCTCGGGCTCCTGCGGCGCCAGCCCGGCGAGGATGCGGCCGAGGCGAATCGCGTCCTCGCACAGCGCCGGACGCAGCCAGTCGTCGCCAGCGGTGGCCGAGTAGCCCTCGTTGAAGATCAGGTAGATGACCTCGAGCACCGAGGACAGCCGGGCCGTGCGCTCGGCCCCCTCCGGCACCTCGAACGGGACGTTGGCCTTGGCGATCGTCTTCTTGGCCCGGACGATGCGCTGGGCCACGGTCGACTCCGGGATCAGGAACGCCCGCGCGATCTCGTCGGTGGTCAGGCTGCCGAGCAGGCGCAGCGTGAGCGCGACCCTGGCCTCGGTGGACAGCACCGGGTGGCACGAGATGAACATCAGCCGCAGCAGGTCGTCGTCGATGACGGCGTCGTCGACGGCCGCGTCGAAGTCGGGGGTGGTGCCCGGCCCGGTCACCTCGAGCTCGTGCCCCAGCTCGGCGAGCTTGCGGCCGAGCGTCTCCTTGCGGCGGATCATGTCGATCGCCCGCCGCTTGGCGGTGGCCATGAGCCAGGCGCCCGGGTTGCGCGGCACGCCCGACTCCGGCCACTGCTCAAGCGCCTGGACCAGGGCATCCTGGGCCAGTTCCTCGGCGAGGCCGAGGTCGCGCACCATGCGGACCAGGCAGGCGATCACCTTCGCCGACTCGATCCGCCACACCGCGTCGATCGCCCGGTGGGTGTCGGTAGCCGTCACGGCAACCAATCTACGACGCGCCGGCCGGGGCGCCGGGTTCAGCGGGCCACCGGGCCCGGGATGAAGTGGAGGAACTCGCCCGGCCAGCGGATCGTGTCCCGGGGCGGGGACGCCGGGCGGGCGGGCACGAAGTTGGCGGCGTCGTCGATGCTGCCGGTGCCGTCGTAGCGGGCCCGCAGCGGATGCGGGAAGACCGGGCGGGTGCGGGTCACGGTGCCCTGCGCGTCGCGGCCGGTGGCGATGATCCGGTCCGGCGCGGCGCCGCGCTCGACCCAGGCGACGATCTCGCGGACGGCGTCGAACTCGGTAAGGCGGTCGCCGCCTTCGCAGTGGTACAGGCCGGGGATCATGAACAGGCGGGCCCATTCCTGGGTCGCGCGCAGGCCGCCGTTGTGCCGGACGAGCCGGTCGTAGTAGTCCAGGGTGGAGTTCGGCGGGATGGCGAAGTCGGCAAAGCCGTGCCACAGGATGAGCTTGCCGCCGGCGCGCCGGAACGCGGTCAGGTCCAGGCTCATGGCGTTGGCCTTGACCCCCTCCGGGGTCAGGCGGAGCAGCTCGCGGACGGTGAACCGGAACTCGGCCAGCGAGGAGTGCGGGGTCCCGATCGGGTAGCCGATGTAGCGCAGGTAGTTGTCGGCGAGCAGGGCGGAGATCGGCGCGCCGAGCTCGGGCAGCGCGACGATCCAGCCCGCCCAGCCGAGCTCAGAGCCGTACGGCTCCCAGCCGGGGTAGATCCGGTTTCCGTGCCCGTCGGTCGGGCCGGCGTAGAGCTTGCGGGCCGCGTCGACCTGGGCCGGGGTCAGGCAGCTCGGCTGGTCGGGTCCGGCGCATCGGATCGCGCCGGGGTCGAACCGGCAGGCGCGCGGGTCGTCGATCTGGCCGTCGGCAAGGCCGTCGACCCGGTCGCACGCGGCCAGCACGGCGTCGTGCAGCGCGGGCAGCTTGGCGGCGGTGATGATCGGTGTGCCGTCGGCGGCGGTGTTCGACCTGGCCAGCCAGGCCTGGTAGGCGGCAAGCGGGCCGTGGTAGCTGGCCGGGGCGGCGGCGATGATGCCGTCGAAGTCGGTCGGGTATCGCTGGGCCAGCAGCAGCGCCTCACGGCCGCCGGTCGAGCAGCCGTTGAAGTACGCCTGCCGCGGCGGGGATCCGTAGAACGCGGCGATGATCCGCTTGGCGGCCATGGACACCACGTGCGGCGCGCGGAAGAAGAAGTCGTCCCGGGCGGCCTGGTTGTCCGCCGCCCAGCGGCCGTCGATCCCGTCGCCCGGGTGACCGTCGTCGGTGGCGGCGACGGCGAAGTCACCGGCCCGCGGCCCACAGTCGGGGAACGGCGTCGGGAAGATGATCCCGCAGAACCCGCCGCAGCCGTACTGCAGGTACCGCCCGGAGTACGAGTCGATCGGCAGCCGGAGCTGGAACTGGACCGCCGGCTCCACGAAGCCGCGCACCTCGCAGTGCGCCGGCTCGGCCCCGGCCGGCACCTCGGCCGCGGCCGTCACGTGCGTCGGGGCGCCGGGAATGGCGAAGTCGCGCACCAACTCAGCACAGGGCCGGACCGGCCTGATCACCGAGCCGGCCGGCTCGGCGGCGGCGGTCGGCATGACCGCCAGTCCGAGCGCGGCCACCGCGATCACCGAAGCGAGAACCTTGCTGCGCATCGAGCCTCCCGGCCGGGTAGAACGACAAAGCCCCGGGGGTCACCCTATCGAGGAGGGTGAAAATTGGATGCTCCATTCGGCCTAGCGCGACGGCGGACCGCCACGCCACCCGGCGGGCGGTTCACTCCCCGCCGGGCCGTGACCACGCGGCCGCGTCGTCTCCCGCGTCAGGTCGACGACCATGCGTCGCCGGTGGCGGCGTGATCATCAATTGATCGCATTTCCCGGCCCTAATGTGTCGGGCATGAGCCAGGTATCCCGACGGTCCGCATTGCTCGCAGTTCCCGCCTCCGCCACATTGGTCGCCGCCGGCGCGGCAAATGCCTCGGCCGCTCCCCTTGCCTCGCCGGCCATCCTCACCTTCACGGCGCGCCGAACGAAGGTCACCATCCCGAACGTGCCGCCCGCAGGGATCCCGCTGGGCTCCACCTACATTGCCCTGCTGGACCTATTCGACAAGGACGGCGCCAAGGTGGGCGACGGCTCGGTGCACGGCTCGATCGTCGACATTCTGGTCGAGATCCCGCCGAAGATCGTCGTTCAGGCACACGCGATCTTCCGATTTCCGTCGATCGGCGAGATCCACACGACCAACATGCACATTCGGCAGATACCCAATCCCGGAGTCCGGCACTTCGTCGCCATCACCGGGGGCACCGGCGACTACCGGACGGCGCGCGGAAGCGGCACGATCGAGCATGTCCACGACACCGACACCCTGGTCGTGCTCAACGTGATGGTCGACCCGCCGCCAGCAGCGCCTGGAACCTGAGCATCGCCGGGTAGAGCGCCAGGCTCAGCAGCGCGCCGAGCACGACGCCGCCGAAGCCGAACGCGACGCCGATGAGCACGATGGCTCCGGCGAAACCGACGAGCATCAGCAGGGCTGCCCGGAGGGTGACCGCCCAGTCGCCGAGGGCCCGTTCGGCCAGACACAGCCAACCGTCCCGGCTGGCGAGCACCTGCCAGCGCATTCCACAGGCGGTGCGTGCCTGGGTGAAGGCCATGATCAGGGGCAGGTCGTCGTCGACGGGATGGTCCGTGTACAGCTCGAAGCGCAGGACGCGACGGTCACGCCTGCGGTTCTCGTCTGGTAAGGGGCCCCGGTCTGGACCTAGACTGGCCAACGTTCTCGCTCTTTCGTTCGCTTTGACGGAAGTTAAGAACACCGCGCGGCTCCCTGCTGGCACAGGGAGCCGCGCTTCACGTAGGGGGTTCGATCACGCACCGCCCCGCGCGCGGATCCAATCTTGGCGTATTGATCTTCGTCACCAAGCTGTTACTCCCCGGCCCAGCGGTGAACGGAACGTATTCATCGACGAGCGGTGCCACCCCTTCGGCTCCATCGGTGGAACGACCATGCACGTGCAAACACACGTGAAGTTGGTCTCCGCACGACAATTCACCCGATCGGATGACCTGCAACAATGGTCTGGACCGGCAGTTCCCGGGTTCTGCTCCGAATAGTGGACAAAGGCTGGACGCGAGCTTGTCAACCCCGCACGGGAGATCACTCACCGTGTGCGTCGACGTTCCACTTGTCGCGTTCTCGGCGGCGGTGAGCGGCAACGGTCTGGTATTGCCGCACTCATCCGGCTCCCCTAGGGTCTAGACATCCGATGTATGTGCGGCCGGCGGCGCCCGGCGTCGGATCGGGAGGAACCATGACCAGGGACGTCGATCGTCGCGGCTTTCTCCGGGTGGCGGGCGGCACGGCCGCCGGGCTCGCGGTCGTGGGAGGTTCCGGGAGTGTCGCGGCGGCGAGCGATCGGGAGCGGGCGCGGCTGTGGCGCGAGTGGCTTGCCGCCCCGGACACCCATCCGCAGATCCCCAACGTCTCCTACGCCGGATACCACCGCGGCGAGGACCGGCTGCCGCGCCCGCCGGTGCGCGCCAACGTCACGCGGTTCGGCGCCGTCGGCGACGGGACGACCGACTCGACGGCCGCGCTCAACGCCGCCATCGACGCCGTCGGCCGGTCCGGCGGCGGGACCGTGCTGGTGCCGGCCGGCCGGTACCGGCTGACCGGCGTGGTCTGGATGCACCACTCGAACGTCGTGCTGCGCGGCGACGGCCGGGAGCACACCGTGCTGTTCTTCGACGAGTCCCTGGACAGCGCGTACCGGCCGCAGACCCGCGGGGAGTGGGCGTGGTCCGGCGGCATGGTCTGGTTCATCCCGCGCGAGCTGCGCGCCGAGCTGGAGCAGCGCGGCTTCACGGGCAACGAGGGCTGGATGGACAACCGGGAGCTGTCCGCGGTCAGCGCCGGGGTGCCGAGGGGCACGCGGCGGATCCCGGTCGCGGACCCGTCGGCGTTCACCGCGGGCGAGCACGTGTTGTTGATGGTCGACAACCCGACCGACAACACGCTGCTGGCGCACCTGGCCGGCGACGTGCCAGGCACCCGGACCTACCCGTGGGAGACCGCGGCCCGCCGGCTGCGCCCGGAGCTGTCGACCTGGGTGCTGGCGGAGAACTTCCGCCACTACCGGACGCCCGTCCAGGTCGAGCGGGTCGAGCCGGACGCCGTCGTCCTCGCCCAGCCGGTGCGGATCGATCTCCGGCTCGGGTGGCGGCCCAGGTTCGCCACGCTCGGACCGCGGGTCGAGGAGTCCGGCATCGAGGACCTGGCGATCGAGATGCGCCAGATCACCCAGCGGCCGCACCACCAGGATCCCGGCTTCAACGGGCCGAACTTCCAGGCGGCGCTGAACTGCTGGGCGCGGCGCGTCGACTTGTGGCACAGCGACAACGGCTTCGGCCTGACGACGGCCAAGGGGATCACCATCACGGAGGTCCGGGTCGGCGGCCGGGCCCGGCACCACTCGTTCATCTGCCGGGTGCAGTCGCACGACATGCTGGTGGACCGGTTCGAGATCCTGCCGGCGACCACGCCGGTGTCGGCCGGCGCGGCCTACCATGGGATCAACACAGAGGGATTCACGTCCGGAAACGTGTGGTCGAACGGGGTCATGCAGGGCACGTTCGACTCGCACAAGGCGCTGCCGTTCGACAGCGTCCGCACTGCGATCCGGGTCGACAACACCGGTGGCACGGGCGGCGCCGGCGACGCGGGACCCCGGTGGGGCGCCCGGTTCTGCCACTGGAACATCGACGTCACCAACGGGCGGTCGCACGCCATCCGGCTCGAGGAGCACGCGCCGATGTCGGCCATGGTCGGCGTGCTCGGCACCACCGGCCCGACCGACCACGCCCGCGACCTGTCCGGTCCGCTGGGCTCGGTGGTCGAGTCGCCGGAGGAGGACGTGCTGCCGACCAACCTCTACGAATCGCAGCTGCGCGTCCGGCTCCGCGGAATGTGATTTTCTCAATCACATTCCGTTTCCTGATCCTACGTGCGGGGGATATATGCGCGCGTGGGATGTAAGCGGTAACAAGACTGACACATAGCGCGACGCATGGACGGGCCCTTTCGTGCCCGATATGAGTGGAAAGGGGCGACCATGCCGTCGCAGAGAAGAGCCAGATCAAGGACAAATCGAAGACATTCCAGGGTAGTTGCCGCGTTGACGGCGACGATCCTGCCGATCGGTTTGGCCTCCGTCGTGCCCCCGGTTGCCGCCGCGGCGCCGGTTCCGGGCACCAATGTGCTCTACACGCTGGATGCCGATTTCGACCAGGGCGTCCTGCAGGACGTCAACCACGACGCGCCCAACAACAACCAGCTGCAGCTGAACAAGTCCGACGTGTTCTTCCCGTTCGTCAACATCGCCAATTCGGCCCGCGGCACCATGGTGCGCATCGACGTCGATACCGGCGCCATCCTCGGGGAATGGCTGTCCGCGCCGGACGGCCGCTTCCGCAACCCGTCCCGGACGACGGTCGACCGGCTGGGCAACACCTGGCTGTCCAACCGGGACGAGGCCCAGGACGTCGACGGCGACGGGGACGGCGAGGGCTCGGTCACCCGGGTCGGCGTCGTGGTCGGCGGCACCCGGGTCAACGCCGACCGCACCCCCAACCCGACCGGCGACTTCCTGCTCGGACCGTTCGGCTACAACACCTGCGTCGACCGCAACGGCGACGGCCTGATCGCGACCTCGCGCGGGCTGGCCGACATCCGGCCGTGGACCAACGCCGGCGGCGTCGACAACGACGGCGGCGTCGACACCGCGGCCGACGAGTGCCTGATCAACTACGTCCGGGTTCCCGGCACCAACACGCGCACGGTCGCCGTGAACGCCAACAACGACATCTGGACCGGCGGCCTGGACAACGACCACCAACTGATCTCGGGCATGACCGGCGCCTTCCTCGGCACGGAGAAGAACTTCGGCTGCGGCGGCTACGGCGGTCTCGTCGATCAGGCCGGCACGCTGTGGTCGGCCCGGTTCGGTGCCAACCTGCTGCGCTACGAGCCGGGACCGGACACCGGAGCCTGCCTGGACACAAACCACGGCGACTACGGGCTCGGCCTCGATCCGAGCACCAACCACGTCTGGCACACCAACGCCTTCGGCAACCGGGTCGTCGAGCTGGATCCGGCCGGGAACGTGCTCAACGCCTACCCGCACGGCAACTTCAACGCCCAGGGCGTCGCGGTGGACCGGAGCGGCAACGTGTGGGTGGCGCACTCGTTCTTCAGCGGCGAGACCACGGTCGGGCACCTGCGCACCGACGGCACCTTCGTCGGCAACGTGCAGTTGGGGCCGGCGGGCGGCGCCGGACCCACCGGGGTCGCGGTGGACAGCAACGGCAAGATCTGGGTCGCCAACCTCCTGAGCAACAACGCGCAGCGGATCGACCCGGCCGCCGGCCCGATCGGCGGCGGTGGGTTCCCGATCGGCGCGGTGGACCTGACGGTCGACCTCGGCGCCGGGGCAGGCCCGTACAACTACAGCGACATGACCGGCTCGGTGCTCGGCGAGATCACCGCACCGGTCGGCACCTGGTCGGTGGTGCAGGACGGCGGCGTCGCGGGGCAGACCTGGGGCACCATCACCTGGAACACCGAGCCGCAGGGCAGCGTCCCGCCCGGCACCAGCATCACCGTCGAGGCGCGGGCGTCCGACACCGAGGCGGGGCTGGCCGGCCAGCCGTTCGTCCCGGTCACCAACGGCGCGCCGTTCTCGCTGACCGGGCGGTTCATCGAGGCCAGGGCCACGCTGCGGGCCGCGCCGAACGGGACCAGCCCGGTGCTGTCCGACCTGCGGATCAAGACCGCGGAGCGCACCGGCGTGTTCTCCTGCCAGGCCACCGCGCTCAACCTGGCCGGGATCATCGTGGCCAGGGCGAACCCGCCGGACGTGCCGTGCGTCGACGACTTCAGGAATGTGGTCAACGTGCAGCTGGGCGCCGGGATCCTCAACGTGACTGCCAACGCGCTGACCGCGAGCACCGACCAGACCCCGGACAGCCTCACCGGATCACCGCCGGCGGCCGGGGACAACGCCACCGCGTTCGCCAGGGTGGACTCCACCCGGGTGACGGCCACCCTGGTCACCATCGAGCTCGGGGTGATCCAGTCGACGGCGACGGCCCGGTGCGTCGCCGGGCCGAACGGGCTGCGGCCGGAGTTCAGCGGCTCGTTCCACATCGCCAGCCTGCGGATCAACGGGGTGTCGGTCACCGTCGGCAGCGCGCCCCTGACGATCCCGCTCGTGATCGGCTCGTTGCGGCTCAACAGCACGACCACGACCGCGACCAGCGTGACCCAGCGGGCGGTGGTGCTCGACACGCTGCTCACCGACCTGGTGATCGGCGAGGCGAAGGCCAACGTCGAAGGGAAACCGGCCACGCCGAACGGAAACCCGTGCGCCGTGGGATAACCGCCCGAAAGTAGCTATTCAGCCAGGCTGGGACGAACTAACGTCCCAGCCTGGCGGCTTTCTATCGGGGGAGCGCATGGCGACGCAACTGCGCAGACCGAACCGGGCCGTCACCGCGATCTTCGCCGGGCTGGCGCTGCTGCTGGTGGCCGCCGCGGCGTTCGTCACGCTGCGGTCGTGCGGCACGGCCAGCGGTCACCAGGCGCACGTGCCCCCGCCGAGCACGACCGTGCAGGACGAGGGGCTCAAGCAGGCGCACGACGGGTTCAGGCTGGAGCTGGTCACGGCGCCGGAGGGGCGCGGGCCGGCGGTGCCGGTCGCGTTCCGCATCCTCGACCTGTCCGGCCGGCCGCAACTGGACTACGACGTCGACCACACCAAGCTGCTGCACTTCTACGTGCTGCGCGACGACCTGAGCCACTACCAGCACCTGCATCCCGAGCTGCGCGGCGACACCTGGCACACCGCGATCGCGGTGCCCGACGGCGGCCTGTACCGGCTCTACGCCGAGTTCCTGCCGAAGGGCCGGCCGGGGCCGCCGCACCCGACCGTGCTCGGCGTCCCGTTCGTGGTGCCCGGCGACACCACGTTCGTGCCGCTGCCCGCGCCGGCGGCGAGCGTCGAGCTGCCGGGGCTGACCGTGCGGCGCACTGACGGGGTCGCGGACCTGCCGGTGGGGAAGGTCAACCGGCTCACGTTCCGCTTCCTCGACGCCGCCGGCGAGCCGGTCGACGAGCTGGAGTCGTACCTCGGCGCGTACGCGCACATGTCGGCGTTCAACTCGCTGACGATGGGGCTGCTCCACCAGCATCCTCTTGATCAGGTGGTCGACGGTCTGACCGGTGGGCCCGAGCTGAGCTTCGCCGCGCAGTTCGCCCTGCGCGGAGAGCACCGGCTGTTCCTGGAGTTCAGCGTCGCCGGCCGGGTGCACCGGGCGGAGTTCACGGTTTTCGTCACCTGAAGCCGCCCGATAGATTTGGGGCCGCCGCAGAGAACGAGGGAGGTCCCTTGGTAAGCCGTGCGCTGCGGCTGTTCGAGTTCCTCGGCCGGGTCCAACAGCTGCGCAGCAACCCGCCGCGCACCGTCGACGCCTACCAGCGGGTGTTATGGCTGGCCGACGTTCCCGAGCATCCGGCGGTGACGGTCGCGCACCGCGGGGGCGCCCCGGAGCCGGACGCCGCGCTGCTGGCCGTCGACCGGGTGCCCCGGCTGGATCCGCCGCTGCCGGACGAGCCGCTGCGGCCGTGGCTGGACGGGCGGGTGGACGACCCGCACCGCCCGCCGGTGCTGCGCCAGTCGATCACCATCGTGAGCGAGACCGACTGGACGTCGCGCAAGCTGCTGTTCAACGACCGGCAGGAGCTGCGGGAGGGCTACCAGCGGTGGTGGGCGGAGTGGCAGGCGTGGGCCGAGATCGAGCGGCGTGACCGGCCGGTCCGCGAGCTGTACGGAGAGCTGTTCTCCACCTACGTCACCGCGACCGGGCACCCCGAGGAGCTCGAGCTGGTCGCCGGCGTCGGCTGCCTCGCCTGGTCGCCGGCCGGGCATCCGCCGGTGCGGCGGCACCTGCTGACCGCGCCGGTGGCGATCCACTTCGACGACGACACCGGCCGGCTGACCGTGGTGCGGGTCGAGTCGGTGGAGCCGGTCGGCGTGGAGCTGGACATGCTCGACCCCGGGCTGACGAACTCCCCGCACCTCAACGAGGTCCGGGCGCAGGCCCGGCTGCTCGACGCCCACCCGCTGGACCGCGACGAGATCGGCTCGCTGGTGCGCCGGCTCGTGCACAGCATCGACGCCGGCAGCGAGTACCGCGACACCGACGAGCCGCCGGTGGTGTCGCCGGGAGCGGTAGCCACCTTCGCTCCGGCCATCCTGCTGCGCAGGCGATCCCAGCAGGGTCTGGTCGACATCTTCCGGACGATCTGCGCGCAGCTGGCCGAGACCGGCGAGGTGCCGGACGGGGTGCTGCCGCTGATCGACCCGGACTACCAGCCCCCGGTGAGCGAACCGCCAAGCGACGGGGCGATCGTCGTCGTCGACGACGACCCGTTCCTCCCGCTGCCGGTCAACGACGTGCAGTTGCGCATCATCAACCGGGTCGACACCCGGGCCCAGACGCTGGTGCAGGGCCCGCCGGGGACCGGCAAGACGCACACGGCGGCCGCGCTGCTGTCCCACCTGCTCGCGCAGGGCAAGCGGGTGCTGGTCACCGCGCACACCGACCGGGCGCTCAAGGAGGTGCGGGCCAAGCTCCCCGCGGCGATCAAGCCGCTGTCGGTGGCCATCGTCGGCAGCTCGCGGGAGGACATGTCCGACCTGAAGGTGGCCGTCGAGCGGATCGCGGTGGCCGCCGCCGAGCACGACCCGGAGGCGGCCGCGGAGACCGTGCGGGCCTGCCAGGAGGCGATCGAGAACCTGCGCGTGCGCCGGGCCGCCTTGCGCCGGGCGCTCATCGAGGCCCGCGAGCAGGAGGTGCGCGAGCACGAGCACGCCGGCTACCGCGGCACGCTCGCGGCGATCGCCCGGCAGCACCTGGCGCGGGCGGAGTCCTTCGCCTGGCTCGGCGACTACGTCCAGGTGCCGGCGGACAGCTCCCCTCCGGTCGAGCCCGAGGAGCTCGTCGAATGGCGCGGCTATCTGCTCGACGAGCGGCTCATCGCCGACGAACCCGAGGCGCGCCAGCGGTTGCTGGACCTTTCGGCGGTGCCGGAGCCGGCGGCCTTGGCCGACCTGGTGGCCGCCGAGCGCGCCGCGGCCACCGCGGACGACCAGTTCGCCGAGCTGAAGAGCCACCCGGCGTTCGGCGCGTTGTCCAAGTTGGACGTTGCGGTGCGCGGCGACCTGCAGCGGCGGCTACACCAGCTCGCCGGCGAGGCGGACGACCTGGCCCGCCGCCGCGAGCAATGGATGACCGAGGCGCTGTCCGACGTCCGCAACGGCCGGGTCCGGATCTGGCAGGCCCGCGGTCAGCAGATTTCCCAGCTGCTGCACCAGTCCGACCCGCTGGTGCGCCGCCTCGGCCCGACCACCGAGGTCACCGCCGAGTCCACTGTGGCCACCCTGGTGCCGCCGGCCCTTGCGCTGTACCAGTACCTCAACGAGGGCGGGAAGCTGCGGACCGCCGCCGACGGGTCGGCGAAGATCGGGTCGTTCGCGGCCAGGCAGGTCAAGCAGGCGCAGCCGCTGTTCGACCAGGTTCGGGTCAACGGGCTGCCGCCGACCACACTCGACCGGCTCGGCGCGTTCCTCACCTGGGCCGAGGCCACGAAGATCCTTGCCGCGCTCGACCGGGCGTGGCCGGACGGCGTGCGGCCACCGGTCGACGAGACGCTGCACGAGCGGCAGCAGTGGCACATCACCGAGCTGGAGCAGCTGCATCGGGTGCTGCGCCTCGGCGAATGGCTGGAAATCGAGGAGCGGCGGCTGGCCGAGCTCGGGCTGCCGCGTCCGGATTGGACGGACCGGCGCGCCGTGCACACCTACGCAAGCCTGGTCGACGCCGCGGCCGCGCAGGACGCCAGGGCCGCGGCTTCCCAACCGCTGCACCAGATCGAGCAGACGCCGACCGACGCCGCGCGCTGGGCGGACGCGGCGCCGTGCGTGCGCGAGCTGCTCGACGCGGTGCGCCGGCGTGATCACGACTCGTACGCCGCGGCGCACGCCCGGCTCGCGCGGCTGGCCGAGGTGGTGCGTACCGCCGAGCGGCGCGACGACATCGCCGCGCGGCTGTCGGCCACGGTTCCCCTACTGCATCAAGCTGTCCTGGCTGCGCCGTCCGATGTGGACTGGAATGAGCGGCTGGGGTCGTTCGGCGAGGCGTGGGCGTGGGCCTCGACCGGAACCTGGATCGCCGAGCAGGGCACCGTCGACGTCAACGCGCTGCAGGCCGAGATCGCCGACATCGAGGAGCGGATCAGGCGCCAGGTCGAGACGCTGGCCGCGACCAGGGCGTGGGGGCACGCGGTGTCCGCCGAGCGGCTCACCGGGCAGGCGCGCGCCAACCTGGAGCACTACGCCTACCTGGTTCGTAAGCTGGGCAAGGGAACCGGCAAGTACGCCGAGGCGCGCCGGGCCGAGATCCGCCAGGCGATGGACCGCTGCCGGCCGGCCGTGCCGGTGTGGATCATGCCGATCTACCGGATCGCCGAGCAGCTTCAGGTGCGGCCCGACATGTTCGACGTGGTCGTCGTGGACGAGGCCTCGCAGGCCGGTCTGGAGGCGACCTTCCTGCAGTACCTGGCGCCCAAGATGGTGGTGATCGGCGACGACAAGCAGGTCTCACCGTCGGCCGTCGGCGTCGACCAGCAGCAGCTGCGCGACCTGGCCGGGCAGTACCTGGCCGACGACCCGTACCGCGCCTCCTGGCAGGACCCGCAGCGCAGCCTGTTCGACGAGGCCAAGATGCGGTTCAGCGGGCTGCTGACGTTGACCGAGCACCGGCGGTGCGTGCCGGAGATCATCGGCTTCTCGAACCGGATCGCCTACGAGCCGGACGGAATCCGGCTCATTCCCGTGCGCCAGTACGGCGCGGACCGGCTCGAGCCGATCAAGGCGGTGTTCCTGCCGGACGGACACGTCCTCGGCGGGGCGAACAAGATCAACCCGGTCGAGGCGGCCGCGATCGTCGACCAGATCGAGAAGTGCATCGCCGACCCGCGCTACGACGGCCTGACCATGGGTGTGATCTCGCTGCTCGGCACGGCCCAGGCCAAGGCCATCGAGACCGAGCTGCTCACCCGGATCACGCCAGAGGAGCTGGTCGCCCGCGATCTGCGGTGCGGCGACTCGGCGGCGTTCCAGGGCTCCGAGCGCGACGTGATGTTCCTGTCCATGGTCGCCGCGCCGTCGCCGGACGCCCGGCTCGGTGTGCTCAGCCGCGACCTGTTCGTGCAGCGGTACAACGTGGCCGCGTCGCGGGCAAGGGACCAGATGTGGCTGTTCCACTCGGTGCCGCTGGCCGAGCTCGGGCATCCCGAGGACATGCGGTTCGCGCTGCTCGACTACTGCTACGAGATCATCAACCAGGGCACCGGCGACGAGGACGTGCTCACCGATCCCGTTCCGGACGACCGGCTCGTCGTCCCGTTCGAGTCGCTGTTCGCCCAACGGGTGTTCAACCGCCTCGTGGAGCGCGGCTTCGCCGTGATCCCGCGGCACGACAACGAGATCGACCTCGTCGTCGTCGGCGCCAAGTCCCGGCTGGCCATCGCGTGCGACGGCGACACCTGGCACGGACCCGAGGCCTACCAACGGCATCTGGCCCGCCAGCGCGACCTCGAGCGGTGCGGCTGGCGGTTCTTCCGGATCCGCGAGTCGGCGTTCTACGTCGACGAGGCCGCGGTGTTGGAAGACCTCTGGGCCACCCTGCGAGAGCTGGACATCCGCCCGTTGGGTCAGGAGCCGGTTCCCGAACCGCCTCCAATGTCCACTGTAGACTCTCGGCCGGTCGCCCCGCACCAGGATCTGGCCCCGTACGAGGAGTTCACCGGCGCACTGCCACCCACCCTGGACGCCACCCGTGCTCAGCTGGTCGACGGGCTCCGGGCGATCGTCGCCGTCGAAGGCCCGATCGTGGGCCACCGCCTGCACGCCGTCTACGTAAAATGCTCCGGCGGCCGCCGGGTCGGCAAACTGATGGCCAACGCGCTCAACACCGCCATCGCCGCGGCCGTCCGCGACGGCATCCTGGTGGAGGAGAACCCCCTACAATCCCAAGGACTCCGCTCCCGCACCTACCGCCTCCCCGACCAACCCTCGGTCCGCGTCCGCACCCTCGGCCCGCGCGCGTTCGAGCACCTTCCCCCGGCCGAACTGGCCGCAATGCTCTCCCTCGCCGCCACCGTCACCGGCTGGTCCGACGAAGAAGCCCTCTACCGCACCACCCTCGACCTCCTCGGCCTCAAACGCCTCACCCCCAACATCAGCGACCACCTCCGCGCAGTCCGCACGCTGACACCCGGTTAATCCCAGGAATCGAGCCAGGCGGGCGGTGCGGTCAGCTCCACGTTGAGCGAGGAGGACACCGCCTTGGCCCGCTGGACGGCGTTGACGCGGCGGAACTTCAGCTCCGCCTCCGGGTTGTCCGAGCTCATGATCTGCCGGATCACCCCGCTGAGGGCCAGCTCGTCGTGCCGGCGGATCTCCTCGGCCACCTTCGGGTCCTGCGGCCGGTCGAACCGCAGCAGATCCTGACCCGCGTCGGCGCACACCGCGCAGTCGCAGTAGGTCAGGCCCGCACCGTTCCAGTTGGACAGTCCACCGATGACGTTCGCCCGCTGCCAGTCCAGCAGCCGCGGCACGAAGACGAAGGGACTCGGCTTGGCCCTGGCGGCGCCCCGGGTCGCGAGCGGCACGCTCACCCGGCGCGTCGACGGCCCCAGCCCGATCGCGATGACCGACGCCCCCTCGATCACCGCCGGCAACCCGGAAAGATCGACCCGCAGCAGCTCCAGCCCCCGGCGCGAGTCCGCGGCCCACCGCAGCAGCCGGCGCAGCCCGTCGATCCGCCGCCGCGTGTCCAGCGGGTTCACCGGCGCGGCGAACGACAGCGAGACGTCCCGGTCGGCCACCTTCAGCTCATGCTCCAGCGTCCCGATATGCCGCGGCCCCAACCATCCCGCGTCCAGCGCCAGCATGACCGTCACGTCGACCGGATAGTCCCGGTCCAGCTCCGCCCGCAGCTCCTCGACCCGCCCCACCCTGATCCGCGTGCCCGGCGTGCGAACCACCGGCAGCCCCAGCTCGGCCTGCGCCGCGATCCAGTCGAACGGCGCGATGTCCATCCCCGGCAACGCCAACTGGTTCGACGCCTTCGCCGGCCGCGCCCGGTACGTCGCCGGATCCAGATCCACCCCGGTCAGGTCCCCCGCCCGAGCCAGCGCCTTGGCGATCTTGAGCCCGCCCAGCCCCTGCAGCGTCACCCCACCGAACCGCTCCCGGCACCGGCGGACGTCATCGACCTGGCACCGCCCCAGATAGGCCTGCGTCCGCCCGAGCTCCACCACTGCAATTTACGTCAGTTCAACGCTGGCCGGCGATCAGGTTGTAGATCATCTCGACCCAGGTGGCGATGAACGTGTCGTCGTCGACCGGGGAGTCGGTGGTGCCGAGGAGGCCGCGCAGGAGGCGGTTGGAGAGCAGCGAGCCGAGGCCGAC
This sequence comes from Actinophytocola sp., assembly GCF_035942955.1. Taxonomy (GTDB): domain Bacteria; phylum Actinomycetota; class Actinomycetes; order Mycobacteriales; family Pseudonocardiaceae; genus DASYTH01. The sequence continues at coordinate 11,307 of NZ_DASZCQ010000224.1, read as the reverse complement.
GGCGGCGATGGCGGCGGCGCGGTCGGGCGGGCAGCCCCGGCTTTCGTGCAGCCAGGCGGCGAACTCGGCGTGGGTGGTGTCGACAAGGGCGGTGACGGCGCGCTGGACGAGGGCGGGGCGGGCGCGGGACTCGGAGGCGAGGATGCGCAGGAGCTCGGCCTCGTTGTCCAGCTCGGTGAGGGCGTAGCGGGCGGTCATCGTGAGCTCGGCGCGGGTGTCGCCGAGGCCGGTGAACAGGCGGCGGATGTCGCGCAGGGCGCTGAGGCGATCCAGGTGGCGGTCGATGCCGGCGGTGAGGACCTCCTCTTTGGAGCGGAAGTGGTGGTAGAGCCCGCCGGCGCCCGGTGTGAGGCCGGCGGCGGCCTCGATCTGGGCGACGCTCGTGCCGCGGAAACCGTTGTCGCCGAACAGGCTCATCGCCGCCTCGATGATCCGGTCCCGGGTGGGGGTTGACGTCGCCATGCGCCTAAGTGAACACTGAGGAAACGGAAGTGTCTAGTTAACGGGAGTCATTGATGGCGGAACAGGCCTATCCCGTGCGCCGGGGGCGGCTCGCCCGGACGGCGCCGCTGGTGGGCCTGGCCGGTCGAACCATGGGCGAGGCGGTCGTCGCCACGCTGCGCGGCAAGGACCGCGCGCAGGTCCACGCGCGCAGTGCCGAGCGGTACGTGGAGATGCTCGGCCGGTCCCGCGGCGTGCTGATGAAGGCGGGGCAGATCCTGTCGTTCGTCACGCTCGGCCCGCAGGTGCGCGACGAGTACCGCACGCTGTACCAGTCCGCGCTGGCCCGGCTGCAGGACGACGCCCCGCCGATGGCGCCGGAGCTGGCCGCGTCGGTGGTCGCGGCCGAGCTGGGGTCGCCGCCGGAGAAGGTGTTCGCTTCGTTCGACCCGGTGCCGATCGCGGCCGCGTCCATCGGACAGGTGCACGCCGCGCGGCTGGCGGACGGCCGGCGGGTGGCCGTCAAGATCCAGTACCCCGGCGTGGAGGAGGCGATCCGCGCCGACCTGGCCAACACCGAGCTGCTGGCCACGTTCTTCCAGCTGATCCGGGGCCTTGTGCCGGAGGTGACCAGGGTCGACGTGCGGTCGCTGGCCAGGGAGGTGGCCGAGCGGATCGGCGAGGAGATCGACTACCGGACCGAGGCGGCCAACCAGGCCGAGTTCGCCGACGCCTACCGCGGGCACCCGTTCATCCGTATCCCGGAGGTCGTGCCGGAGCTGTCCACCCGCCGGGTGTTCGTGATGGAGCTCGTCGACGGGCTGCGCTGGTCGGCCGCGCGGTCCGCCGGGCGGGATCTGCTCGACCGGTGGGGCGAGATCATCTACCGGTTCTCGTTCGGCAGCCTGCGCCGGCTGGGGCTGTTCAACGCCGACCCGCATCCGGGCAACTACCTGTTCCATCCGGACGGGACGGTGACCTTCCTCGACTTCGGCTGTGTGAAACGGTTCTCGCGCTCACAGATCCGGTGGATGCAGGCCGTCTGCGAGTCCGCCGTAGACAGTCGGGCGGACGACCTGTTCGCGCTGCTGGTCGAGGGCGGACTGATCGACCCGGCCGACCCGCCCGCGCCCGCCGAGGTGCTCGCCTGGTTCCGCGAGTCGCTGCGCCCGCTGGTCGGGCCGCAGCCGTTCACCTACACCCCGGAGTACGCCGCTTCCGTTGTGCAGAGCGAGTTCTCGCCGCTCGGCCCGTTCAGCTCCGTGGTACGCAAGCTGACCATGCCCCCGCACTATTTGTTCCTGATGCGCATCGACCTCGGCGTCACCTCGGTCCTCGGCGCGCTCGGCACGACCGGGCCCTGGGAGGCGATCCGGCACGAGTACGACCGCGCCGGCCCGCCCGGAACCCCGCTGGGCGAGCAGGACCTCGCGTTCTGGAAGAGCCGATGACCGCGGCCGTACGGGAACCCGTGCAGTGGGTTTCGGAGCTTGGCGCCTTCGTGGTCACCGGGTTCGACGAGGCGTCCGCGGTGCTGCGCGGCCCCGGGTGGAGCAGCGACCCGCGCCGCAGCCCGCTGGCCCCGCCCGAGCTGGCCACCCTTCCGCCCGGCGCCATGCTGTTCATGGACCCACCCGACCACACCCGGCTGCGCCGCCTGATCGCCCCCGCCTTCGCCCCCAAGGCGATCGAGCACCTCCGCCCCCGGGTCGCCGCCATCGTCGCCGCCGTCCTCGACGACCTACCGTCCACTGTGGACCTGCTATCCGAGGTCGGCTACGTCGTCCCCCTCGCCGTCATCGCCGAACTACTGGACGTCGGCACCGAGGGTGCCGGGCTGTTCCGCGCCCAAACCCCCCGCCTCGTCCGCATGCTCGAAGTCGACGCCACCCCCGACGACCTCACCGAGGCCACCGCCGCCTCCCTCGAGATCACCATGTTCCTGCTCCCCCTGCTCACCTCCCGCCGAAGCCACCCCGGCAACGACTTCATCAGCGCTCTCCTCGCCGTCCCCGACCTCACCCTCGACGAGGTCCTCGCCACCTGCATCCTGCTCTTGGCCGCCGGCCACGAAACCACCGCCAACCTCATCACCAACGGCACCCTCGCCCTGTTGGAGCACCCCGCCCAACTCCCCCACCTCCTCGCCGCCCCCGCATCGGCGGTCGAGGAACTGCTCCGCTTCACCGGCCCGGTCCGCCTAGCCGCCCGCGTCGCCCTCACCGACCACGACCTCGCCGGCCACCCCATCCCCCGCGGCAGCCAGGTCCTCGTCCGCCTCGACTCGGCCAACCGCGACCCCCGCCGCTACCCCGACCCCGACCGCCTCGACCTCACCCGCCCCGGCCCCCCAAACCTCGCCTTCGGCGCCGGCCCCCACTTCTGCCTCGGCGCCGCCCTGGCCCGCCTCGAAGCCACCGAGACCCTGACCGCCCTCTTCACCCGCTACCCCACCCTGACCCCGACCGAACGCCCCATCAAATGGCGCGAATCAACAACCTTCCACGGCCTGGAGTCCCTTCCCGTCCTACTGTGAACACCGCCTCTGGTGCACATCGAACACCGGCAGCGGTTCGGCCGGCACGTAAATCCATCCGCGATGGTCGTGTCCGCCGATGTCCATTCGCACCAGTGGCAGGTACGCGTCGTCGTCGATACCGCTGTACCGATGTCTGATGACCGACTGGAAGATGTGGTCCGACACCGCCAACACCAGCGGCGCCGAAGTGTGCCTCGCCGCATCCTTGAGCTCCGGTGCGTCGACGAGCCGACACGTGATGTCGAGCGCCTCGCCGAACGGCCCGCGGCTGTCATAATGGATCTCCCCGGCGTGTAGCGAGGCCCGTAGCCGGAGCGGACATCCGGCAAGATCCGCGTTGTGCTCGGCGATCAGCTCGCTCAGCGCCGGAATGAAGGCGTTGATCAGCAAGGTCTTCGGCACTTGGTCCACCGGGTGGACGATGACCAGCGCGCCGTCGCCGCGGTCGACCATCCGATCCCGGTGTCGCTCGGCAATCCCGCTCTGCGTCAAGGCCTCGTCGAGCAGGCAGTACATCGCCTGCCGCAACCGGGCTCTCGCCGGATTGGTCCGGGCCGTCGACTCGACGATGTCCACCGCAACAATCGTCCGGTGCAGTGGTACCGGCGAAGCCGCGGTCCTCGGATGCCTCGACAGCGCCCTGCCGGTCGTCCAGGAACCGGAAACAGCGACCTGGAAGGCCATGTGCTCAGTGGGATCGGTTTCGTCCACAGTCAACTCGGCCGGTTCTCGACGGCCCTCATCTTCCACAACGGGCACTTCGCATAGCCAAGCAGCTGGGAACCAGGACCTCGTGGGACACGTCCTGAACAGCCTTGGTCTGGTTTACCAGCGGATCGGCGACGCCGGCAAGGCACACCGATGCCACAACCAGACCTGGGAGACCGCGCGGCGGATGGGAAACCCAGGCCTGGAGGCTGACTCGTTGAAGAGCCTCGGCGCGGTACGGCTGGCGCAGGGCCGCGCCGGTGAGGCGGTCGGCCTGCTCGAACGGGCGTTGACCGTCGCCGTCGGGATAGGCCAGCGCGACATCGAGGACTACGTACGCCGAACCCTTGGCCGCGCCCATGGCCGGTCGGGTGAAGCCGACATGGCCATGGAGCATCTGCGATCGGCACCGTTCACCGCCCGGGACACCGGCAATCGGGAACTGGAAGCGGAGACCCTCAACGTATGCGGTGAAGTCCTGCTGGCCGGCGACGCCAAGCTGGCCCTCGAGAATTACGCGGGCGCTCTCGCGTTCGCCCGCGACACCCATAATCGGTGGCAGGAGGCGCGGTCACTCGACGGACTCGCCGATCGGTGCTGCGGCAGAGGTGCGGCGCTCCCAATGGCTCGTACCCTCGCCCCACCGGAGAGCAGGGCCGTGACCTGGGCCTTCGTGGCGCGCCCGAAGGGATTCGAACCCCTAACCTTTTGATCCGTAGTACCAGCAGATAGGTGACCAGCGGTCCCGGGCAATACCCGGAAATACCTATCGGTACAGGTCAGAGGCAACTGGCGTCCCACCTCATCCCGCCGAATACCCGGCACTTTCTGAACGTCCGGGCACCCAGCGGGCACCCATGAGAGATCACCAAGACCCACCGATCAAGATCGAGTCTTGGGAGATCCTGATGTCCACTCCAAACACTTCGCCCCGTCGTCCGCGCCTGCCCTGGTGGGGCCACGTCATCGTCCTGGTGCTCATCCTCGGCGGCCCAGCCATCTCGGTCATCACCGGCAACCCGCTGTCCGCCTGGGTTCTAGTGCCCGCCGGCTGGGTTATTGGATCAGCCATCCTTCGTAGGCGAAGTCGCGCTCTAGCCCGAGGGGACGCATGCGGTCACGCCCCATTCGAACCGAGGTAACGCAGATCCATGGCGTGGCGACTTGACGTTTGTGTACAAATGAGACAATCGCCTTCCCCCCACGTAGGCGGTCCCCGGCGGTGGAGCAACACCAACCGGGGACCTTGATCAGGAAGTTGGTCCTGACCCATGGCTAAGCGTAACCGCGAGATCAAGAAACCGTACTGGCAGACCCAACCGTGTCCGTCGTGGTGCTGGGGCACGCACGCCAAGCATGATGGCGGCCCGGACCGCACCCACTTCAGCCGGTGGGAGGGCAAGGTCATGCTGTCCACGCCGGACGCGTTGATGGTGAACCCGAACGACTCGCTCGACGTCGAGCCGTTCACCCTGGAGGTCACCCTCAGGCAGGGCTACCGGGAGGTCGAACCGACCGTGCACGTCTGCCAGGCGCAGGCCGAGGCCGAGCGCTGGCGCAAGCTGTTCAACGACGACAACGGCATGGTCGACCTGCCGTTCACCTTGGCTGAGGCCGAGCGGCTCGCCAAGCGCCTACTCCGCGCGGTCCGGCTCGCTCAATCGTCGCGCTGAGGGAGGTCCCGGAGGTCACGCCGTAGCTGGTCCACATCCCAGCGGGCGTGACCTCCCGGCGTGACCAGGGCCGGAGTCACGAGCCCGGTCTGCCACCAGCGGTGCAGCGTCGCGCGGGCCACGCCGATCTCGGCAGCGGCCACGCCGGTTGGCACGAGCTTCGGCGGCACGCTGCGGCGTCCGCACCGACCCGCGCAACCCCGCTCCTCGGCGCGAGTCGGTAACACTCCCGGTTCAGCGCGCGACCCCTTCACGTCACCGACCGCCGCCCGGTGGCCCGCCCGCTCCCACGCAGGAAGGACCGATATCGGTGCACCGTCCGCCCGCCACATCTAAAACGCGACGAGCCAGGTGGCCATGGGGCGCGGCCATCGCCATGTTCGCCATCGCCCTGATGGTCATCCTGATCGTCGTGCTGGCCGACGCGCTGCGGTGGGCTCCATGACCGGCCAGCCCGTGACGCCGCGCCAGCACCCAATGCAGTGGCCGGTGCCGGTGGACGTGCGTGGTCGGCGCCGAGAGCTGATCGTGACCATCAACGATGAGGGCCAGGTGGTGTTGCTGCTCCCGCCTGGTGAGGCATGCACCCTCCCGCCGACCTCGGACCTGCAACTGCACCAAGCGCTCTATGACGCCCGCAAGATCGCTGCCGAGCTCGAAGTAAGGCGCGCCGAATGAGAGGCCGACGAAAGCTCACACCGCCGAAGCGGTCGAGCTGGCCGACTCGCTCGGCGACAACGACCGGTTCGCCGGCCTGCCCGACACGCTGCGGTCGGCGGCGGCAGGGGTAACGAGATCGGTCGCGTAGTCGACGCAATAGCGCATGAACGACGACGACTTGATCGGTGGGTTCACCAAGGAGCGGGATGTGATTCGTCGGCCCACCGGCGGCACCAAGAAGCAACCGGCGCCCGCTGGTGAGTTCCACGCCAGCCACGACGGCAAGGTGACTGTTTGCGGCACGCCGATGGTGGGGCGAACGCAACCGTGGTCAACGCGTCCAATGGGCATGAGACGTTGCGCCGCCTGCGTGGCCGAAGTGGGCAACCCGGATCAGGAGCCCGCCGCTCGGTAGGCTGGACCCCGTACCTCTCGCCTGAGGAGGAGCCCCCGGGTTGGCCGCCGGGGGCGGCGAGGGGTTCGCCTGGCGAAGAGGTCTGGACCCAATGCCCGATGACGCATGTGAGCCGTCGCTCGGCTGCCTGATCCGTGATCTGCGGATGGCGCTCGGCTACTCCCAGGGTCGGCTCGCCGAGCGGCTGTGCGAGCTGAGCGGGGCGACGATCACCCGTGAGTACGTGTCCCGGTGGGAGTGTGGCAAGCGGATCCCGTCGCGCTACTGGCTGCCGCACCTGGCGACGGCGTTGCAGGTGCCGCTGAGCACCTTGGAGGTGGAGCGGGTGAGACGTCGCGAGTTCCTACGGCTGGCCGCGGTGGCGCCGGCCCTTGGCGCGCCGGACACGGCTGCAGAGCTGATGGCGTCCATCGCCGGGGGTGACTCCGCACCGCTGGCCGAGGTCCAGACCACTCACAGCGCCGACCTGGCGCTGGCGCGGCTCACCGGGACGGATCGGGCGAGCCTGTTGCATCTGGCCCGGTGGATGACTGACGGCGGGTCGGACGTGCTGCGTGTGAACGCGGCCGGCATCCTCGCCAAGACGACCGAGCTGGACATGCTCGACGCGGTCGCGCTCACCCTGGCCCGGGATGAGCGCGCCCGGGAGCGGTACGTGTGGGCGGTGCGGACCCGGGTCGGCGACTCGGCGTCGGCGCTGGCCGCCGAGGTGTTCAACCGGCGTGACTCGGGTGCCCGGTGGTGCGCGGCGTGGCTGCTCGGCCAGGATGGCAGCCCGGCAGCGCGCGAGGCGCTGATCGTGGCCCTGCGCCATGACCCGGTGCGCGAGAACGTCCGGGCCATCGGCCTGACCTTGAACGGAGTCGACCCGTGCACGTGATCGAGATCAACGATGGCGAGCTGATGGAGACGCTGACCGACCGCCTCGCCGAGCTCGGCGTCAAGCACGGCGCGATCGTCTCGCTGATCGGTGGCGTGGACGCGTTCACGATCTCCACCATGCCGGCCGACGACGCGACCAAGGATGTCGTAACCGACTATGCGCTGCCGGCCGAGATGAGCGGCACCGGCGAAGTCGTGGATGGCACCCCGCACGTGCACGCTGTGATGGCCGTCGAGGGTGACCGGGCCATCTCCGGCCACCTCCACACCGCGCACATTGGCACGTGGTTCGCTCGCGTGTACGTGATTCCGGCCGCCACGTAGACGTCTGGGATTTGGCCACTATTTTGGCTACTACCTGACCGCCCATCGCGGGCCGATGGTCAGGGTGTGAGTAGCGAACCGGGACCAACCGCAGCCCCGAAGCCAGAGCGCGTGGCGTGGGACATTCCTGTGGTCGACGCGCACGGGCGCGATCGCGTGTTGCGGATCGTGGCTCGTGCTGACCAGGTGGTGATGCTATCGCCGCTTGGTGAGGGCTGGACCATCCCGGCCCGGTCTGACGGGGTGTTGTTCGATGCGATGCGCGAGGCTCGGACGATGTCGCGTCAGGTGCACGAGTGGCCGTCGTCATGACCTGGCGACAGAAGCCGGTCGGTGCCGATCTGCTGCGCTTGTTCGGCCCGTGGCTGGACGGAGTCGAGCTGGCCGCCGGGGAGTGCCTGCTTTCCCACGAGCCGGCCCGGCGGACCATGCTCGGCGACCGGTGCCCGGAGCCGGGCTGCCGGTCGATCATCTGCGGGACCACGCCCGAGCAGCTGACCGCGCGCGTGGTCGACCACCGTAGGCGGTGTCATGGCTGACGCACTGGCGCGGCAGTCCGATGCTGTGCGAAAGGGCGAGCGACTCGCTGCGCTGCTCACCGCGACCGCCGGGGAGCTGGCCGCGCACACCGCCCCCCAGCCAGTCACCGCGGTGGCGCCGGAGCGGGTCGACGCGGTGGCGCTGCTGGCCAAGCTCGGGCAGCGGCTACCCGAGTTCTGCAAGCGGGCTGTCCTCGGCGAGGTCGACAACGACGACTGGGACGACATGGCTGGGCTGTTGGCGGAGGCGTTGCAGGCCTGCCTCGCGCAGATCGAGCAGGTCGTGATCGACGTGGACGCGGCGGCCGACAGCGACGAGACGGCCGGCGGCACGCTGGTGCGGCGGGACTTGTCGGCCAGCGGGCCCTGAAACGATGGCTGCCATGGATCGTATGCGGCTCATGTGGGCCGACCCTGAACCGGCCGTCAGCACGGTGGTGGCCGATGCCATCGGGCGGTGGTGGGTGCACATGCTCCAGGGGTGTTGGGTGCGTGTCGATGATCCTGACGGCCCGCCGCAGCCCTGGCGTGAGGTCTCGGGCATCTTCTGGCCGGTGCGCGAAGCGGTGCCGGCCTACCGTGCCCACAGTGGGCCGGGGCCCGGTGTCGGAGCAAACCGCGGTACGCGTTAGGTGCGCCGCTCGGGGCGTTTGACCGGGGCTCGTTCGCGCGGCTCCTGTGTCCGGCGGGCTCAAGCAGCCAGGCGAATGCAACGAATGGGCAGCGCACCGCGCAGCCAGCGATCGGCGTCGTCACGGTGGATCCGCCAGGAACCGTTGGTCATCCGCTGATCGCCTCGCAGGCCGTGCCAGCCGCTCGACGACACGAACCGCCCCAGTGCCTCGGCTACGGTGCTTTGGGGTACCCGGGCGTAGGTGGCAGTCTGCTCGATGGTCATCCAGGGGGAGCAATACGGCGGAGGGTTCGCCTCGTTCGCTTCGGCTGCACTTCGACCACCGTAGTTCTTGAAGATCCGCAGGATGGTGTTCTGGAACTCGACGGGCATCTCGTCCCACGGCGGCGCCTCAGCCACGACGCGCTTGATGTCTTCCCAGCGCGCGGCGGTGGTCTGTGCGGAAGATCTGCGCATGCCCATGACATCGTCGCCGAAGCCTAGTGTCCTAAGTGCATTCAGCCGTGTGGGTTACCCCCGACCGGCTCAGCCCAGGCCGATGGGCGGACCTGGCGTAGTGACGTCTGTACCGGGGTGCGGGCAAGATAGGTCGATGACGACTCTGAACGACGGCACGTCGATGCCGGATTCTCCCGATGTGCCTCTGCTGGACGTCGTTGTGGTGAAGCAGGGTGACGCCGTGGTGCTGGAGGTGTCCGGCGAGGTTGACATGGCCACCGCGCCGCGGCTGCCGACACACGTGCTGGAAGCCATCGATACCCGTCCGATGGTGCTGGTGATCGACCTGGCGGCGGTGCACTTCTTCGGCTCGTCGGGACTAGCCGTGCTGGTCGATGCTCAGCAGGAGTCCGACGCGCAGACCCAGCTGCGGATAGTGGCCAGCCGAGCGGATGTCTTGCGGCCGTTGCAAGTGACCGGCCTGGACAAGGCACTAGCGCTGTACGCCACCCGCGAGGACGCAGTACGTGACGCCGCCACTGAATAGCTGTCACCGGGTGGGCAGCCGGCCAGCATGGAACAACGCCTTGAGCCGGGTGACCTCCATCGGCGCGTAGAGGGTGCGCCACCCCTGGTGGAACAGCGGGCCCGGACGTAGGCCTTGGCGGGACTCGAACGGCCAGGATCCCACCGTCCAGTCCTTGGCCACCCGCAGCAACTCGCTGCTCCCCAATGCGGCCTCGGCGTGGCGGTCGTTGGCCCAGCACGGGCCGATCGACCGGCCGGTCACAGTGCACCGCAGGTAGGCCGCCATGTCCGCCAGTCTCACCCCGGGTGGCCGGACTGGACAACCCCTGGACAGCAAGAAGCGCCCCGCCTCTCCCGGATTGCGGAGAGGCGGGGCGTGGTTGTCCTGCTGGTAGTGAAGGACCGAGCAGGAGATCAGGTGGTGTCGGCGAACGCTCTCTCGAGCACCCACTCGGGGTAGGTGTTGACGGTGCCGTACGCCGGGTGCTGGGTCTTGCCCGGCTCGAGGCCCTCGGCGCGCAGCAGGCGGCCAGCGCGGGCGCCGACCCGCTGCAGGTACACGCGGTCGGTGGGCAGTTCGTTGAGTCGGGCGTAGGCCAGCGCCGAGTACCAGTCGTGGGCGCCCTCGATCGCGTCCATCCGGGCGGCGACCTCGCGCAGCTGGCTGGCCTGGCGTTGCTGCTCGGCTTCCAGCCGGCCGACCTGCACTAGCGCGGCCATCTGGTGGCGCACCCACTCGGGCATGCCGGCCACGTTCGCCTCGACCACCTCAGCCTGCACCGTGCGTTCGGCGAAGTAGGCCTGGGCCGCGGCGACCTCCGGCTTGTTCGGGTCGCCGTTCATCGCCACGAGGTAGGCCGCCTTGCGCGAGAGCTCGTAGTCCTCGCGATCGCCGGCACCGAACCGACCGTTGGCCTGCCGGTTACCGGATTCGGTAACCGGTCCGACCTGCACGAATTCGCGCGCGACGTCCATGCCGGTATTGCTCGCGGCCTGCATCGCGCGGGCGACCACTGTGGCCAGGTTCTGCCACTTCGAGTAGGCCATCAGGCCTTGGAGCTGGCGGGCCGACCAGAACTCGGTGCCGTCCGGGCGGGTCTGCATGATTCGGTCGAAGGGTGACCGGTACTCGGCGAGCTGAAGTGCACGCATGTGGACAACTCCTTGGAGGGATCGGAGGGATGGGTGCATGCCCGGCCGGGGCCCGTCCCTCCAAGGCAGGCGCCGACCGGACATGCGAAAACCCCAGGCCGAGGGAAGGCGGCGCTGGGGTTCGTCTTGTGGATGAAGCTGTGGACTACTGGGTGTAGGTCGGCGGCCGGGCCGAGCCGAGTAGCACCCGGGTCGCCCAGTCCGGGATGTGCGGTTCGATCCAGCGGGCGAACGCGTACACCGCGGCCAGCGCGGCCAGGTTGGTGACCGCGTCGACCACCGGGGCCGAGGACAGCCATGCCTCGGCGGCCGGCGGCAGGCCGAACTGCTTGACCAGGAACACGACCAGCGCGGCCCAGGCGGCGGGCATGACG
>NZ_DASZCQ010000223.1:0-33772 GCF_035942955.1 Actinophytocola sp. | reverse complement strand
TTTGTGCAGGTGCGCGACCGCACCTGCCGCTACCCCGGCTGCACCCGCCGCGCCCGCCAATGCGACGTCGACCACCGAGTGCCCTGGCCAACCGGCGCCACCTGTGACGCCAACTGCCAGTGCCTGTGCCGGCGGCACCACCGCGCCAAACACGAAGGCGCCTGGCAGGTCCGCACGCTTGGCCGGGACCGGTTGGAGTGGACTAGTCCACTGGGGTTCACGCATGTGGTGGAGCCCGAGCCAGTCACCGCGCCGAGCGAGTGGGACCCGGATCCACCACCGTTCTAAATTTCTTGTCTTCATAAATTTTGAAAAGGTCTTTTCAAGGTGAGCGCGCCTGTGGGCAGGGCGGGCCCCGCGAGTGTGGACGGGGCACCTGTCCACAGGCGCGCGACCCACCCTCGCCACCAGCCCCGCCCAGGCGACCAGCACCTGCCCGGTCTCATGGCCTAGTGACCGGCCCCGCCAAGCCGAGGGAAACCGACTCCGGTGCACGGCTGTGGACAGGGCTGCCCCGCAATCAGTACACGGGGCCGCCTGTCCACAGTCGTGCGGCGGAATGCCGTGCCCAGCAAGCACAACGGGACCACCCCGGCGTTCCGACGCAGCCGGGAACGGCCGAAAGCAAGAAACCACCACCCAACAACGAAAATCGACCACCGGGCAAGGATGCGCCGCGTGACGCCTATACCCATCCACGGCCGGACCCCAAACAACCGCGTGAGATACAACGTCCACACTGGACTCGAATACCGAGAACCCGTCAACACCGTCGACCAGCGTGAAGATCCGCATCCCGGCTGCGATGATCCGCGATCGTAGCCCCGACTACGAGCGGTGCCATCGCCGGACTCCGGGTCCACACCGGACCTGATCAGCCCGGAGATGAGCGGGTGTGGCGGCACCGCACAACGCGAGCGCCCGGTCGGTCTCGGCCCGCAGCGTCTCCAGCACCTCGGTGACGCCCCGCTCGCCGGCCACCGTCAGGCCCCACACTACCGGCCGTCCCACGCAGACCGCGGCGGCGCCGAGCGCGAGCGCCTTGACCACGTCGGTGCCGCGCCGCACTCCTCCGTCCACCAGCACCGGAATCGCGCCACCGACGGCGTCGACGATCCCGGGCAGCGCCTCGAGCGTGGCCGGCGCGGTGTCCAGCCGCCGCCCGCCGTGGTTGGATACCACGATCGCGTCTACTTCGGACCGGACGGCCAGCTCGGCGTCGGCCGGGTGCAGGATTCCCTTGAGCACCACCGGCAGGGACGTGATCCCGCGTAACCAGGCGATGTCCGCCCATGTCAACGCCGCGCTCAGCTCGATCCGCCGGACATCGGGCTCCTCGCCGGGGAGGAGATCACGCATGTTCTCGCACCACATTCCCGCCGGCAGGTCGCGGAGGCCGGGGCGAACGTCGCGTTCCCGGCCGCCGGAGACCGGCGAGTCGACGGTGACGACCAGCGCCCGGCAACCGGCGTCCTCGGCCCGGCGCACCAGCGCCTCGGTGACCCGCCGGTCCGGCTGCGGGTACAGCTGGAACCACAGGCTGGGCTCGACACCCGGCGCGGCGGCCGCGCGCGCCGCGGCGACGACCTCGGCCACGGCGATCGTCGAGGCCATCGACACGATCATGACGGTGTCGGCCGCCGCCGCGGCCCGCGCCGTGGCCCGCTCCCCGTCCGGGTGGAACAGCCGGTGGAACGCCGTCGGCGCGATCAGCACCGGCATCGACGCCCGGCACCCCAGCAGGCTCGCGCCGAGCTCCCGCTTCTCCACACCACGGAGCACCCGCGGAACCAATCTGCTGTGGACATACGCGTCCTCGTTGGCCCGCACCGTGATCTCGTCGCCGGCGCCGCCGGCCAGGAAGTCCCAGCGAGCCGGGTCGAGCCGGGCGCGCGCCAGTGCCTCCAGCTCGCGCACGGTCGGCATCGCTACCGCCCACCGGCGGCCGACATGACCGTGCGGTAGTCGGCCGAGACGTGGTCGCTGCCGTGGAGGTAGTTCAGCGGAAGCTCCCCGAGACAACGCGCCCGCCCGCCCCCGTCGAGCGGGGCGTTCACCGCCGCGGTCTCGACCCCGGGAATCGGTGGGAGCTGTCCGAGCTGATGTCCCGCCGGCCGCGCGCCGATGACTAGGTAGTCCATAGCCACCCTCTACGTCCAGAAAACCCGATCGGTTCGGCCCGGCGCCCAAAAACCTTTGACAGCTCGGTATTGACCAGAAACGACAAGTTTGCAACGGAACATGGCTCGGATCGGTCAGATGTTGACTGTCCCTGCGGATCCCGGGCCCGGCGTCGGTGCTTCCTCAAAGGGCAGTCCATCGGCCGGTCGGTATTTCGAGGCGCCGGCGCGCTTCTGCCTCCCGTCGCGGCGACCGCAGCCGCATTCGAGGGAGGCACGATCCATGAACAAAAGACCCCGGAAGATCTTCACGCTGGCGCTGGCCGTGGCCGGATCCACGGCGGTGGCGCTCACGGCGTTGACCGCCGGGTCCGCGGCCGCCGAGCCGGCCGGCGTCACGATGGTCAATGGCGCCGGCAAGACCATCACGCTGCCGGCGGAGGCCGCGGCGACGCTGAAGTCCGCGTCGGCCGGGCACTCCGGATACTCGGGCAAGGCCAAGGCGGCCAAGGCCAAGGAGGAGCCGGGCTCGATCGGCATCAACTCGGTCATCGGTCCGGACGGCCGGGTGCAGGAGTCCATTCCGGCCAGCTACCCGTGGGGAGCGATCGCGCACCTGGAGACCAACCAGGGCGGCTGCACCGGTTTCATGCTCAGCCGCGACGTGCTGGTCACCGCCGGGCACTGCGTGCACTGGGGCGGCAGCTGGGTCACGTCGTACACCGTCACCCCCGGCCGCACCGGCAACACCAAGCCGTTCGGATCCTGCAGCGGCGGCATCGCCGACGTCTGGACCACGTCGAACTGGATCAACGGCTACCCGTCCGACCACGACTACGGCCTGGTCAAGCTGACCTGTGACATCGGCTACTCCACCGGGTGGTTCGGCTGGTGGTACAACCCCAACGAGAACCTGGTGAACCAGTCCTTCTACGTCGAGGGATACCCGGGCGACAAGCCGTACGGGACCATGTGGTGGGACGGCGACACCACCTACTCCCAGACCGCCAACAAGCTCTGGTACTGGATCGACACGTTCGGCGGGCAGAGCGGGTCCCCGGTCTACCACTACAACTCCGTCACCCCCGGCCTGTGCGGCGGCTGGTGCGTCACCGGCATCCACACCAACGGCGTCGCCGGCACCAACCCGGCCAACAGCGGCACCCGGTTCCGCGCCGACGTCATGCAGTTCATCAACTACTGGATCGCGCAGCCGTAAACGCTCGCCGCGATCCCTTCCGGCCGGGTACGGACCCCTCCCGTACCCGGCCACCCTGCAACCGGGGAGCCGTGATGCACCGTCCTTCCGCCATGAGGTACGCAGCGCTCACAGCCGGGCTGGCCGCGGTGCTCGCCGTGGTCGGGTGCGCACGCGCGGCCGAGCCGGTCGAGCCCGGCGCGGATCCCGGCCCGTTGCGTGGCCGGACGTTCACCGCAACGGTGCTCCCCGATCGGGACGCGCCGCGGGCGGTCGTCGCGGGCACCAGCATCCGGCTGCAGTTCACCGACGACGGGCGGCTGGTGGCCAACGCGGGCTGCAACACGATGAGCGGCCCGGTCGACGTCGCCGGCGGCACGCTCGACGCGGCGGACCTGAGCATCACGGAGATGGCCTGCGACCCGCCGCGGCACGAGCAGGACCGGTTGCTGTCCACTTTCCTTTCCGGAAAGCCATCCTGGCGGCTGGACGGCGAGCAGCTGGTGCTCAGCTCGCCGGGCGCGGAGCTGACGCTCACCGAAGAGAAGGCGCCGCCGCTGGTCGGCCCCACCTGGAAGCTCGACACGCTGATCCGGGGCGAGGTCGCCGGGTCCACCCCGGTCGACGTCACACTGGTGTTCGGGCCCGACGAGGTGACCGTGTCCGGCCTGTGCAACCTGCGCGCGGTGAAATATCGCAGCTCCGGCTCGACGATCAATTTCGAGCTCGGCCCGATGACCCTGATGGCGTGCTCGCCCGAGATCATGACTGTCGAGCAGGCCGCGGTGGACCTGCTCGACGGCGAGGCCACGTACCGGATCGACGCCGGGACGTTGACAATCACCAAGGGCGACAAGGGCTTCCGTTTCGTGGCCGAAGTCTGAACAATCCGCTACCAATTCATGGTTGTGTCACCAGGTCACCGGGAATAGCGTCTGCCCAATGCGAATGCTGAGCAGAGCGGCGGTGCTGGCCGTCGCCGCAATTCCCCTGTTGGCGAGCAACGCGACCGCGGCGGTGGGGCCGCAGGTGGTGGTGAGCACCGAGTCGCCCTACGCGGCGAACTGCAACGGTGCACCGCAGACCGGAACCAACTTCCGCAACTCCGAGGTGGAGCCGTTCATCGCGGTCAACCCGGTGCAGCGGCGCAACCGGATCGGGGTCTGGCAGCAGGATCGCTGGTCCAACGGCGGCGCGAACGGGATCCTGGCCAGGATCTCCCACGACGGCGGCACCACCTGGCGGGACAGCATCTCGCCGCCGTTCAGCCGGTGTGCCGGCGGAAACCCGCGCAACGGCGGCGACTTCGAGCGCGCCACCGACCCGTGGGTGAGCATCTCCCCGGACGGCACCGCGTACTTCATGTCCCTGTCGTTCAACGACTCCAACCCCGACAACGCGATGCTGGTGGCCCGCTCCCGGGACGGCGGGCGCACCTGGGGCCCGATCACCACGCTGATCAGGGACGGCGCCGAGGGCTTCAACGACAAGAACTCGCTGACCGCGGACCCGACCGACTCGCGGTTCGCCTACGCCGTGTGGGACCGGCTGTCCGGTGACACGCCGGAGACCGAGGTCGGCCCCACCTTCTTCACCAGGACCACCGACGGCGGCGCCACCTGGGAGCCGGCGCGGGCGATCCACGACCCGGGCGTCGGCAACTCGACCATCGGCAACGTCATCGCGGTCACCCCGGACGGCACGCTGATCAACCTGTTCACCGAGTTCAAGAACGGCAGCGTGAACGTGGCCGTGCTGCACTCCACCGACAAGGGCCAGACCTGGTCCGGCCCGACGTACATCGACGGGCTGGGCACCGTGGGGGTCATCGACCCGCGCGACGGCGCCCCGGTGCGCACCGGCGACATCGTTCCGGCGATCGCGGTGGATCCTCGCCCGGGACACGACGAGGTCTACGTCGTCTGGCAGGACGCCAGGTTCACCGGGTTCCAGAACGACTCCATCGTGCTGTCGGCCTCCGACGACGGCGGCCGGCACTGGAGCCCGCCGAAGCGGGTCAGCCCGCTGCGCTCCGGCCAGGCGTTCACCGCGACCGTGGACGTCAACGCCGACGGTGAGCTGGCCGTCGCCTACTACGACTTCACCTTCGACAGCCCGACCGACGAGCCGCTGGTCACCGACTACTGGATCGTCCGGTCCCGGGACGGCGGCCGCACCTTCGACCGCCGCGAGCGGATGACCTCGGCCTCGTTCGACATGCGCCTGGCGCCGGTCGCCGGGGGCTTCTTCGTCGGCGACTACGCCGGCCTGGACAACGCCGTCAACCAGTTCCAGGCCATCTACAGCATCACCACCCCCACCGCCAGCAACCCGACCGACATGATCGGCCAACGGGCCACCGGCCGAACCACCGCGGACGCCGAGGGCCCGGAGCTGCTCCGCGCCGGCCCCCAGCGACCCGTGCTCACCGCCACCGCACGCACCACCCGACGCTGACGCCGTAGCCGGACCGCCCACGCCCCGCCGCATCGGCCATCATGGAGAGCTGTGGAGTCCACCCGTGTGGATCGCTGGCTGTGGGCGGTCCGGCTGACCAAGACGCGACCGGATGCGGCGGCGGCGTGCCGGGCGGGGCATGTGCGGGTCAATGACCGGCCCGCCAAGCCGGCGACGACGGTGTCGGCCGGGGATACCGTGCGCGCTCGGGTCGGGCACGTCACCCGGGTCGTGGAGGTGGTCCGCGTGATCCAGAAACGGGTCGGGCCGGCGGACGCGGCCACCTGCTTCATCGATCGGACCCCGGCCCCTCCCCCCGAGGCCGTCCTCCCCGTCGCCCGCCGGGAGCGCGGCGCCGGCCGTCCCACCAAACGGGACCGGCGCATCCTCGACCGGTTCCGCACCGGGCGGGGGCCGCTGAGCTAACCATCCGCTTAAGGGAAGGGCCCCGTAACCGTCCCGGTGTTCGCTCGTTGTACTCAAACGATCGCAGCGAGCTGATCACGACAATCGGCCCTCGACAAGAGTCCGGTTTGGTCTAGACAATCAGGGGTGGGATCGACAGGCAGGAGCCGGGGACATGATCGACATTCACTGGTGGCGGTCCGGATACGACGATCAGGTGCATGCGTTCCGCGAGGAGCAGGCCGGGCGTGAGTTCGGTGAGGCGATGTGCGAGCACTGCGTGCCGAACTCCAAGATCACCCTCTCCGATCAGGGCCGCCGGTGCATGGCCTGTCTGCTGATCATCGGCGACCTGCTGGCCACCGCGCACGGCGACACCCTCTGGCGGGCCTCGTAAGCCTGGGTGTGGCCGCCCGGTGAGTGCCTCAGCGGACGCACTGGAGACAGCGCCAGCGCACCGCCGACCGCGAAGCACCACACCGGACGGCCACCACGAACGGCGGTCGGACCGACGAACCTGCGGGTGTCCGTCCACACCAAGCCCGTGCCGGTCACGCGCGGGGGCGGAGATGTCGCTCCCGGCAAGGGTTTGGGGGTCATGACCGCCATCGACACAACCACCCGGGAGCCAACGGCGTCCGCGGCGGCTGGTGTCGAGCCACGTCCCGACGTCGGGGTGGGGCGGCGAACCGGACAACACTGTCCTCCCTCATCTTTGGGCCTCCAGCTCCACTCGGTTCGCCGCTCGTCGGGCTCAATGGCCGAAGCAACGATCGTCCCGTCGCGGCCGGCAGACATCCGTCGATTGACGGATGTTTTAGCGATGAGCCGATCCGTCCCCTGTGGCAGGATGCCGGGCATGCCTGCCCAAGCGAGCACCGCGCACGTCGTCCGCAACGTCGCGCTGTGGATCCTGCAGGTGCCGCTCGCCGCGTACCTGGCCTACAGCGGATACACGCTCTTCGGCGACGACTACGTCGCGAAGTTCGACGACATCGGGCTCGGCCAGTGGCTGCGGTACGTCACCGGCGTGCTGGAGATCGGCGGCGCGATCGGCCTGCTGATCCCGCCGCTGTGCGGCCTCGCCGCGATCGGGCTCGCCCTGGTGATGCTCGGCGCGGTCGGCACCGAGCTTTTCCTGGTGGACAACGGAGACGCGGTCCTTCCGCTGACCCTGATGGTGGCGGCCGCGGTGGTGGCGTGGTTCCGCCGCGACACCGTGCCGGCCTTGCTCACCCGCCTGCGCAGATGATCCGGGGTGAGGGGTTGTAGACGACGGTCCGGGTGGTGCGGCTGATCTCGTTGCCGGCGAGGTCGCGGATCACCCGGGTGTCGGAGGTGGTGAACCCGGAGCTGCCGCGGGACGGGACGCACGGCTCGCCGGGGGCCGGCCGGCGGCTGGGCGGCGAAACGAAGCCGGTGCGCGGGCCGGTGATCGACTCGACGGTCTGGTGCTTGGTCCCCCACAACCGGATGGTGATCGTCTCCGGGGTCCAGATGGTCTGGATGACGGCCGCGGTCGGGGCGTCGTTGCGGAACTTCAGGTCCAGCACGCTGCTGCCGTCCGGGTTCTGGAACACCGTGGCCTCCCTGGCCGGCGGGTAGCGGCTGATGTAGAAGCTGTGCTCCTTGTGCTCGACGTCGGTCATCGCGGCGAAGTAGGCGGCGTTGTACAGCGTGGTGGCGAACTGCGAGATGCCGCCGCCGACGGCGCGGGCCGGCACCCCGTCCTCGATGACGCCGGCCTCGATGTAGCCCTGCTCTGGTCCGCGCGGACCGGTGAACCCGTTGAGGCTGAACGTCTCGCCGGGCATGACGAGCGCGCCCTGCACCTTCTCGGCCACCACCTTGATGTTCACGCCGGAGTCACGGGCGAACCCGCGGGTGGTGAACTCGCCGATGATCTCCTTGACGCCCAGCCGGCCGGCGGCCTCGGTGGTCATGGCCGGCGGCTCGACGCGGTAGGGCGCGGCCAGCACCCGGTTGTCGGTGCGGGCGAGCACCTCCGGCAGCTGACCGGCAAGACCGTCCCAGTCGACCCGGCGCCCGTCGACGGACGGCTTGACGACCGGCGCGTCGCCCTCGATGACGATCCGCGCGTCGGTGCCGGCCCGCTCGGTCGCCGCCAGCGCCGGGCCCAGCGCGTCGACCAGCTTCTGCTTGTCCAGCCGGGCGGCCAGCCCGCCCCCGTCGGCCGGGACGAACGTCAGCGCGCCGGCGATGGCCTCCGGGGTCAGCGCCGCCTCGCGCCCCTCGCCGCGCACGGTCACCGGGCTGGAGATCGCCGGCCGGGCGATCCGCTCGAGCGCCGCCCGCACACCGTCTACTGTGGACTGGGCGGGAAGCTCGGTCACCGGCAGGTGAATCGGCTGCCCGGTCCCCCATTCCGCCACGACGATCCCGGTCGCGGCGTCGGCGTCGAGCCGCCGGCCGGCGAGCGGCTCGATCGGAACGACGGTCGTGCCGTAGAACCGGACCGTCCCCTCGAGCGGTGCCCGGTCCACCCGCGCCCGCAGGGTCTCCAGCCGGGCCCGGATCGCCGGATCGTTGCCGTGGGCGACCAGCCCGACCGGACGGTGGGTGAACAACGACGTCAGCCGGGCCAACGGGTTGACCGGCTGCGACCCCGCGCGGTCCAGAGTGGCCGGCCAGTCCACGGTGACCGCCCCGTCCGCGGGGTCGACGGTCGCGTCGACGTCGGCGGCCAGCACGGTGGCCGGCGCGCCGAGCCGGGGCTCGACGACCTCGCGCAGCGCCCGCTCGGCGTCGGCGCGGCTCAACCCGCCGACGTCCACCCCGGCGATCACCACCCCGCGCGGCAGATCACCGGCCGACAGCGCGAGGTCGATCCCGTACAGCAGCCCGGCCGCGGCGAGCACGCCGGCGGCGATGAGCAGGATCCGGCGCACCCGCCAGCTGATCGTCCAGTCCCGGTCGGCTTTCTGGTCCTGGCCGGCCCCCACATCGTCGGTCAGCATCGTCGTCTCCAACGCAGGTATTGGATCCGCTCCTAACCTAGTTGACCGAACCGTTCGAACCGGAACGGGGCCAACGCATCGGTGCGGTCCTCGCCGACCACCTCGGCCGCGACCAGGTCACCGACGTGCAGGCACAGGGTCGCGCCGCTGTGCGAGACGGCGAAATGGAAGTTGGGCAGCTCGACCGCCCGGCCCAGCACCGGAAGGCCGTCGCCGGGGATCGGCCGCTCTCCCACCCGGACGTCGTCCACGCCGGCGGCCCGGATCCCGGGGTACACCGCCCGGCCCGCCTCGAGCACGGTGCCGACCGCCGAGGGCTCGACGCTCACCTCGCCGTTCTCCGACACCGACACCGCGCCGTCGGTCGCGCCGGTGTGCAGCAGCAGCCGCCCACGCCCGTCCGGGCGCACGTGGATGTGCGGGGCGTGGATCACCCGGGACACCCGGACGGCGACCGGCGAGGTGTAGACCAGCACGCCGCGGGTGTTGCGCATCGGCAGCTCCAGCCCGGCGAGCGCGGCGACCTCGGCGGCCCGCGGCCCCGCGCAGTTCACCACGGCGTCGGCGGGCAGCCGCCGTCCCGAGGCGAGCCGGACGGCGCGCACCGCGCAGGCGGACACCTCCAGGCCGGTGACGGCGTCCTCGCGCACCAGCTCGGCGCCGCCGGACACCGCGGCGCCGAGCAGGTAGTCGATCAGCCGGGTCGGTTCGAGCCAGCCCTCCCGCGGGAAGTAGGCGATCTCGTCCGCCGGCAGCGCGGCGGGGTCGAGGTCCGGTTCGAGGCGCAGCACCTCCGCTCTGCCGAGCCAGCGCGCCTCGTAGCCGTAGTCGAGGACGCCGGCGACCTTCGCGCGCAGCCGCGCCCGCCCGGCGTCGTCGGCGGCCCACTCCAGGTTGCCGCTCTCGTGGTACCACCCGCCCTGCGGCACCCGGTCCGCCAGCCGCCGGTGCGCCGCCATGCCCGCGACGTTGAGGTCGTGGTACGGCCGGGGCTGCTTGCCGCAGGAGTTGATCCACGAGAACGTCGCGCCGGAGGTGCCGCCGCCAGGGGCGCCGGCGTCCACCACCGTGACGCGGGCGCCCCGCCGCATCAGCGCGGCGGTCACCGCCGCGCCGTAGACGCCGGCGCCGACGACAACGACGTGCTCAACCATCGGAGTGGTAGCTCAGCACGCGCCGCCGGGCGCCGGCAACTACCTCTTGCGTTCGGGCTCGGCGAGCGCCTCCGGCTCGGACGTGCCCTGCTGGCGTTCCAACCAGGCCGGCCACAGCCGCCGCGCCACCGTGGTGCGCAGCCGTCCACCCAGGTGCATGGCGCGCCAGGCGCCGTGGTAGCCGGGCAGCACACCGGAGGCGACGATGATGTGGCCGGCAAGCGCCGGCGTGAGCAGGTAGGTCGACCAGCGGTGGATTTTGTTGTACAGCACGAACTCCGGTCCGCCGGACACGGTGACCAGCCCGACCCCGCTGACGATGAGGGCGAGCAGTGTCCCGACGAGGATCACGTTCATGATCCGCTGCCCCGGATCGAAATGGCCCTCGTGCCGGCCGAAGCGCCCGGTGAACACCGCCGCCGGCCAGCGCGCGAACCAGCCGAGGTCCGAGCGTCGGAACCGCACCGAGTCGACCACGAGGGTCCACGCCGCGCGCCAGCCGAGCACGACGCCCAGCGCCGCGAGCCCGGCGAATACCCAACCGATATTGGTGTGCAACTCGGTATCGGGGATACCGAACAACTCCGACAGCACGCTGGGCTCGCCTTCTTCGCCGAGCGTCAGCCACCATCCGGTAAACAGCAGCACCAATACGGTCAGGTACACGCCCGCGTGAAACCAACGGGTTCTGGCGTTGTTACGTCGCACGATCTCCGGGGGCACTCGCCGGGACCGCTCAGTAGCCATAACCACCGCTCGTCGGCGCCGGTTGCGGCGCCCCACCACCGGTGCCGCCGATGTCGACCATGATCTTGGTCTCGGCGCCGGCCGGTGAGTGGTCGGCGTTGCGCAGCGAGATGTTCATCTCGTGCTTGCCGGGTGAAAGGCCCTGCGCCGACTTCGACGACGAGGACACCTCGACGGTGTCCGACTCGACGACCTCGTATTTGCTGTCGTCGCCGTCGAAGTAGAGGTGCACGTGGTGCTTGCCGGACTCCGTCGTTCCCAACTCGACACTCGAGTTGACCTTGACCTGGAACGGCATCTGCACCGACGACCCGTCGGCCGGCTCGGCGATCGAGACGGTCATCCCACCGGACCCACCGGACCCGCCGGAGCCGGAGCCGGAGCCGCCCGAGCCGGAGGCCTCATCACTGCCGCATGCGGACGCCCCGACCAGCACCAGCGCGCCGAGCAGTACCGATATTCGGACTCGCTTCGTCATCGTCTCCCGTCCTTCAGCCAGGGATTGTCTGCCGTGTATTACGCGCATCCGCCGGGAAGGTTCAATGCCCACCAAAAATCCGCGGGTCCTCGGTACCGATCCCCGAATACCCCTAGGTATCACCAGGGAGAACGCGCAATACCTGAGTATTGTTCGGCATGCGAACTACAGGACCGACGCCAGGAAGGCCACCGCCGCGGGATGTCCGGTGCGCCGCAACGGATACCCCTCGGCCAGCGGTAGCAGGCGGTCGAACCCGGCCCGCGCCGAGGCGGTCAAGTTCGTCCGGACCGGCTAGCCGATGGTGTAGGTGACCTGGGTGTAGGGCGTGTTGCACTGCGGAGTGCACGAGGCCGGCAGGGTGAACGTGTAGACGCGGCCGTTGTTGATCAGGGTGTCGGTGACGTCGCGGACCCGGATCTGGAACTGGGTGCCCATGGTCACGGTGGGTGCGAGGACGTAGGACTGGCCCATGTCGCCGTTCATGGTGGCCTGCCGCCAGGTTCCGCCGGCGAAGTACTCGACGCCGTGGATTCCGTTGGGTAGCCGGGAGATGGAGACCGCACCCCACCAGGTCTGGGCGCCCTGGAGGAACCCTATCCGGATGTCGCCGGTGTAGTCGGGGGCCGGGATGAAGTCCCACGAGACGCGGCGGTTGTTCCAGTGGTTGGGGAGCAGGTCGCCGACCGGGGTTCCGTTGCGCAGGAACCGGTTGATCGAGTCCTTGGCCAGGTCGAGATGGTTGGGATCGTCTCGGCACCAGGCGTTGGCGTCGCCGCAGCTGTCGGCGACGAGCAGGTCGAGGGTGGCGCCGTTGTATCCGTCGCTGACCCAGGATCCGTTGCGGCAGAACGGTTGGTTGGGCGCGCCGTCGTTGATCCCGGTGCAGAGGTCGCCCATCGTCACCCGCACCCAGCGGCCGCAGTTGCGTCCGTTGTCCCACAAGCCGATCTTGTCGGCCAGCGAGGGCGGCGGCGGCCGCGGGTAGAAGTTGTAGTCGCGCGGCGTGTTGTACACGTTGAGCGCAACGAAGTTCTGGCTCTCCAGCGCCGACTGCGGCAGCCCGCAGCCGCCGTACGGTTGGCCGAGCCCGTCGAAGTGCGTCGCGTTGCCGGTCACCGTGTCGATTCCGGTTGCCTCCGCCGGCACCTGGACCAGCGCGACGCAGGCGAGCAGAACCATGCCAACGGCCAGCCGGGACGCTCGTAGAACAGCCATGTTCCACCCCTTGAGCAGCCTGTGGACGCTCCCGGCAGGGATTCTGGGAGCGCTCCCAGAATACCGGGCGCTCACCCGACCCGGAAGGTGGCGCGTTGGCGGGCTGTGGTCGTGCGACCCGGCTGCGTGACGATCAGGCGGCCGCTGCCGTCGTGGGCGAGGTAGGCGGCGGGCCGGGTGAGGACCCGGAGGGACACCGCGGAGCGGTCGGCCAGACCGGGCTCACGCACGAAGCTCGAGGCGCGGCCGTAGGCGTCGGTGTCGGAGAACGGGTCGACGCGCAGGATGCCGTCGTCCGGCACGTGGACGTACCGGTCGGGAAAGTTGACCGACTGCAGGGACACCGTGCCGGGGCCGAGGTGGCCGGGGGTGAAGCGGAACTGGCTGTCGGCGAGCTCGCGGACGTTGCCTTCGAAGCGGAGGCGGAACTCGAAGTGGCGCAGGACGAGCACCGGACTGTCCAGTGGGGACAGTCGGCTGATCGGGCCGCCGCGGCCGACGGGGACGCCGAAGCTGGGGGTGCCGTCCTCGTTCCAGTACAGGCGTTGGACGCGGGTGTGGCGGTTGGGGTCGAACAGGGGGTCACCGACGATGTCCCGGTAGTCGCGGGCGTGGTAGACGAGCACGACGGTGACGCCGTCCTCGGCGACGGTGAAGGAGTTGTGGCCGGGGCCGAACTGGCTGGTGTTGGCGTTGGTGGTGAAGACTGGGTTGGGGGACTTGGTCCAGGAGCGGGCGTCGAGCAGGTCGGCGTTCTCGTCGGCGGTGAGCAGCCCCATGGCGTAGCGCGCGTCGGTGGCGCTGGCGGAGAAGGTGACGAAGACGCGGCCGTTGCGGATCAGCACCGCCGGGCCCTCGTTGACCCGGAAGCCCTGCGTCTCCCAGCTCGCGGTGGGCACCGAGATGCGGACCGGCGTGGTGCGCAGCTCGAGCGGGGAGGCCATCTCGGCGATGTAGAGGTTGCTGTTGGTGGCGATCCCCGGCTCGTTCTGCGCCCACAGGAAGTAACGCCGGCCGCGGTGGGAGAACGTGGTGGCGTCCAGGGTGAACGTGTCGAACGCGGTGACCATCCGCCGGGGCGGCAGCCAGCCCTCGGCACGCGGGTCGGCGTTGGGCGACTCGAGGACGTAGGTGCGGATGCGGAACGGGTCGTCGGAGTCACCCGCGGCGAAGTAGACGAACCACCGGTCGTCGATGCGGTGCAGCTCGGGCGCCCAGATGAAGCCGCCCATCGGGCCGCTTTCCGGGCGCCGCCAGATCGTCCGCTCCCGCGCCGCGGCCAGATCGTCCAAAGTGGACGCACCGCGCACGACGACCCGGTCGTACTCGGGCACCGAGCCGGTCAGGTAGTACATCCCGTCGATGCGCGGGGTGATGAACGGGTCGGCCCGCTGTTCCACGAGCGGGTTACGGGTGGTCAGCGCCGGCGCGCGGTCACCACGGTCGGGCTCCTGGGCCGAGGCGGCCGTGACCGGCAGGGCGCTCGCGGCCGCCGCCACTCCCCCGGCCCGGAACAGGGTTCTGCGGTCGATCCCGGTCATGCCCTCACCTCGTCTTGACCCGAATGAATGTGACAGAGTTCGGCGGGAACGTGTGGGTGAACGTGTCCGCAACGTCCATCCGGGACTCGCGCGGCGCGATCGGGCTGGTGAACTGGGTGTTCACGTCGTCGGGGTGGCCCTGCAGGGTGATCACGCGGGCGCCGCGCTCGACCCGGACGCCGCGAAGCTCGACCGTGGTACGGGCGGCGGCATCCTGCGCGTTGACCACCTTGATGATCAGCTCACCGGTGGCGCGGTCCCGGGTGACGACCTGGCGGAACGGCTCGAGCACCTTGTTGTCGGTGAACTCGCCCCACTTCTGGCCGTCGAGGAACAGCTGGACGTTGCGGCCGCGGACCTGGATCCGCACGTCGTACGCCCGGCCGGTCTCCACCCGGGTGCCGTCCGCGACCATGATCTCCTTGCCGCCGCCGACCGCCTTCTCCACCGCGGTCTGGGTGTTGTTCCAGCCGCCGATGTTCCACCAGTAGTAGTTGTTGGAATCCTTGACCCCGAAGCCGACCAGGAAGCCCTCGCGGCCGGACAGCTTGGTGGCCTTGACGTTCAGGTCATAGTCGCGCCACGCCGGGTCGCCGGCCATCACCATGGTGTTCTCCGCGACCGCGTCGGACTGCACGAAGGCGCCGTCGCTGACCGCCCACGAGCCGCGGCCGGCGATGTTGGTCCACCGGTCGGCGGTGCCGGAGAAGTCGTCGGCGAACAGCTCGGCGCCGGCGGCCGTGGTGACCTGGACGTCGTCGTAGGCGGCCGCGGTGCCCCATGTGGACAGTCCGACCGCGCCGGTGATCGGCTCCGATGTGGACGGTGAACCGGTCGAGGTGCTTGGCACCACACCGTCGCCCACGTTGGTCATGAACAGCTTCTGCACCTCGTAGCTGGCCGATCCCCACACCGCGCGGTTGTTGAACCAGATCATGTCCGGCCGCCACTGCACGTAATCCTCGTTGGCCAGCAGCGGCGCGTAGGAGACCAGCCGCACCACGTCGGCGTTGCGCTCGGCGCCCGTCAGGTAGCTCGCCTCGGCCAGCGCGTTGCGGAACCGGTTGTCCAGCGACGCGTACTCGCCGAGGAACACCTTGGGCCCGTTGCGGTCGTAGCCGTCGTAGCGCAGGTTGTTCTGCAGGAACCAGGTGGGGCTGTTGTAGTAGTGCTCGTCGACCATGGCCACGCCGGCCTGCCGGTTGAGCTGCCAGAGCCGGTCGAACGTGGCCCCGATGTCGTCGGGTCCGGAGTTGCTGATCACCGTGACGTCCGGGTACCTGGCCGCGATCGCGGCGCGGAACTCGGTGAAGCGGGCGAAGAACTGGTCCGGCAGGTTCTCCTCGTTGCCCACCTCGAGGTGGGTCAGGCCGAACGGCTGCGGATGCCCCATCTGCGCCCGCACGCGCCCCCACGTCGAGTCGGCCGGACCGTTGGCGAACTCGATCAGGTCAAGCGTGTCCTGGATGTGCCGCTGCAGCAACGCCGGGTCGTCGGTCGCCCGGTTCTGCCCGCACCCGGTGACCAGCGCGGGCACCACCGGGAGCAGCATCGCGCCGATGTCCTCGGCGAACTGGAACATCTCGTAGTAGCCGAGGCCGTATGACTGGTTGTAGCCCCAGAAGTTGGCGTTGGTGGCGCGCTGCTCGACCGGGCCGATGGTGTCCTTCCACTGGTAGGACCGCCGGCGCTCGAAGTCCGGCGCCTCGTAGCCGTAGTGGCTGCCGGTGTTCACCAGGCAGCCGCCGGGGAAGCGGATGAAGCCGGGGCGCAGAGCGGAGATCTTCTCGGCCAGGTCGCGGCGCATCCCGTTGGCCCGGCCCTTGTAGGTGTCGCGCGGGAACAGCGACACCATGTCCAGCCGCAGTGTGCCCGCTCCCCCGCCGCTGACCAGCAGGCGGCCGGTGATGCTCGCGGTGCGGGCGGACAGCGAGCCGGTGTACCGGGTCCAGGTGTCGCCGCGCACCTGGACCCGCAGTGGGGCGGCGAGGTTCGCGCCGGCCGGATCGGTGAGCGCGACCGTCAGCGGCGTGCCCGCCTGCGCGTCGGTGCGCGCCCAGACCGAGAAGTCGTAGGTCTTGCCCTGCTCCAGCCGGATCCCCGAGTTGTAGCCGGCGTTGATCACGCCCGCCGGCAGGCCGAGCCGCAGGTAGCGCCGGTTGCGCTCGTTGAGCCGGGCCTCGTCGTCGACGACCGTGACGCTCGCCGAGCCGGCCGTCGGGGCCCACCCGGTCAGCGGGGTGAACGCGGCGTTGTCCACCCGGTCGTACTCGAACGACCGGTTCTGCACCAGCTCGGCGTACAGCCCGCCGTCGGCCGCGCGGTTGATGTCCTCGAAGAAGACCCCGTACATGGTGTCGGAGATCTCCGGGCCGGCGCCGGCCCCGTCGACCGTCACCCGGTAGTCGATCTCCACGGCCTGCCCGGCGCCGGGCAGGCCGACCACCATGCCCGCGGCGAGCACCACGGCGAGGAGACGGATTCGGAACCGGCGAAAAGCTGCAGCTGCGCGCATGAGCGTCCCTAGAGCAGGGGCTGTTCGGCATCTCGAACATCGTTCGACTCGTAACCCAAAAGACACTAAAGACGACCCGGGGACTCGTCAACGTCACCTAGGGGCGGGCGCGGTGTGCCTGCCCGACCCGCCCCAGGTGTTCAACGATGGAATACCGTGCGCGATCTGGATCTGACCGGTGCGTCAGAGCTCCGGGTTGGTCGCGGTCATGACCGGGCGGACCTCGATGGGTTTGCGGGTCGGCCTGCCGCCGGGGCCCGGGGCGGCGGAGGTTCGGGCGGCGATCTCGATGGCCCGCTCCTCGGTGTCGACGTCGATGAGCCAGAAGCCGGCGAGGAACTCCTTGGACTCGGGGAACGGGCCGTCGGTCACGATCGGGGCGTCGACCCCGTCGCTGGTCACGATCTTGGCCGTTTCCGGGCCGGACAGGCCTTCCGCGCCGACCAGCTCACCCGACTCGGCCAGCTCCTTGTGGATCCGGCCCATGTGCGCCCAGCTCGCCTTGACCTCCTCCGGCGTCCACTCGTAGGACGGCGGCACCCCGTCGGCCGGTCCGGTGCTCATCAACAGCATGTACTTCATCCGATGCTCTCCTCCATGCGGGCGCGCGTCGGGCGCGCTCTCACCACAGGGTCGGAGCCGGGCCGCGGCCCTCTACGTCCCGCGGCGAACATTTTGCGCCGCTAGCTCGGTGATCGGGTCCCTCCCCCGCCGGGCGCTCCAGGTGGTGCACCGCGGCCCGGTAGCCCAGCACCTGGGCGCGGGTCAGCGATTGGCCCATGCCTGCCTGGCGGCGGCGGTGTCCGGATCCCGTAGGCACTCGGCGACGATATCCTGCGCCCTGGTGAAGGCCTGGTCGAACGGGACGTCGAAGGCCGAGCGGGCCATCTCCTTGATCCCCACCGCGGCCCGGTGCGGCACCTCGGCGTACTGGGACACGATCTCGCTTGCCGCGGAACCGAACCCGTCGACCGGCAGCAGGTGGTCGACGAGGCCCATGTCGAGCGCCGTGGCCGCGTCGACGGGCTTGCCGAGCAGGGCGAGGCGCAGCGCGCGGCCGAGGCCGACGAACCGGGGCAGCCGCCAGGCGGCGACGCCCGGCACCAGACCCTCCAGCGCCGCCGGCAGGCCGAGCATCGCGTCCGCGCTGGCGATCCGAACGTCGCAGGCGAGCGCGAGCTGCAGGCCGCCGCCGAGGCAGTAGCCGTGGATCTGCGCGACGACGATCGCCGGCAGGCGCTCGAGCGCGGTGAAGATCTTCTCCTGGGTGGCGAAGAAGCCGGGCGGCATTCCCTGCTCCGCCATCATGTCCAGGTCAAGGCCCGAGCAGAACGCCCGCCCCGCCCCGCGTACGACGACCACCCGCAGCTCCCGGTCGCCGGGCAGCGCGCCGACCGCCGCGTCCAGATCCCGCATCCACGCCATGTTCATCGCGTTGAGCTTCGCCGGCCGGTTGAGGACGATCTCGGCGATCGCCCCGCTCCGCCGAAGCACCGCAGCCGAAGTAGTCATAGCGAGAAACTGTAAGGGTTCGGGTGGCCGACCCCTCCTTGTCGTGTCAGGCATGGCACTTACCGACGAGAGGGGCAAGCCATGAACAAGAGCGTGGCCACCGTGCTGGCGGCGACGGCGGTGCTGTCGGCGGTCACGGTGGTGGGGACCACCGGTACCGCGCGGGCCGCCGTGCCTTCGGTGACCTTCGTGCCGGCGACGACGGCGTTCAACTCGTCCTCGCCGAAGATCGCGGTGGCCGTGTGCCCGCCCGGCATGGCGGTGCTCGGCGGCGCCGCGGAGCTGACCGGGGGCGCGGGCCAGGTCCTCATCGAGTCCGCATTCCCGCTGCACAACCTCGGGGCGCTGCAGTACCAGTTCGTCGTCAAGGCGCGGGAGGACCTCACCGGCACGGATTCCAGCTGGAGCGTGACCGCCGGGGCCTACTGCACCGACGACACCGTGCCGATGTACGTCTCCGCCCCGAGCTCGCACGACTCGACTCCGATCAAGGACGTGGAGGTCGAGTGCCCGCGCGGGACGAAGGTGGTCGGGATGGGCGGCCAGGTGTCCACAAGCGACGGATCGCAGCCGGCGCCCACGGTCGGCGACCTGCCCGACCCGCGGGTCGTATTCCAGGGTTTCTCGGTCAACCAGGACCTGAACACGGTCACCGCGCGGGCGACCGAGCAGTCCGGCGCGCTCGGCGGCGCGGTCCCGGGCAACTGGTCGGTGACCGCGGTGGCGGCCTGCGGGTACGAGTACGCGTTCGACGGGATCGAGCACCGCGCCACGGAGCAGCCCGGCGGCGGGCTGCTGCCCGCCGACTCGGCCAGCCGGGTCGATCTGAGCTGCACGGAGGACAAGACGCCCATGTCGATGGGCGCGACCGTCGACGACTACGAGATGGGGCAGTGGTACCTCGACCGCTTCAGCCGGTACAACCCGTTCAAGGACTACCAGCTGGTGACCGAGGCGTACCGGAACCCTGAGCTGGGAACCGTCCTGATGCACCACGGCGCCTACCTGATCTGCATCTAGCGTGCGAATCGCACGTCGCAAGATGCGGGTGAGCGGGGCGTGACCGGATGATGACGATGCGGTGATTCGTCGGCTCACGCCCCGCCGCCGGGGGCCCTAGGGAGGCAGTCTTGACCACGGATTCGGCGCCAACGTCCGCGGAGACCGATGAGTTCTACGAGGTGACCAACCTCGTTCTGCTCGACGTGTGGGGCGACAACTTCCACCAGGGCTACTGGGAGTCCGAAGAGGACGATAGCTCGATCCAGGTCGCGACCGAACGGTTGACCGACCTGCTCATCGAGAGGTCCGAGCTCGGCGGGGGCGGGCGGGTGCTCGACATCGGCTGCGGCCTCGGTGTGCCGGCCCTCCGGCTGGCCGAGAAGACGCCCGCCGAGGTCGTCGGCGTCTCCAACAACCAGTCACAGATCGACGAGGCGAACCAGCGGGCCGTGGCAAAGGGTCTGCACGACCGGGTCCGGTTCGACTACGCCGACGCGCTGGATCTGCCCTTCCCGGACGGCGGCTTCGACGTCGTATGGATCTTCGAAGCGCTGATGCACATGGACCGGCCGCGTGCGCTGCGGGAGGCCCGCCGGGTGCTGCGGCCGGGCGGGCGGATCGTGATCACCGACCAGTTGCAGCTCGGCCCGATGACCGACGAGAACGCGCGGTTGGTGCGGGAACAGCTGGACCTGATGCACGCCAGCCCGTTGCTGTTCGAGGACGGCTACCGCGCGCTGGTGCGTGAGTCCGGATTGGAGCTGGTGGAGTTCCTCGACATCAGCAGGCACACCCAGATCACCAGCCGGCGGGTGATCGAGACCGTCGACCGGCGCTACGACGAGCTGCTGGCGCGCTACGGCGAGGTCGTCATCCCGATCCTGCAGTCGTTCCGCAATCCCGCCGCGCTGGTGCCGGAGCTGGGCTACGCGCTGATCGTCGCCCGCCGCCCCGGCTAACCGAACGCGTGCGGCCGGCCGACATCGGGCCTGGCGTAGTTGCAGACACCGGTGGGGAAGATCTGCTTGAGCCGGTCCACCTCGGCCGGGGTCGGGCGCCACGGTCCGTAGACGCCGCGGGCAATCGCGGCCTCGACCGGCTGCAGCGCGCACTTGTAGTGCTGCTCGTCGAACGGGCCGCCGGCGATCGTGCGCGACGTGCCGTGGATGGGGAACCGCTGGGTGCACGGGCCGGCCGGGCCGGAGTCGATGATCCCGCGCCAGGCGTCCGATCCCCGGTGCAGCAGCGTGCCGTCGGTGGCGAAGCAGCTGTCCACCGCCGCCGGCGGCTTGTTCCCGACCACGCCGCGCTCGGGGTGGGCGCGCAGGTTGCGCTGCCACTCGTCCATCACGGCCAGCGCCATCGGGGTCTGGTCGAACGCGCGGGCCGGCCGGGCGTCGGTGAACCACACCACCTGGTTGGCCGCGCTTCCCTTGCGGTCCAGCATGCGCTGCCGGGACGCGAACGACTGGCGGGCGTTGTGCATGTCCAACTCGGCGTCGAGGTAGTGGCGCCAGTCGATGATCGGAATGTCGATCCTGCCGTCGAAGACCAGCCCGGACCGGTAGGCGGCCCGCATCGCCTCGACGCTTCCCTCGGTCCGCGGGGCCACGCCGTTCGGCCCGGGAGCCGTCATGTTCCGCGCGCTCCATACGTCCACATCGGACGGACAGGCGGTCTGGATGAACGGGCAGCCCTCCTGCACGTTCTCGGCCGGCGGCTTCCAGCCGCCGATCGAGGCGTTGAGGTCGAGGAACTCCGCCGGCGTGATGTGTCCGTTGAGCAGAGTCTGCAAGCCGTACTGGACACCGACGTTGTCCCATGTGGACCTGGCGAAGCCGGTGACCGGATCGCGCCCGTACACGTTGACCGCGTCGTTCCAGTGCGTCCATTCGACCGCGGCCTGCTGCTCCGGGGTGATGCCCGGCGCGGTGCCGAACTTCGGGTTGAGCACCAGCGGCGACAGGCCCCGCCAGCCCTTGACGCACTCGGTCGAGCCGGGCGCGGCCAGCCACGGGGTCAGCGGCTGGTACGGGTTGACGATCGTGTCCGATGAAGACAGTCCCTCGAGGAGCGTACGGTTGCTCCACACCCGCCACTTCGAGGTCGGATCCGCGCGCACCTTCAGGTCCATCCAGCGCTCGAGCAGCTCGCAGTCGCCGACGTGGATCGTCTGGGTGACCATGTCCGGGTAGGAGTACTGCGGGATCGCGCCGTCGAGCAGACCAGGGTGGTTCTGGCCGTACACGTACTGCTGGATCCCGCCGCCGGAGCCGCCGAGCCCGACGGTGTACTCGGGGTCGTCGTACTCGGTGACGAACCGGGACTTGACCATCAGCGCGGTCTCGCCCCCGACCACCAGGTTGTAGTGCGTGTTCGTCTTCGTCCCGGTCGACCAGGCGATCGCGTAGCCCTGCCCGAGGCCGTGCACGTACCGGGACTCACCCTGGTTGTTCGAACCCTGATAATGTCCGATGGCCACGCCGCCACCGAAGTAGTAGATAAGCTTGCGGTTCCACGCCGGCAGCGCGGACGGCCCGGACACGTCGGGGTCGAGCACCGCGATCGTGTAGATGAACCGGTTGATCGTGCCGCGCTCCCAGCGGATCACGAAGTCCACCGTGGCGCCGTCGCTCGTCGTCGTCCGCGTCATGTCGGCCGGGCGCGGCGCGGCCGGGTCGAACGGCCGCCAGGTGCCGTCCGCGGCGCGGTAGTAGTAGCCGACCCGAGTGGCCAGCGAACAGTCGTCGTCGAGGAACGGCCCGGCCAGGTCGAACCCGGCCAGGTGCGCCGGCGTCGAGCAGAAGAAGTCGGGTTGCTGGGGCCCGGAGAACATCGGCCCGGTGATCGGATGGTTGACCAGCCGCAGCGTGTCCCGCGCGAACCGCCCGTGGCCCGGCACCCGCGCCTCGACCGTGCTCACGCCGAGGGGCAGCCCGCGCAGCACCCCCTCCACCGCGTGCCGAGCCCGGTCGTCGGGCCCGAACGAGTCGCTCACGTCGGCCCCGTTCACCGTCACCGTCACGGCGTCCAGCGGAACCGACCCCGGCAGCGCCACCCGGACCCGCGCCGCCCCACCGCTGACGAACCGCGCCGGTCCCGACAACACTTCCAGCCGAACCGCACCGTGCCGCCCATCCTCCTCCGCCACGGCCGCGACCACGGAGCTGACCAAACTGGCGGCCGCCACGACCGCAACCACACCGACAAGGCGACCCATCCCAACCTCCCGGGCCTCGTTACCCGCCGGCCACGCTAGCGCGTGATCCCACACCGCGGGAGGCGCCAGCCGGAGGAAACCACCCGCCGCCACCGGGCGTGTCCCGCCTTCCGGCAGCCATGTCCCGGCCTCGGGCAGATGTGTCCCGCCTTCGCGCAGCCACACCCGCCCTACCCGGCTAGCTGCCCGGGCGGAAGGCGCGCAGGGAGGGGAGGGCGTTGCCGGAGAAGTCGAACATGGTGAGGTTGTCGTTGGGGTTGCCTTCGCCGGTGGTCCAGCCGACGCCGGGGAGCCAGCCGGGTTCCCAGTCGAAGAAGCCGGCGCCGCGGCCGCCGGGGACCGCGGCGAGGATGGCGCGCAGTTCCTCGAAGTAGGCGGCTTGGCCGGAGCGGGTGGCTGGGAACCTCGACCCGTCGGGGAGCTGGCTGTTGGACGTGACGAAGTTGCCGAGCTGGTCGCCGTTGCCGAGGGTCCACGGGTAGGAGACCTCGGCCAGGACCAGCGGCTTGCCGTAGCGGGTGGACAGGTCGTTGAGGTTGGCGCGCAGCGCGGCGAGCGAGCCGTGCCACATCGGGTAGTAGGACTGGCCGATCACGTCGAACTGGACGCCCTGGGTGCCCACGTGGTCGAAGAAGTAGCGGGAGCCGCCGTTGTCGCCGCCACGGTCGATGTGCAGCATGATCTGCAGCGGGTTGCCGGCCGGGTTTCCCTCGCGGGCGCCGGCGATGCCGGCCTTGAGCAGGGTGGTGAACTCGGCCCAGTGCTCACCGTCGGAGCGGTAGATCTGGCCGAGCGGCCACAGCATCCCGTTGGTGATCTCGTTGCCCACCTGGATCATCGCGACCGGGGTGCCCTGGCGGGCGAACGCGGCCACGGCGTCCCGGGTGTACCGGCGCACGGTCTGGGCCAGGGTCGGCAGGTCCTGACCGGCCCAGGCCGCGGGGGTGGGCTGCTTGCTGGGGTCGGCCCAGAAGTCGCAGTAGTGCAGGTTCAGCAGCACTTGCTGGCCGACGGCGTGCGCGCGGCGGGCCAGGGTCAGCGCCGAGCTCAGCGTGCTGTAGCCGGGCGGCGGCGCGGTCCACACCCGCAACCGGATGAAGTTGGCCCCGCGGTCGGCGAGGATCCGCTCGATCGGGCGCACCACCCCACCGTCCCGGTAGGACCGACCCGCGGCTTCCTCCTGCAGGGTGAAGGAGATATCCGCACCCCGGATCAGCGGACCGACGGCGGCGGATGCGGGAATCTGCGTGGCGAGCGTTCCCAGTGTGGCGGCGAACGGGACAGCGAGGACGGTGCGTCGGCGCAGGGTGGACATGACACACTCCCTTATGGACAGTTAAAGCGGATTCTCTGATAACGAGCTCAGTAGGTAAGATCACAGCCGAGTTCGGCTCTCCCGCGATGAGCCGCCGCAGCAGCCGCACCACCTCGTCGCGGCCGACAAGGAAGGAACTGTGAGCGCTCACAGTTTTGAACTCGCCGCGCGATCCTGTCAATAGTTCTCATCAGCCGATATGTTGCTGTGAGCGCTCACAGAGAGCTGCGGGAGGGCGCCATGATCATCCCTAGACTCGACCGCATTGCCTACGGCGGCGACTACAACCCCGAGCAGTGGCCGCCGGAGGTCTGGCCGGAGGACGTGCGCCTGATGCGCGAGGCCGGCGTCAACCTGGTCACCGTCGGCGTGTTCAGCTGGGCCCAGCTCGAACCGGCCGAGGGCGAGTACCGGTTCGACTGGCTGGACCGGGTCCTCGACCTGTTGCACGGCGGGGGAATCGCCGTCGACCTGGCGACGCCCACCGCGGCCCCACCCGCCTGGCTCACCCACCGGTACCCGGCGAGCCGCCTGGTCGGCCGGGCGGGCCAGGTGTTCGGCACCGGCGCCCGCCAGTCGTTCTGCCCGAGCTCACCGGACTACCGCGCGGCCGCCGCGCGCATCACCGAGCAGCTGGCCACCCGGTACGCCGGCCACCCGGCGCTCGTGCTGTGGCACGCGCACAACGAGTACGGCTGCCACAACCCGTCCTGCTACTGCGAGACCTCGGCCGCGGCGTTCCGCACCTGGCTGCGGCGCCGCTACGGCGAACTCGCCGCGCTCAACGCGGCCTGGAGCACCACGTTCTGGGGGCAGCGCTACGGCGACTGGGCCGAGATCGAGCCGGCCCGGCTCACCCCGACCGCCGGGAACCCCGCGCAGCAGCTGGACTTCCTGCGCTTCTCCGCCGAGGAGCACCTGGCCAACTTCCGGGCCGAGCGCGACATCCTGCACCGGCTGTCCCCCGGGATCCCGGTCACCACCAACTTCATGATCGCGAGCTGCAAGACCATGGACTACTGGCGCTGGGCCGACGAGGTCGACGTGGTGTCCAACGACCACTACTTGCGCGCCGAGCAGGCCGACAACCACATCGAGCTGGCCATGGCCGCCGACCTGACCCGGGCCGTGGCCGGCGGGCGGCCGTGGCTGGTCCTCGAGCACTCGACGAGTGCGGTCAACTGGCAGCCGCGCAACATCGCCAAGCGGCCGGGCGAGCTGCGCCGCAACAGCCTTGCGCACCTGGCAAGGGGCGCCGACGGGCTGCTGTTCTTCCAGTGGCGCGCCTCCCGGTTCGGCGCCGAGAAGTTCCACTCCGCGATGCTTCCGCACGGTGGCACGGAAACCCAGGTCTGGCGCGACGTCGTCGCCCTCGGCGCCGCGCTCGACTCCCTCGGCCCGGTCCGCGGCACGACCGTCCGCGCCGACGTCGGCATGGTGTGGGACTGGGAATCCTGGTGGGCGCTCGAGCTGGACTGCCGCCCGTCGGTCGACCTCGACTACGTCGAGCGCGTCCACGCCTACTACGAATGGCTCTGGCGCGCCCACCTGACCGTCGAGTTCGTCCGCCCCACCGACCCGCCCGACCACCCTTTGCTGATCGTGCCCAGCCTCTACCTCACCACCGCCGAAACCGCGACGGCCCTCACCCGCTACGTCGAAAACGGCGGTACCCTCGTCGTGTCCTACTTCTCCGGCATCGTCGACGCCAACGACGCCGTCCACCCCGGCCCGCATCCCGGCGCCCTGCGCGATCTGCTCGGCCTGACCGTCGAGGAGTTCCGTCCGCTGCGCTCCGACGAGTCGGTCCACCTGGACAACGGCGCCACCGCCGACACCTGGACCGAGCTGATCACGCCGCGCGGCGCAACTCCCATACTGTCCTATTTGGATGGACCGGCGGCCGCGGCGCCCGCGGTCACCCGCCACCCGGTCGGCGGTGGCGTCGCCTGGTACGTCTCCACCCGGCTGCGCGCCGGGGATCTGGACGACGTGCTGCGCCGCGCCTGCGCCGACGCCGGTCTCGCCCCGCGCGACGACCTGCCGGCCGACCTGGAGCTGGTGCGCCGCGGCCCGTTCCGCATCGCGATCAACCACGCCGACCAGGACGCCAAGCTCCCCGCCACCGGCACCGAGCTGCTCACCGGCAGCCCGTGCGACGGCCTGCTGCACATCCCGGCCGGCGAGGTCCGGGTGATCCGCACGGACTGACGGATATGGCCCGAATATGGGCAAAGTATGGGAACGCCGGGCAGCATCGGGATGGCCGCTGGAGGAAGTAGGGCACGATGGACGAACCGGCTGTGACGAAGGCCGGGCTGCTGCGCGAGGTGGCACGGATCGTCGGTCGCCCGCCGGAGGAGATTCCCGATCGGGGCGACCTCATGCGGCTCGGCGTCAGCTCGCTGGCGCTCATGCGGCTGGTCAACACATGGCGGGTCCGGGGCCTGCCGGTGGCCTACGCCGACCTGGCCGCGGAGCCGACGATCGACAGCTGGTGGCGGCAGCTTCACCGGCTGCAGCAGGCGAACCCGTACTGGCGCGCGGCCAGCTGATCCGCTTGCCGCGTGGTTACTCCGCAATGAGCGGCGCCCTCAACGATGTATGGGGTCACGTTGTGGACGCAGCGGAGGTGGCACATGTTACGGACTCCCCGTCGGCGCAGGATGGCCACGGCGGCCCTGGTGCTCGGCATGCTGTTCACGATTCCCGCGGTGGCCAGCGCGCGGTCGAACGACATTGGCGTGGCGTCGAGCCATGACGGAGTGCGGCTCAACCAGATCCAGGTGGTGGGCTCGCACAACAGCTATCACGTCGAGGCGACGCCGGCGGAGAAGGCGATCCGCATCCAGCTGTCCCCGGCGACCGAGACGGAGCTGGAGTTCACCGCGGCCCCGATCAACGAGCAGCTCGGCGCGCAGCACGTGCGCCAGGTGGAGTTCGACGTGTTCGCCGACCCGGACGGCGGCCTGTACGCGACCCCCATGCTGCGCGAGCTGGCCGGCGAGGGGCCCTACGACCCGGCGATGCGGCAGCCGGGGACGAAGGTGCTGCACGCCCAGGACGCCGACTACCACACCAGGTGCCTGACCCTCGTCGCCTGCCTGCGCCAGGTGAAGGACTGGTCCGACCGCAACCGGGGGCACCTCGCGATCGCGATCATGCTGGAGTTCAACGACGCGCCGCTGACCGTGCCCGGCGACCCGACCCCGGTGCCCGGCACCGTCATTCCGCTGCCGTGGACGCGGGATCGCATGCTGGCTCTGGAACGGGAGATCCTCAGCGTGTTCTCCCGGGACCGGCTGATCACTCCGGACAGCGTGCGGCGGCCGGGCATGACGCTCGAGCAGTCGGTGCTGGCCTCCGGCTGGCCCACGGTCGAGCAGACCCGCGGCAAGGTGATGTTCCTGATGGACCAGAAGGGTTTCGTCACCACCTACCGGGATGCCTACGTCCAGGGAAATCCGAGCCTCGAGGGCCGCCTGATGTTCACCCAGAGCCAGCCGGGCCAGCCGGACGGGGCGTTCATGAAGCGGTACGTCTGGGACGCCGGCGGTCCCGAGCAGATCACCGACCTGGTTCGCCGGGGCTACATGGTGCGCACCCGGGCGGATCACGACACCCTTGAGGCAAGGGCCAACGACCCGGCCCACCGGGACACCGCGCTGGCCAGCGGGGCGCAGTGGGTGAGCACCGACTACCCCGCGCCGGGCATGGCCGACCGGTTCGGCAGCCCGTACTTCGTGGCCATTCCCGGCGGCACCGTCGCCCGCTGCAACCCGATCGTCCTGGTGTCCGGTTGCGACAGTGCCGCACTCGAGCCCGCCCGCCGCTGACCACGGGCCGGATGGAGTTCCGAGTCCTCGGCCCGGTCGAGGCCCGCGACGGCGACCGCCGGCTCACCTTCGACGGCGCCAAGCCGCGCACGGTGGTCGCCGCGCTGCTGCTGGCCCGCGAGACGGAGCTCACCGACGCCCGGCTCGGCACGCTGCTGTGGGGGTCGGCGCCGCCGGCGACGGCGACCTCGCAGATCCACACGTACATGTCCCGGTTGCGCAAGCGGCTCGGGCCCGGCTGCCGGATCGTCCGGCAGCATTCGGGATACCTGCTGCGCACCGGCCCGGCGTGGGTGGACCGGCTCGAGTTCGAGCGGCTTTCCGGGCTCGGCCAGCGGCACCTGGCCGCGGCCCGGTACGAGCTGGCGGCGGCGCAGCTGACCTCGGCGCTGGCCCTGTGGCGCGGGCGTGCGCTGGCCGACGTCACCGATTTCCTCGCCAACGCCGAGGGTCCACGGCTCGAGGAGGCCCGGCTCGCCGCCCTGGAGAGCCGGATCGACGCGGACCTGGCTCTCGGCCGCCATACCCTGCTGGTGCCCGAGCTGACCGGCCTGGTCGCCGAGCACCGGCTCCGCGAACGGTTCCGGGCACAGCTGATGACCGCGCTGTACCGCTGCCACCGGCAGGCCGACGCGCTCGCGGTGTACGACCGGGGCCGCCGGATCCTCGCCGAGGAGTTGGGGGTCAGCCCGAGTGAGGCGCTGGATCGGGTCTACTACGCCATCCTTCGCCGCGATCAGCCCGGCACGGGCTGGACCATCCGAAGTAGACAGACGGTCCGCCCGGCCATGCTGCCCGCCGACATCGCCACGTTCACCGGCCGCGCGGCCGACCTGACGTTGCTGGCCGCCGGTGCGCGACGCCGGTTCATGGTCATCGGCATGCCCGGCGTTGGCAAGACGGCGCTGGCCGTGCGGGCTTCGCACGCCTGCGCCGGCGAGTTCCCCGACGGGCAGCTGTACGCCGATCTCGGCGGCGCCGGGCGCCGGCCGCCGGATCCGGCCGAGGTGCTGACCTGGTTCCTGCGCGCGCTGGGCACGCCGGACCACGCCATCCCGGCCACCGTCGACGAGCGGATCCAGCTCTACCGCAGCCGGCTCGCCCGGCGCCGGATGCTCGTGCTGCTGGACGGCGTCGCCGCCGACGCGCAGCTGCTTCCCCTGCTGCCGGGCGAATCCGCGTGCCTGGTGATCGTGACCGGCCGGACCTGGCTGGGCACCGCCGCCGAGCTGGACGTGATCGACCTGGACGTGCTGGACCCGAGCGAATCGCTGGCTCTGCTCGGAAAGCTGGCCGGGCCACGCCGGCTCGCCGCGGAGCCGGCGGCCGCCGAACGGCTCGCCGAGCTGTGCGGCCACCTGCCGCTGGCGCTGCGCGCCGCCGGCGCCAGGCTGGCCGCCAAGGGTCACTGGTCGATTTCCCACCTGGTCCGGCGGATCACCGCCGCACCGTCTATTGTAGACGAGCTGGGACCGCGGGTACGGGAGACCATCGAGCACGGTTGCCGGAACCTCGCCGGCGGGCTGCTGCCGGGGCTGCGCCGGCTGGCCACCCTGCCGTCGCCGGAGTTCCCGCTCTGGGCGGCGGCCAGGGCCCTGGCGATCGCGCCGCGGGCGGCCGAGGACATCCTGGAGCACCTGATCGACACCCGGCTGGTCCGTCCGGCCCCGCCGGACGCCAACGGTCAGCCGCGCTACCGGATCCACGCTCTGGTTCGGCAGACAATTCTTAATATGCCGACCCATGATAAGAACACGCGATCAGCGTGACATTTTCGACGAATGCCCCTGTGGTGTTCGAGCATACCCATTTGGCGGTAGTGCACACAAATTCCCGGCCGTATCGTCGATGACAGCCGTCAAAGATTCTGGCAGGGGAGCTAAAATCCGATGCTTGTCAATGAGCATACTCGCGCGCCCGCGACGACCCCGACCGCACGGCGTCCGGTCATCGCGATCTCCGTGGCACTGTTCGGCATCCTGCTCGCACTGAGCCCGTGGTACGGCTACTACCGCGACGAGCTGTACTTCCGGCTGCTCGGTGAACAACCGGCGCTCGGCTATTTCGACACCCCACCGCTCACCCCGATGATCGCCCGAGCCTCGATCACCATTTTCGGCGACAACGTGGTGGCCCTGCGCATCTTTCCGGCCATGATCGCCTCGCTCGTGGTGGTGCTCGTCGCACTGATCTGTCGCGAGCTCGGCGGCGGACGGAATGCGCAGGTGCTCGCCGCCGTCGGAGCGGCCACCTCGTCAATGGTGCTGGTCGCCGGGCACACGCTGCTGACGCTCAGCCTCGATCTCGCGCTGTGGACCGCCGCCACCCTGTTCACGCTGCGCGCGCTCGTGCGTTCCGACGGCCGATGGTGGTTCGCCGTCGGCGCCGTCGCCGGCCTGGCAACCTACAACCGCCACCTGATCCTCCTACTGATCATCGGCGTAGGAACCGGAATCCTGCTCGCCGGCCCACGCACCGTCCTGCGCGACAAGCGACTCTGGGCCGCCGCCCTGCTGGCCGTCCTGATCGCCCTGCCCAACCTGTGGTACCAACTCACCAACGACTGGCCACAGGCCCAAATGGTCGACGCCCTGAAGGAATGGAACGGCCCCCGAAACCTCGCCCTGTTCGCCCCCCTCCAGATCCTGCTGCTCGGCCCGCCACTCGCCATCATCGCCGCCGCCGGCCTGCTCCGCCTCTGGCGAGACCCCCGGCTGCGCTGCTTCGCCATTGCCTACCCCGTAGCCTGCGCACTGGTGCTGTACTCGGCCGGCCGCGCCGACTACCTGTTCGGCCTGCACCTGCTGATGTTCGCCGCCGGCTGCGAGCCCACCGTCCGCTGGCTGTCCACCAGCACCCGCCGCCGCAACCTCCTTGTCGCATCGGTCACCCTCAACGCAATCCTCACGGCGCTCCCCGTCCTGCCCCTCGTCCCCCCGCCCGCCGCCGCCGGAACCCCCCTCTTCGCCCTCAACGAGGTACCAAGAGAATCCATAGGCTGGCCCCAGTTCGTCACCCAGGTCGCCACCGTCGTACGAAACCTCCCCCCCGACGACCGCGCCAAGGCCGTCATCCTGGCCCAGAACTATGGTCAAGCCGGCATCCTCGACCGCTACGCCAAAGATTTCGGCCTCCCCCACATCTACAGTGGCCACAACGAACTCTACTTCCGCGGCTCCCCACCCGAATCCGCCCGCGTCGTCGTCACCATCACCAAAGAACCCGCCCGCCAAGCCACCCCCTTCTTCACCTCCTGCACCGAACAAGGCCACATCGACAACGGCATCGGCCTCGACAACCAAGAAGACGGCAAACTCATCCTCGTCTGCCGCGACCCCATCCGCCCATGGTCCGAGATGTGGCCCGAGTTCCGCAAACACAACTGAGCGTTGTCATCCGGCGGTGACCTGGTGGTTGTGTAGTGGGTGGATGGTGTTGGCGAGTTGGCCGGCGCGGCGGGGGCAGTAGTGGAGGTTGTGCAGGATGTGCCGGGTGGTGAGTTGGGCGTTGGTGCGTTCGTCGGGTCCGCGCAGGCGGGCGTGGGCGCGGTTGGCGTCGTTGTGGGGCTTGGGTTGGTGGCGGCCCCCTTTGTGCGGGGTGATCAGGTGGTGGCCGGGTGTGGTCGTCGCCGCGGTAGGCCTTGTTGCCCAAGGCGATCAGCCCGGTGTCGCGCAGCGCGGCGAGGATGCTTGCCGCCCCGGGCGGCGGCGATGTCGTGGGTGCTGCCGGGCAGGTCACCGAATACCCACAGAATCGTGCCGTCTGGCAACGCGATCACCTGCAGGTTCAGTCCGTGCATCGTGTGCTCGCCGCAGTAGAAGGGCCGGTCGGCGGCGATCCGGTCGATCGGGATCAGCGTGCCGTCGATGACTACGTAGGCCATGTCCTGCCGTTTCGCCTTGCGCAGTGCCTCTGGCAGTTTCGGGGTCCGCTGGGCCAGCAGGTCGACGGTGTCGTTGACATGGTGCCACCATGTCGTGGCACAGACCGCGGACCCGGCGCCCACCTCGGGGGACGGTTCGCCTGTGCGCAGGGACACCAGCACCAGCAGTGCTGGTTGTCCTGGGTTGAGCGTGCGCCACACCGACCCCAGCCGCCTGCGGTGAGTGAGCTTCCCCCGCTTCTCCGGAGACTTTCGATCATGGTCTGATGGGCCAGGAGAGAAGTCTTCGTGGCGGCACCGAAGAAGTACCCCGACGAACTGCGGGCTCGGGCAGTACGTCTGTATCGGGAGTCGGACCCCAAGCCGCTGATCCGGCGGCTGGCCGAGCAGTGGGGGGTGCATCCGGAAAGGTTGCGCACCTGGATCCGCCAGGACGAGGCCGACCGCGGCGAGCGGGACGACCGTCTATCCACATCGGAGCTTGACGAGTTGCGGCGGCTGCGGAAAGACAACGCCGAACTCAAACGTGCCAACGAGATCCTGAAGGCGGCGAGCGCCTATGTCGCGTCGGAGCTCGACCCGACCCGGCGACGGTCATGAGGCTGGGTCGACCAGCCTGCTCTCCAAATATCTTTCCCCAATTTGTTGATCATGGGTCTGGTGGTCCGGAATTGTCGGTGGGGTCGGCTAGCGTGTCGGTGTGCTCGTCATTCAGGACCACCAGCCCGCGACCGAGCCTCGAGATCTCCTCGGGGACGCGGCGTTGGCCGGTGTCCTGATCGGCCACTACCAAGCCGTCCAGTTGCACCAGCTGGCCGCCTACGCCCGCGACACCCAGGATGACGAGTTCGCCTACCTTGACGTGGCCACTCAGCTGCATCTGTCCGACCGGGCCGCGCAGCGTCGGTTGAAGTTCGCGAGGACTCTGGTTGAGCGGCTGCCGCAGACGTTGGTGGCGTTGGATCAGGGGTGGATCGAGGAATACAAGGCCCAGCTGATCGCCGACGCGGTGGCCGAGTTGTCCGACGACCA
Organism: Actinophytocola sp.; assembly: GCF_035942955.1. Taxonomy (GTDB): domain Bacteria; phylum Actinomycetota; class Actinomycetes; order Mycobacteriales; family Pseudonocardiaceae; genus DASYTH01. The sequence goes on along the minus strand of NZ_DASZCQ010000223.1, from coordinate 1,161 downwards.
CGCCCTGGCCGTGGAAGCCCACGTGCTAGACAACGCCGGCCAGCAGACCCCCACCCAGCTACGCAACACCCTGGCCAAGGCAGTGTTGGCGGTGGACCCGGAGGGCGCCGAGGAACGCCGTCGGGAACAGCTACGGGGGCGGCGGGTCGATGCCTACCCCACCGAACCGGGCATGGCGGCGCTGACCATCCACCACACGGCAGAGCACATCGCCACCGCACACGCGGTCATCGCCGACCGAGCCCGAGCATGAAGGCACTGGGCAACGAACCCCGCACCCTCGCCCACCTCGAAGCCGACATCGCCCTGGACCTACTCTTCGGCACCGACACCGGCAGCAACCGGGTGGTCGAGGTTCACCTGACGATGCCCGCTTCGGGCCCGGCCGAGGTAGACGGGCTTCCGGTGACTGCCCAGGCGGCTCGGGAGTTGGCGGCGGAGGCGACGAGCTGGCGGTGGCTGCGCACCGACCCCCACACCGGCGTGGTGGTGGATTTGACGTCGCCGAGCTATGTGCCGCCGCAGTGGTTGAAGACGTTCGTGCAGGTGCGCGATCGCACCTGCCGCTACCCCGGCTGTACCCGTCGAGCCCGCCGGTGCGATGTGGACCACCGCATCCCCTGGCCAACCGGCGCCACCTGCGACCAGAACTGCCAGTGCCTGTGCCGGCGGCACCACCGCGCCAAACACGAAGGCGGCTGGCAGGTGCGCACACTCGGCCGGGACCGGTTGGAGTGGACCAGCCCCTTGGGGTTCACGCACATGGTGGAGCCCGAGCCAGTCACCCAACCGGCCGAGTCGGATCCGGATCCTCCACCGTACTGACCATTTCTTCATAAATAGATTTTGAAAAGGTCTTTTCAAGGTGAGCGCGCCTGTGGGCAGGGCGGGCCCCGCGGGTGTGGACGGGGCACCTGTCCACAGGCGTGCGACCCCACCTCGCCACCAACCCCGCCCAGGCGACCAGCACCTGCCCGGTCATGGCTACGTGACCGGCCCCACTAGCCGAGGGAAACCGACTCCGGTGCACGGCTGTGGACAGGGCTGCCCCGCAATCAGTACACGGGCGCCTGTCCACAGCCGTGCCACGGAACGCCGTGCCCAGCAAGCACAACGGAACCACCCCGGCGTTCCGACGCAGCCGGGAACGGCCGAAAGCAA
>NZ_DASZCQ010000222.1:0-2127 GCF_035942955.1 Actinophytocola sp. | reverse complement strand
GCCGAGCGCCCGGCGCAAGGCGGCGCACCGCGCGGTGGCCGTCGAGCTCGACCGGATCGAGGGGGAGATCCTCAAGCGGCTGGGTGTGTGATCACGTCCCACCCGCGGCTCTTGCCCGGGCGAATACGCTGCTAAGTCGTGAGGGCACGCGGGGTGATGCCGCCGCATCGGGCGGTGCGCGGCTGGCTGCTCGCCCTTGCCTCGATGGCCCTCGCGGTCGCCGCGCACGGGGCCGCCGGCGGTGGGACGCCCGAGTTCGGCACGGTCCTGCCGCTCACCGCGCTGCTGGCCTGGGTCGGCGCGGTGGTCATGCACCGGCCGCGCGGTGTCGTGCCGCTGACCGTGCTGCTCGGCGCGATCCAGCTCGCCTTGCACCTGCTGCTGACCCGGGTGGCCGGCGCGCATGCCCACGGCGCCGGGCCGGCCGCGGTCGACGGCTGGGCCATGCTCGCCGCGCACGCGGCCGCCACCGTGCTCACCGCGGCCCTGCTGGTCAAGGCGTCCGCGGCCCTCACCCTGGTCTCCGCCGCGCTCGACTGGCTGCGCGGCCAGCTGGCCGTGCTGCGCTCCGCGCCGGTCCCCGCGCCCGCGGCGATCGTCCCGACGTCGGCGGTGCCGGACCGGCCGGGCCCGCTGCTGGAGATCCTCCTCCGCCGCGTCCGGGCCCGGCGCGGTCCGCCCGCCAGCTCCTGAGATCCCCCTCCCCCCACCAACCGGCGAAGCGCCACCCGCTCGCCGGTCCCCACTCATCCTCAGGAGCCAAATCCCTATGTCGACAAATAGATCTCGACGCCGGTTTGCCCAGGCCGCAGCCGTGCTCACCGCGGCCGGCGCGGCCGTGCTGCTCGGCGCCGGCCCCGCCGCCGCGCACGTGACCGCCAAGGTCATCGGCGAGCCCGCCCAGCAGGGCGGCTTCACCAAGATCACTTTCCGGGTGCCGAACGAGGACGACACCGCCGGCACGGTCAAGTTGGAGATCAGGTTCTCGCCCGACACGCCGATCGCCTCGCTGCGCACGAAGCCGATGCCGGGCTGGACGGCCCAGATCACCAAGGCCAGGCTGGCCAAGCCGATCACCGTGCACGGCGCCGAGATCGCCGAGGCGGTCAGCGCCGTCACCTGGACCGCGGCCGCCGGCACCCGGATCGGTCCCGGCGAGTTCGCCGAGTTCGAGGTCTCCGGCGGGCCCCTGCCGGACAACACCGACCGGCTCGTCGTGCCGGCGGCCCAGACCTACGACAATGGCAAGGTGGTGAACTGGAACGAGCCGCCGCCGGCCGCGGGCGCCCCCGAGCCGGAGCACCCGGCCCCGGTGATCGCGCTCGAGGCCGCCGGGAACGGCGACGCCGCCCAGGCCGCCGACAACGGCACCGGCACCTCGCCCGACGCCACGGCCGGCGGCGCAACCGCCGCACCGTCCACATCGGACAACACGGCCCGCTGGCTCGGCGGCGCCGGGCTCGTGGTCGGCGCGCTCGGCCTCGGTGTCGGAGTCGGCGCCACGCTCCGGGCCCGCCGCGCCATCGCCTCGGCCAAGGCCGGCGAAGAATCATGAGTGGCATAGGAAGCGCCCCGGCGGCAATCAAGGTGACCACCGAGCGCGCCTCCGGCGAAGCCACGCGTTCGCGGTGGCGGGGCATCGATCGTCGCCAGCGCAAGATCGGCGTCTCACCGGCCCCGCCGACGCGAATGCGTAGCGCGCAAAGTCGCATGAGGACGCTCGCCCTGGCCGCGGCGGTGGCCGGGCTCATGCTCGGCTTCACCCCGATGGCATCCGCGCACAACTCGTTGATCGGCAGCGACCCCGCGAACGGGGCGCGGCTGGAGTCCGGCCCGCAGCGGATCGAGCTGCGGTTCGACCAGCCCGTCCAGGCCGGCGAGGGGCTCAACTCGGTCGCGGTGGTCGGTCCGAGCAACGATCACTGGGAGGCCGGCTCGGTGCGGGTGGCCAGCAACGTGGTCACCGCGCAGGTCCGCTCGCTCGGCCCGGCCGGCGTCTACAAGATCGGCTACCGGGTCCTGTCCGCGGACGGGCACCCGGTCAGCGGCGAGCTGACGTTCACGTTGACCAAGGCGGGCAACGGAACCCCGGCGCCGGCCGGACAGCAGCCCGGTCAGGCCGGCGCC
>NZ_DASZCQ010000221.1:0-59482 GCF_035942955.1 Actinophytocola sp. | reverse complement strand
GAGGTAGGGGCCCGGGAGGGTGGGGGCGCGAGGTTTGGGTGGGTGGCTGGGCGGCTTGGGCGGGTGCCGGTTGGCGGGGTGCTGGCCGGGGCGGTCTGAGCGGATGGTTGGGCGGGGTTGCGGGGTGGCGGTTTCCAGCGTGGTGGTGGATCGGGCGGTTTGGGTGAGCGGCGGGCGGCTTATGTGGGTGCCGGGTGGCGGGGTGGCTGGCCCAGGCGGTCTGCGCGGATTGCTGGGCGACGTCGCCGGGCGGCGGTCCAGCGTGGTGTGGATCGGGCGGTTTGGGTGGGTGGCTGGGCGGCTTCGGGCGAGTGCCGGTTGGCGGGGTGGCTGGCCGGGGCGGCTTGAGCGGATGGCTGGGCGGGGTTGCGGGGTGGCGGTTTTCAGCGTGGTTGAGGCCAGGGCGGTTGGGTGGGCGGCTTATGCGGGGGTGTCGGTTGGCGGGGTGGCTGGCCCGGGCGGTCTGAGCGGATGGCTGGGCGACGTCGCCGGGTGGCGGTCCAGCGTGGTGTGGATTGGGCGGTTTGGCGGGGCTGGGGTGAGGTGCCCGATGGTGGTTCCAGCGTGGGGCGGGCCGGGCTGGGATTGGGTGGATTGCTGGGCTTGGGATTCCAGCAGGGGTACGCCGCGATCTTGAAAGCAAGCCACCCCGCCAACCGGCGGCGCGCAAGCGGAGGGGACACCCCGCCGAACCGCTCGCCCCACCATCCCCGGGGCCCACCCGCGGCCCCCAACCGGAGCGAACCTCAGAGCTGGTTAGCCCTCTTCGCCATCGCGGACTTCTTGTTGGCGGCCTGGTTGGCGTGGATGACGCCTTTGCTGGCGGCTTTGTCGAGTTTGCGGCTGGCGTCGTGGAGGAGGGTGAGGGCGCGGTCTTTGTCGCCGGCTTCGGCGGCTTCGCGGAACTTGCGGATCGCGGTCTTCACCGAGGACTTGACGGACTTGTTGCGGAGGCGGCGCTTCTCATTTTGCTTGATGCGCTTGATTTGGGACTTGATGTTGGCCACGCGAAGGTCTCCTCGGTGTCGATCGTGGAATGTCGTGCCGCAGCTGTGCTGGCCCCGCGCCCGGCGGACCGGGTGGTGCGGGCTTCCTCCCTGGCGGAATGCCGCACGGCACGACGAGCAAGGATAACAGTGGGTGAGGGGTTACTCGGATGTGGGGCCGTGGAACTCGGGGCGGCGTTTGGCGCGGATGGCGGCGACGCCTTCGGTGAGGTCGGGGCCGGAGAAGCCGAGGAACTCGAGGCCGAGGGAGGCGTCGAAGATCGGGCCGGCGACCCGCAGCCAGTTGTTGAGCGCGTACTTGGTCCAGCGGATGGCGCTCTGCGAGCCGTTGGCGAGGCGGCGGGCCACCTTCAGAGCGGTCTCGTGGAGCTCGTCGGGGGACACGCAGAGGGAGACCAGGCCGATCCGCTCGGCTTCCTCGCCGGACACCGGCTCGCAGGTGAGCAGGTGGTACTTGGCCTTGGCCATGCCGCACAGCAGCGGCCAGACGATGGCGGCGTGGTCGCCCGCGGCGACGCCGAGGCGGGTGTGGCCGTCCATGATCCGGGCGTCGCGGGCGGCGATCGACACGTCGGCGAGGAGGCCGACGACGAGGCCGGCGCCGACGGCGGGGCCTTCGATGGCCGACACGACCGGCTTGGCGCAGTTGATGACGTTGTAGACCAGGTCGCGGGCCTCGCGGAGGACGCGGATCCGCACGGCGAAGTCCGCGGCCATGTCGGCGACCAGGTCGAGGTCGCCGCCGGAGGAGAAGGCGCCACCCGCACCGCGGATGATGGCCACCTTGACGTCCGGGTCGCGGTCGATGGTGGTCCACACCTCGGCGAGGTGACGGTGGCCTTCGTGGCCGACGGCGTTGAGCCGGCCGGGCGCGGACATGGTCACCTCGAGCACCCCGTCGCCGAGGTCGGCGAAGCGCAGGCTCGGGTACGCGGCGGTGTAGTCGTGCACCTGACCATCCTGGCACCGACGGGGTAGCCTGATCTTGCAGTGTCTAGGGTTCCGTCGCCGATCCGGCATGGACCGATCGACAATCAGGGTCGGCGGGTCTGGTCCGAGCGTCACCACCGGTCGCCCGAGGGGCGGCGGCCGGACACCTGACGGTGGAAAAGACCGGAGGGCCTGGCCGGTCGCGCCCGCGGTCGGCGGAGAGGCCCCCATGAACCCGATTGCCGTCGTTTTCGTCGTCGCCGCCGCGGTCGCGCACGCCGGGTGGAACCTGTGCGCCAAGCGGGTGCCTACCGGGGGAGCGGCCTTCGTCTGGCTCTACGGGTCGATGGCCGCGGCGATCACCGTGCCGCTCGCGGTGATCACCGTGCTGGCTTCGGACCAGGTGCCCACCCCGACGTGGGCGCTGGCCATGGGTCTGAGCGGTCTGCTGCACCTGACCTACTTCCTCCTGCTGCAGCGCGGATACGCGGTCGGGGACCTCTCCGTGGTGTACCCGCTGGCCCGGGGATCGGGCCCGATGCTGGCCGTGCTGGCCGCCGTGCTGCTGCTCGGGGAGCGGCCCGGGGTGCTCCCACTGATCGGCGCAGGCCTGGTGGTGGTTGGGATTCTGGTGATCGGCGGCGTCGGCTCCGGGCTCGGCGGTTGGTCGTCGGGCGCGCTGTACGGCCTGGCCACCGGCGCGCTGATCGCGGTGTACACGCTGTGGGATGCCTACGCGGTGACGACGCTGGCGGTGCCGCCCCTTGTGCTGATGGTCGGCTCGGTGCTGTGCGAGTCCGCCCTGCTCGGCCCGCTGGCGTGGGCGCGCAGGGCGCACGTGGCCGGCCTGTGGCGGGCGCACTGGCGAGCCGTGATCGTGATCGCGGTGCTGTCCCCGCTGTCCTACGTGCTGGTGCTGTTCGCGATGCGGCTGGCCCCGGTGAGCATGGTGGCGCCGGCAAGGGAGCTGAGCATCGTCTTCGCCGGCATCGCCGCCTGGCTGGTGCTCGGCGAGCCCGACCCCAAGCGGCGGCTGGCCGGCGCGGTCGTGGTGGTCGCCGGTGTCGCGGCGATCGCGGCCTAGCCGTGCGGCAGGCTGAGGGGATGGAGCTGCTGAGTAGCCGGATCCTGCTGAGGCCGAAGGATCGCGCGCGGTCGCTGGCGTTCTACCGGGACGCGCTCGGGCTCGCGGTGTACCGGGAGTTCCCCGGCGGCACGGTGTTCTTCCTGGGCAACGGGTTTCTCGAGCTGTCCGGGCAGGGCGAGGCGGGGCCGAGCCCGGATGTCGCGCTGTGGCTACAGGTTCGCGACCTCGCGGCCGCCGCGACGCGGCTGGGGGAGCGGGGCGTGCCGGTGCTGCGCGAGCCGCGCCGGGAGCCGTGGGGCCTGCACGAGATGTGGATCTCCGACCCGGACGGCCTGCGCATCGTCGTGGTGGAGATCCCTGAAGATCATCCGCTGCGCCGGGATCAGCGGAGCTAACCGGAAGTCTCGGTTGGACGGTCGGACATCACGTCGAGGTGGCGGTCCACGGCGTCGAGCCGGTCGGCCCAGAGCCGGCGGTAGGGCGCGAGCCAGGCGTCGACCTCGGCGAGCGGCTCGGGACGCAGCTTGTACCAGCGGCGCTGGGCATCCCGCCGCACCGCCACCAGGCCCGCGTCGCGCAACACCTTGAGATGCTTGGACGTTCCGGGCTGGGTCAGGCCGAGCTCGGAGACCAGATCGCCGACCGACCGCGGCTCGTCCCGCAGCAGGTCGAGGATCCGCCGCCGCGTCGGCTCGGCCAGCACGGCAAAGGTCGTCGCCACCCGCCAAATATAACTAGGACGGAATATAAGCCCACAACGCGACGGATAGACATCGGATCTATCAAGCGGCGGGCGTGGGCCGCTGCGACAGGAAACCGTTTGCTTCAATAGATGGAGTATTGACTGCTCCGATCTCTGGGTGCTTATCTAGGCCATGGCGTCCAACGGTCTCACCAGACGACACCTCTTCGGCCGGGCGGCGCTGGCCGCCGGCGGCACGGTGCTCGCCGCGCCCGCGATCCAGACCGTGGCCGAGGCCACCGAGCCGGCCGGTCGCGGTCTGGTCGAGGTCACCCTGACGGTCAACGGCGAGCGAACCCGCATGCACATCGATCCCCGCCTCACGCTGCTGGACACGCTGCGCGAGCGGATGAACCTGACCGGAACCAAGAAGGGCTGCGACCGCGGCCAGTGCGGCGCCTGCACGGTGCACGTTGACGGCCGGCGCGTGGTGTCCTGCCTGACGCTCACGGCCTCGGTCGACGGCAAGGAGATCACCACGATCGAGGGCCTCGCCCCACCCGGCGGCGAGCTGAATCCCGTGCAGCAGGCCTTCATCGAGCAGGACGGCTACCAGTGCGGGTTCTGCACCTCCGGCCAGATCATGTCCGCGGTCGCCGTGCTCCGCGAGGGACGGGCGCGGACCGACGAGGAGGTTCGCGAGGCCATGTCCGGCAACATCTGCCGCTGCGGCGCATACTCCCACATCGTCGAGGCGATCAGGCAGGCCCGGGAGCGCGGGAGGGTGATCTGATGCGCGCCTTCGACTTCGCGGCCGCCAACCACGTCAACCAGGCCATCCGGCTGGCCACAGTGGACTCGGCGTATCTGGCGGGCGGCACCACGCTGGTCGACCTGATGAAGCTCGACGTGCTGACGCCGCGGCAGGTCATCGACATCAACGCCCTGAACCTGCGCGGGATCCGCCTCGACCAGTCGGGTCTGCGGCTCGGTGCGATGGAGCGGATGGCCGACGTGGCGGCGGACGCCGACGTCGGCGCCGAGTACCCGGTGATCGTCCAGGCGCTGCTGCTCAGCGCATCCGGGCAGGTGCGCAACATGGCCAGCATCGGCGGTAACCTGTTGCAGCGCACCAGGTGCGGCTACTTCCGGGACGTCACGACGCCGTGCAACAAGCGGGCGCCGGGCAGCGGCTGCCCGGCTCGGACCGGTGAGAACCGGTCGCACGCGATCCTCGGGACGAGCCCGGCCTGCGTGGCGACGCACGCAAGCGACCTCGCCGTGGCGCTGGTGGCGCTGGACGCGAGGATCCGGCTGCGCGGCCGGGACGGCGAGCGCGTGGTCGACCTGGCCGAGTTCTACCGGCTGCCCGGCACCACCCCGCACGTGGAGAACGACCTGCGGCCGGGCGAGCTGATCACCGAGGTGCTGGTGCCGCGGCTGCCCTGGGCGCGCCGCTCCAGCTACGTGAAGATCCGCGACCGCAGCTCGTTCGAGTTCGCGCTCACCTCGGCCGCGGTCGCCATGGATCTGCGCGGCTCCACCGTCCACAATGTTCGGATCGCCGTCGGCGGGGTGGGCACCAGACCCTGGCGGCTGCCCGCGGTGGAGGCCGCGCTGCGCGGCCGGCCGGCCACCGAGCGGGACTTCACCGAGGCCGCCGCGCTGGCCGCCGAGGGCGCACAACCCTTGGCGCACAACGGCTTCAAGGTGACGCTGGTGCAGCGGACGATCGTCCGTGCGCTGCTCGGCCTTGCGGGTGCGCGATGAGCGGCTCACCGATCGGCCAGCCCGTCGACCGCGTGGACGGACGGATCAAGGTCACCGGCGCCGCGAGGTACGCCGCCGACCACAACGTCGACCAGCTCGCCCACGGCTACCTGGTCACCAGCACCATCGCCCGCGGCACGATCGCCGGCATGGGCACCGACGCCGCGCTGCGGGCCCCGGGCGTGCTCGCGGTCTACACGCCGTTCAACCCGCTGCCGCTGTTCACCTATCCCAGCGAGCAGAACGACGAGGTCCACCCTCCACTGCAGACAACCGAGGTGCGGTACTACGGCCAGGCGATCGGGCTCGTCGTGGCCGAGACGTTCGAGCAGGCCAGGGACGCCGCCGCGCTGATCGACACGAGGTACGACCCGCTACCGGCCCGGACGTCCTTTGTGGACGAGCTGCCGAACGCGACACCGCCGCCGACCGGGGCGCCGGCGGTGGACATCCTGGCCCCGGAATTCCGCACCATCGACGAGGCCTTGGCCGCCAGCGAGGTCACCGTCACCGCGACGTACACCTCGCTGCCGGAGAACCATGCCGCGATGGAGCCGCACGCCACGGTCGCCGCATGGGCCGGCGACTACCTGACGATCTACACGGTGAGCCAGGGGGTGCGGCTGGTGGTGGACCGGCTGGCGACCACCCTCGGTGTGGACAAGGCGAGCATCCACGTGATCAACCCGCACGTGGGTGGCGGGTTCGGCAACAAGTGGGGAATGTGGGCGCAGATGCCGCTGGCCGCGGCGGCCGCAAGGGCGCTACACCGTCCGGTCAAGACGGTGCTCACCCGCGAGCAGGTGTTCACGATCGTCGGCCACCGCCCGCCGACCAGCCAGACCATCGCGCTCGGAGCGCGCAGGGACGGCACGCTGATCGCGATCAAGCACGAGGGCATCTCGAGCAAGTCGGCGTCGAACGGGTTCCGCGAGTCGCCGGCCAACACCTCGCTGAACGTCTACGCCGCGCCCAACATCCACGTCGGCCGGAAGATCGTCACCCTGGACGTGCCGGTCACCACGATCATGCGGGCGCCGTCGGACACCAATGGCGCCTTCGCCCAGGAGAGCGCCCTCGACGAGCTGGCCTTCGAGCTCGGCATCGACCCGCTGGAGATCCGGCTGCGCAACTACGCCACCGTCAAGCCCGACAACCGCAGGCCCTGGTCGAGCAAGCACCTCGACGAGTGCTACCGGCTCGGGGCCGAGCGGTTCGGCTGGTCGCGGCGCAACCCCACGCCGCGGGCGGTCACCGACGGGGACGCCCTGGTCGGCATGGGCATGGCCACCTGCACGTTCAACGCGTCCAGGTCGTCGGCGAGCATCAAGGTCCGGCTCAACGCCGACGGCACGGCCACGGTCGCCGGCACCGGGGCCGATCTGGGCACCGGGCAGTCGACGGTGTTCTCGATCCTCGGCGCGGCCCGGCTCGGCATCCCGGTGCACCGGGTGCAGCCGCAGATAGGCGACTCGGCCACACCGGCCGCGGCCAACGCCGGCGGGTCCAGCTCGACGTCGACCAACGGCCCGGCCGTGCAACTCGCCGCCGATGCCGCCATCGCCGCGCTGCTGGAGTTCGCCGCCACGCACGAGCGCTCCCCGTTCCACGGCATGGACCCCGCCGCGGTGCGCTACGACAGCGGCGACGTGGTGTCCGGCGGGGTGCGGATGAGCTTCGGCTCGCTGCTGACCACATGCGACGTCCCCGCGGTGGAGGCCACCGCGACTTCGCCGCGCAACGAGAACGGCACGGTGGCCTACCGCTCGTTCGGCGCGCACTTCTGCGAGGTCCGGGTGCACCGGCTCACCGGGGAGCCGCGGGTGTCCCGGTGGGTGTCGGTGATCGACGCCGGCACGATCGTCAACGCCAAGGCCGCGCGCAGCCAGATCACCGGCGCCGTGATCATGGGCATCGGCTCGGCGCTGACCGAGGGCATGCGGATGGAGCCGAGCGGCCGGATCGCCAACGCCAACCTGGCCTCGTACCTGGTGCCGGTGAACGCCGACATCCCGCCGATCGACGTGCACTTCCTCGACTACCCGGACAGCACGCTCAGCCCGCTGGGCGCCAGGGGGATCGGCGAACTGGGAATTGTGGGAGTGACCGCGGCGATCGCCGGGGCGGTGCACAACGCGACCGGCAAACGGGTCCGAGACCTGCCGATCACCCTGGAGAAGCTGCTCGACTGAATCCTCATGCGATTGTGCGCGGATGGAGCGCTCGGGTACGTGGACAAAGGCCGGCCGATCGACGGCTCGGTGAGCTGTTCGACGGCTATCTCGATCCGAACCGCCCGCATGCCGGGGCCTACGACGAGATGCTCGCCCCGGACGGTACGATCCGGCCGGCGTACCGGCGGCTGCACGAGTCGCTCGCGACGGCCAGGCCCGCCGACCTGACCGCGCCGTCCGAGGCGCTCGACCGGGCGCTGGTCGACCAGGGCATCACGTTCTCACTGTCCGGTCAGGAGCGGCCGTTCCCGCTCGACCTGGAGGCGCGCGAGGGCGTCTGCCAGGACTACGCGCACCTGACGCTGGCGATGCTGCGCGCGATCGGCGTTCCGTCCCGGTACGTGTCGGGATACCTGCACACCAGGGCCGACGGCCAGGTCGGGGAGACCGTCCGCGGCGAGAGCCACGCCTGGATCGAGGCCTGGACCGGCGGCTGGTGGGGTTTCGACCCGACCAGCGACGTGGAGATCGGCCCGCGGTACATCCGGGTGGCCATGGCCCGCGACTACGCCGACGTCTCGCCGCTCAAGGGCACCTACACCGGCGGCGCGGCGTCGGCCATCGAGGTCTCGGTCGAGGTCACCCGCCTGGCCTGATGGTGAAGCCGGGACCGGGCGGGGTGGCGAAGCCGGTGGGGTGGCTTGGCGGGTAGGGCAGCGGGCCGACCGGGGCGTCCGGCTGTGGCCCGCCGAGGATGGTTCGGGTCAGCGCGCTGCGCTCGTCGAGCAGCTCGTCCAGGGCGGCCCGCAGGGTCGGCTCGTCGAGCCGGACCTCGCCGCCCCTGTCCAGCGAGAGCAGCACCGCGCGGCGCGCCCATTCCCGGATGAACGAGGCCGTGACGCCCGCAGTGGCCTCGATCAGCGGGCCCGGGTCGGGCACATCCAGCGGCACGTCCCGGGTGTAGAGCCGCAGCAGCCGCTCCCGCCCGTCGGCGTCCGGCCGCGGGATCTCGACGGCGAGGTCCACCCGGCCCGGCCGGTCGGTCAGCGCGTGCTCGAGGATCTCCACCCGGTTGGTGGTGAGCAGGAACGTGGTGTCGGTGTCGGCCCCGACCCCGTCGATCTCATTGAGCAACTGGAACAGCAGCGGGTGACCGTCCGGGGAGTAGGACCGGTCCTGGGCGATCAGGTCGACGTCCTCGACGACCAGCACCGACGGCTCGAGTCTCCTCGCGAGCGCCGTGGCGGGGCCGATGAAGCGCAGCGCCGGGCCGGACATGATGATCACGGTGCTGCCGGCCAGCCGGCTCAGCAGGTAGCGCACCGTGTGGGTCTTGCCGGTGCCGGGCGGCCCGTGCAGCAGCAGCCCGCGCTTGAGGTGCTGCCCGGCGGCCCGCAGCGCGGTCGCCCGGGATCCGGCGAGCACCACGTGCCGCTCGATCGTCTGCAGCACGCCGTCCGGCAGGACCACCTGGTCGGCGCCCAGCGTGGGTCGCGGCTGGAAGGCCACCAGCCCGTCGAACACCGCGCTGTAGTTCGCGCGATACTCGCTGAACCCGAACGTGAGGATCTGGCCGCGGAACACGTCGTGCCTGCGCATCAGCCGCACGACCCGCTCCCGCACGGCGCTCGCGGTGTCCCGCTCGGCCGCCAGCACCTGCAGCAGGCAGATCGGCGGCCCGTGCTCGGCCGGGCCGCGCACCGCGAGCACGACCGGGGTCCCGTCCGGCGCCGTGGTCCGGACCAGCCCGAACTGCACGGCCTCCATACTGCGGTCCGGCCCGACCGCCACCGTGGTGTAGTCCACCGCGGCAAGGTCGAACCGGCCGGCTCCGGTCATGGCCAGCATGTCCATCAGGTCGGTGTGCATGCGTGGCACCCCGCCGCTGATGCCGAACCACGTGGCGCCGGGGGAGCGTTCCGCCAGGTAGGCGTCCACGCCGAGCTGCAGGTTGGCGTGCTCCCAGCCGTCCCAGCGCTCAGCCACGTTCGGGATCTGGTTGATCGGGCAGCCGATGTGCTCGGTGATCATGCGCAGCAGCGGCGTGTCGCCGTCCTGCCCGAGCACCCGTTCGGCGGCCTGCAGCACGTCACGCAGCGACCTGGCCAACGTCCGGGCGGTCGCGGCGTCGACGACGGGTTCGGTCACCCTCTCGAGAATGGCACAACCGTCGATTTCACGGCTCCGTAAGGTCCGGGCCTTACCGGCTGGTGAAGGATCGGGGGTCGAAGGGGTCCGACGGCGAGGAGGAAGATCCATGGCACGGGTCCGGCTGGCGGTGGCGGTGGTGTGCGCGGGGGTTGCGCTCGCCGGATGCGGCGCCGCAAACGAAGCGGGGAGCCCACCTCCGGTGCTCCGCTCGACCGCCGTCACGCTGCCGGGGGCCGCGTCGGGATCGGTGACGGCGCCGGTCGCGGCGCCCGTTGCCGAGCAGCTGAGGTTCACCGCGAAGACCGTGGACGGCAAGGACTTCTCCGGCCAGAGCCTGGCCGGCAAGGCGGCCGTGCTGTGGTTCTGGGCGCCGTGGTGCCCGAGGTGTCAGGGCGAGGCCCCGCAGATCGCGGCGGCGGCGCAGGAGACCGCGGGCTCCGTGCAGTTCGTCGGGGTGGCCGCGCGCGACGAGGTGCCCGCCATGCGCGAGTTCGTCGACCGGTTCGGGCTCGGCTCGTTCCCGCACCTCGCCGACACCGACCTCGCGGTGTGGAAGCGGTTCGGCGTCGTCGAGCAGCCCGCGTACGCCTTCGTCAAGGCCGACGGGACGATCGAGACCGTGACCAAGCAGCTGTACCGGGACGACCTGCGCGACAAGGTCCGGGCGCTGGCCGGCTGATGACCGGGGAGCTCACGGTCGCGCTGGTGGCCGGCATGCTCGCGACCGTGAACCCGTGCGGCTTCGCGATGCTGCCCGGCTACCTGGCGCTGGTGGTGAGCGGCGGCGAGGACGGCTCGCGGGCCACCCGGGTCGGGCGGGCGCTGGCCGCCAGCGCGCTGATGACCGCCGGCTTCGTGGCCGTGTTCGGCGTCTTCGGCCTGCTCAGCCTGCCGATCGCCGGCGTGGCGCAGAGATACCTGCCGATCGTCACGATCGTGGTCGGGCTGGCCATGGTGATCGTGGGCATCCTGCTGCTGGCCGGCAGGGAGCCGCTGGTCTTCCTGCCCAAGCTCAAGCGGGGCGCGCCGACCACCCGGGTGACCTCGATGCTCGGCTACGGCGTGGCGTTCGCGGTCGCGTCGCTGTCCTGCACGATCGCCCCGTTTCTGGCGGTGGCCGGCGTCGCGCTGCGCGGCGGTGACCTTCGCTCCGGGCTGTCGGCGTTCGTGGCCTACGCGCTCGGCATGGGTCTGGTGGTGGGTGTGCTGGCCGTCGCGGCCGCGCTGGCCAGCACCGCGGTGGCCGCCGGAATCCGCCGCCTGTTCCCGTACCTCGGCCGGATCGGCGGCGCCCTGCTCGTGGTCACCGGCGCCTACGTCGGCTACTACGGCAGCTACGAGCTGCGCCTCTACCACGCCCAGGGCTCCGCCGAGGATCCCGTGATCGACGGCGCCGCGCGGATCCAGGCCGCGCTGTCCGACCGGCTCGACGCGATCGGGCCGGTCCCGCTGGTCATCGCCCTGGCCGCGCTGGTCGGCGGGGCCGTGCTGGTGCGGCGACGCGTCCGGGCCTGAGGCGCTCATGGGACGATGGGACGGTACCCGCTGATCCCTAGAAGGACCATGAGTGAGCCCCACGTTCGCCGACACGACGTTCACGGCCCCTGAGCTGATCCGCAACTTCTGCATCATCGCCCACATCGACCACGGCAAGTCGACGCTGGCCGACCGGATGCTGCAGCTCACCGGCGTGGTCGAGGAGCGCGACATGCGCGCGCAGTACCTCGACCGGATGGACATCGAGCGCGAGCGCGGCATCACGATCAAGGCGCAGAACGTCCGGCTGCCCTGGCGGGTCGGCGGCCGCGACCACGTGCTGCACATGATCGACACGCCGGGGCACGTCGACTTCACCTACGAGGTGTCGCGCGCGCTCGAGGCGTGCGAGGGGGCGATCCTGCTGGTCGACGCGGCGCAGGGGATCGAGGCGCAGACGCTGGCCAACCTCTACCTCGCGCTGGACAAGGACCTCACGATCATCCCGGTGCTCAACAAGATCGACCTGCCGGCCGCCGACCCGGACAAGTACGCCGCCGAGCTGGCGCACATCATCGGCTGCGAGCCGACCGACGTGCTGCGGGTGTCGGCCAAGACCGGCAAGGGCGTGCGCGAGCTGCTCAACGAGGTGGTGCGCCTGGTGCCGCCGCCGACCGGGGACGCGTCCGCGCCGGCCAGGGCGATGATCTTCGACTCGGTGTACGACACGTACCGCGGAGTGGTCACCTACATCCGCGTGGTGGACGGCCGGATCACCCCGCGGGAACGGATCCGGATGATGTCCACCGGCGCCACGCACGAGCTGCTCGAGGTGGGGATCATCTCGCCGGAGCCGAAGCCGAGCGCCGGGTTGGGCGTCGGCGAGGTCGGCTACCTGATCACCGGGGTGAAGGACGTCCGGCAGTCCCGAGTGGGTGACACCGTGACGTCCGAGCGCAAGGGCGCCACCGAGCCGCTGGCCGGTTACCGCGAGCCGCGCCCGATGGTCTACTCCGGACTGTACCCTGTGGACGGTTCGGACTACCCGGACCTGCGCGAGGCCCTCGACAAGCTGCGGCTCAACGACGCCGCGCTGAGCTACGAGCCGGAGACCTCCTCGGCGCTCGGGTTCGGCTTCCGGTGCGGCTTCCTCGGCCTGCTGCACCTGGAGATCGTGCGCGAGCGGCTGGAGCGCGAGGCCGGGCTGGACCTCATCTCGACCGCCCCCAACGTGGTCTACCGCGTGGTGATGGAGGACGGGACCGAGCACACCGTGACCAACCCCTCGGACTGGCCGACCGGCGGCAAGATCGCCGAGGTGTACGAGCCGATCGTGAAGACCACGGTGATCGCCCCGTCGGACTACATCGGCTCGATCATGGAGCTGTGCCAGAGCCGCCGCGGCCAGCTCGGTGGGATGGACTATCTGTCCACCGATCGGGTGGAGCTGCGCTACACCCTGCCGCTGGCCGAGATTATCTACGACTTCTTCGACGCGCTGAAGTCGCGCACCCGCGGGTACGCGTCGCTGGACTACGAGGAGGCGGGGGAGCAGACCGCCGATCTGGTGAAGGTCGACATCCTGCTGCAGAGCGAGCCGGTCGACGCGTTCAGCGCGATCGTCCACCGCGACGCCGCGTACGGCTACGGCACCCGGATGGCCGCCAAGCTCCGCCAGCTGATTCCCCGCCAGCAGTTCGAGGTCCCCATCCAGGCCGCCGTCGGTTCCCGCGTCATCGCCCGCGAGACGATCCGCGCCCTGCGCAAGGACGTCCTTGCCAAGTGCTACGGCGGCGACATCACCCGCAAGCGCAAGCTCCTTGAGAAGCAGAAGGAAGGCAAGAAGCGCATGAAGATGGTGGGCCGCGTCGAGGTCCCCCAGGAAGCCTTCGTCGCCGCCCTGTCCACCGACGACTCATCCGACAAGGCTAAGAGCAAGAAGTAGTCCACAGGGCACCGACCTGTGGACAGCCGTTCGCGCCGTCCGGCGAAGTCTGCTGGAGTTGGTCCACGACCGAAAGGAGGGCACCATGACAGCCATGACCACCGGCATCCCACATGGCCGCCCATTCACCGTGGACGACCTGGAGGCCATGCCGGATGACGGCAACCGGTACGAGCTCATCGACGGGATGCTCCTCGTGAGCCCGGCGCCGGGAAAGCGGCACCAGAGAACCTTGTTCAAGCTGGCCATCGCCCTGGAAGAGGCCTGCCCTAAGCATCTGCTCGTGTTGCCGGCACCTTTCGCGGTGCGGCCGTCACGTTCCACTGAACTGCAGCCCGATGTGCTGGTTGCGCGCAAGGCGGATCTCACCGAGAAGCTGCTTCCGGTGGCACCGGTACTGGCGGTCGAAGTGTTCTCGCCAAGCAGCGTGATCAACGACCTGAACAACAAGAAGGCCGCATACGAGCGCATGGGCGTCGCCAGCTACTGGGTGGTCGACCCGCAGCAACCAGCCGTGATCGTGTTCGAACTGGACGATTCCGGTTATTACCGGCATGTTGCCGAGGTCAAGGGCGAAGACGCGTTTCAAGCAGAGCGCCCTTTCCCGGTGCGGATCGTGCCGATCGCATTGCTGGATAGTGACGAGTTCTGACATGGGCAACGATCCACTGGAGTCGCTGCGGAAGTTGTGTCTGGCGTTGCCGGAGACGACCGAACGGTTGAGTCATGGGGAGCCGGCGTGGTTCGTGCGGGGGAAGAAGACCTTTGTCATGTATGCCAACCACCATCATGATGATCGGCTGGGGTTCTGGTGCGCGGCGCCGCCGGGAGTGCAGGAGGCGCTGGTCGGGTCGGAGCCGGAGCGGTTCTTCCGGCCACCGTACGTGGGGCACCGGGGGTGGCTCGGGGTGTACCTCGACGTCCCGGTCGACTGGGACGAGATCGCCGAGATCGTCGAGGACGCCTACCGCGTGGTCGCGCCGAAGCGGCTGGTCGCCGAGCTGGACGCGGCCCGCTAGGCCGTTTCGCCCCGGCTGAAGACGATCTTGCCCGCGGTCTCGCCGGCGAGCATCTGGCCGAAGCCCTCCTCGGCGCGCTCCATCGCAAGCTCGGCGCCGATCTGCGGCCGCACGCCGGCGAGGTCGCAGAACCGCAGCAGGTCGGCCAACTCGTCGCGGGTGCCCATGGTGGAGCCTACGACGCGCAGCTGCAGGAAGAACAGCCGCTGCAGGTCGGCGCTCGGGTCGGGGCCGCTGGTGGCGCCGGAGACGACGATGATGCCACCGGGCTTGAGCGCCCGCATCGAGTGGGCCCAGGTGGCGCGGCCGACGGTCTCGAACACGGCGTCCACCCGCTCCGGCAGCCGCTCGCCCGAGGGGAAGGTGGCGTGCGCGCCGAGCCGCTCGGCGAGGGCGCGCTTGTCCTCGGTGCGCCCGGTGACCCAGACCCGCATGCCGGCGGCCCGGCCAAGCTCGATCAGCGCGGTGGACACGCCGCCGGACGCGCCCTGGACCAGCATGGTCTGGCCGGGGCGCAGGCCGGACTTGACGAACAGCATGCGGTACGCGGTCAGCCAGGCCGTGCCCATGCAGGCCGCCTCGGCGAACGTCAGCCCGGCCGGCTTGGGCAGCGCGTTGCGGGCGGGCACCACCACGACGTCGGCGAACGTGCCCTGGTGCTTCTCGGTCAGCAGGGTGCGCCGCGGGTCGAGCGTCTCGTCGCCGCTCCACGCCGGGTCGCCGATGACCGAGTGCAGCACCACCTCGGTGCCGTCGGGAAGCACGCCGGCGCCGTCGCAGCCGAGGATCATCGGGAACTGCTCCGGCTTGATCCCGACCCCGCGCAGCGTCCACAGGTCGTGCATGTTCAGGCTCGCGGCCCGCACCCGCACGGCCACCCACCCGTCGGGCACCTCCGGCTCCGGCCGGTCACCCACCCGCAGCGCGGCCAGCGGGTCGTCCGGGTTCGGCTCTGCGGCGTACACGGCGAACATGCAGCAAACCTATCGACCCCAACCACTCTCCGCCGCCGAGAGTGACCGAGGTCTAGTCTCGACGTCGTGCAGGGGTTGGCGGATTGGTGGAACGGCGTGGAGTTGTGGGTGCTCGGGCTGCCGTTTCCGTTCCAGTTTGCCGTGGTGATGGCCGTACTGCTGCCGGTGTGCGGGCTGGTGGCGTGGCTGATCGACCGGATCGTGGACTACGCCTCGGCCCGGTTCGGCCCCTCCAGCGAGGACGAGCCGCCGCTCGGCTCCCGGTGATCGAGGGTGGGATCCGGTAGGCGGATCACCGCCGCCCTTGTGGGGCTGGTCGTCCTGGTCGTCGTGGGCTGGCTGGTCCGCGAGCAGGTTTTGGCGCAGGGACCGGCCGCGGGCCCGCCGGTGTCGGTGGTCTCGACGGTGCCGGGCGCCGAGTCGGGCATGCCGGTGCGCCCGCTGTCCGCGCTGCCGCCGGAGGCTGCCGCCACGCTGCGGCTGGTCCGGGAGGGCGGTCCGTTTCCCTTCCCGTCGGCCGACGGCGACGTCTTCGCCAACCGGGAGAAACGGTTACCCAGCAAGGAATCCGGCTACTACCGCGAGTACACCGTGCGCACTCCGGGCAGCGCCGACCGCGGCGAGCGACGGCTGATCACCGGAGCCAACCACGAGCTCTACTACACCCACGACCACTACCACACGTTCGTGGTCGTCGATCCGGCGCGCTAGGGAACCCAGTTCGGTGTGCGTTTCTGGGCGAAGGCGAGGATGCCCTCCTGCCCCTCGGCGCTGGCGAAGAAGCCCGCCGACAGGTCGGTCATTGCCGCCAGGTCCTCGGCGAGGCTGGCCGACCGCTCGCGGCGCAGCAGCTGCTTGGTCGCGGCCAGGGCGTTCGGCCCGCCGAGCGCGAGCATGCCGGCGTAGCGGGCGACCTCGGCGTCGAGCCGGTCGGCGGGCACGGCGGAGTTGAGCAGGCCGATCGCCACGGCCCGCCGGGCGTCGAACTTCTCGCCGGTCAGGAACAGCTCGTGCGCCGCGCGGGGAAGCAGCCGGGGGAGCACGGTCACCGAGATCACCGCGGGGACGACGCCGAGACGCACCTCGGTGAACGCGAAGGTGACCTCCTCGGCGGCCACCGCGATGTCGGCCGCCGCCACCAGGCCGACACCACCCGCGCGGGCGGGGCCGGCCAGCTTGGCGATCACCGGCTTGGGGCCGGACCAGATCTGCTCGAGGATCGCCGGGAACTCGTTGACGCCCTGATCGGCCGCCGACGCGCCGCCGGCCTCCTTGAGGTCCATGCCGGCGCAGAACACCGGGCCGGTGTGCGCGAGCACGACCACCCGGACCGCCGGGTCACCCGCCGCGGCGGTCAGGTGATCGTGCAGCTCGCGGCGCAGCTGCCGGGACAGCGCGTTGCGGTTGCCCGGCGAGTCCAGCGTGATCGTCGCGACGCCGCCGTCCACCGTGTAGTGCACGAGCTCGGAAGCCATGAGGGCACCCTACTGACTGTGCTCGTGGTGGTACTTGTGCACGACGGCGTGACCCTTGCCACGGCCGATGAGCCACTTGTTGACCGGCCAGGTCACCACGAACGCGACGGCGAACGCGATGGCCAGGCTTACCCAGAACAGCCAGTTGCCGACGCCGGCCTCCATGGCGCCGGGAATGGCCACGATGATCGCGTTGTCGACGATCTCCATCACGGTGATCGACAGGGTGTCCGCGGCGAGGGCGACGGACAGCGCGGCGCCGAACGCCACGCCGGCCCGCAGCACCGGCCGGATCGTCAGCGAGTAGCCGAACAGGAACGCCAGCGCGATCGACAGGATCACGGTGGGCCACGTCGACCAACCCAGGGAGGTGCCGATCACCATGCCGAGCACCTCGCCGATCGCACAGCCGGTGAGGCAGTGCAGGGTCGCGTTGGCCGCGGTTCGCCAAGGTCCGTTCATGGCCCTAACTATACCCCCGTAGGGTATGTGCACAATCCGAAGCGAGGGTGGTCCGGGTCACACAAGGGCGGAGTTACCTTGCCGCTCAGCGCGCTCGCCTTCGCCGGCGCCGGCGGTGGGCAGAGCGGGCCGCGCGGCTGCTGCGCGACCACGGCGAGGGCACTATGCGTACTGCAGCGTGCTCACGCTGATGCGGGCCTCGTGGTAGCGGTCGAGGACGAGCTCGGCCAGTGCGGGCGCGGCGCCGAGCGGCTCGGCGATCACCACGTCCGGGTCGGCGGCGCGGGCCTTGGCGGCGATCCGGTCGGGCAGCAGGCCGGGCGCGAGGAACCACGAGCCGACCGCTATCCGGCGGGCTCCGCGGGCCCGCAGGCGCCGGATCGCGGTCGCCACGTCCGGCTCGGCGGCCGCCGCGAATGCCGCGATCGCGCCGGCCCAGCCGTGCCTCGCCGCCCACCGTCTGGCCACAGCGGACACCGCGGTGTTGGCCGGCCGGTGCGAGGAGCCGGCCGCGGCGAGCACCACGCCGAGCGCCCCGTCGTCTCGCGGCCCGGTGGCGGCGCGCAGCCGGTGCAGCGCAACGGTTTCCAGCCGGGCGTCGGGTCCGAGCACGTCGGCGACCGACACCGACAGCCGCGGCAACCGGGTGGTCGCCTCGGCGACCATCGCCGGCACGTCCACCCGGGCGTGGTAGGCGTTGCCCAGCAGCAGCGGCGCGACGACGACCTCGCGGTGGCCCTCGGCGTGCAGCGCGGACAGCACGTCGAGCAGCCGCGGCGCGGAAAGATCGAGGAACGCCGCGCGCACGTCGAGCTCGGAATGCTTGGCGCGCACCACGTCCAGCAGCCCGGCGATCGCCCGCGCCGAGCGGGGATCGCGGCTGCCGTGCGCGACGGCGACGAGCGGAGGAGGCGCCATCACAGCGCTCCGGCCAGCCCGCGGGCGTGCAGCACGGCGCGCTCGAGCGGGCGGAACACCAGCAGCTCGATCCCGACCCCGACGAAGAAGATGAGCAGGATGGCGGCCATGACCATGGACATGTCGTTGAGCGAGCTTCCGTTGTGCAGGAACTGACCCAGCCCGGCGCCCAGCTGCGGGGACTGCGCGATCAGCTCGGCGGCCATGAGCGAGCGCCAGGAGAACGCCCAGCCCTGCTTGAGCCCGGCCAGGAAACCGGGCAGCGCGGCGGGCAGCAGGATGTGCCGCACGCCGGCGACCCGGCCGGCGCCGAGCACCTTGCCCACCCGCGGCAGGATCGGCGGGATCTGGTCGATGCCGGCCACAAGGCCGTTGGCGATCGACGGGACGGCGCCGAGCAGCACGACGAAGTAGACGGCCGGGTCGGTGAGCCCGAACCAGAGGATCGCCGCGGGCACCCAGGCCACCGACGGCAGGCTCTGCAGCCCGGAGACCAGTGGCCCGATCCCGCGGCGGAACACCTTCACGTTGGCGATGAGCAGCCCCAGCGGCACGGCCACGGCCAGCGCGATCAGAAACCCGATCACCGCGCGGTGCACCGAGACCCAGAGGAACCCGGCGATCTCGCCGTTGGGGATGCGCTCGGCGATCTGCGCCCAGACGTCCCGCGGCGCCGGCAGCTGGTACTCGGGCCAGATGGCCAGCGCCCACAGCACCTGCCACACCACGATCAGCAGGGCGATGGCCACCAGCGGCGGCAGCGCGCGGCGGGCGAAGCCGCGCACCCGGGCGCGGCCGGTGCGGGCATGTGCGGCCGGGATGTCCAGGGCATCGAGGCCGGCGCCGACCGCGGCATCGGTCTCGGGTTCGGGTTTCACCTCGCGCAGAATGCTGTCAGGCCGCGGCATGGGTGCTGATCACCTCACGCAGCCGGGCGTTGACCGCCTCGACCGCGGTCAGCTCCTCCGGCCCGGTCAGCCCGTCGACGTCCCACTGCTCGACGACCCGCCCCGGCCGCGACGACATCAGCACCACCCGCTGTCCAAGCCGGATCGCCTCGCGGACGTCGTGGGTGACGAACAGGACCGCGGTGCCGGTCGCCCGCCAGATCCGCAGCAGCTCGGCCTGCAGCACGTCCCGCGTGATCGCGTCGAGGGCCGAGAACGGCTCGTCCATCAGCAGCAGCGGCGTGCTGTCCGATGTGGACTGATGAAGGGCCGACGCCAGCGCGCGGGCCAGCGCGACCCGCTGGCGCATCCCGCCGGACAGCTCGTGCGGCCGCTTGTCACCGACACCCTCCAGCCGGACCAGCGAGAGCAGCTCCTCGGTGCGGGCGCGGCGCGCCGATCGCGGCACCCCGGCAAGGCGCAGCGCGAGCTCGACGTTGCGGGCCGCGGTCAGCCACGGCATCAGGGCGGCCTCCTGGAACATCACCGCCGGCCGCGCGGTGTTCAGCTCGATGACGCCCTCGGTCGGTTTGTCCAGGCCCGCCACCAGGTTCAGCACGGTGGTCTTGCCGCAGCCGGACGCGCCGACGAGGCAGACGAACTCGCCGGGCGCGACCTCGAGATCGACCTCCTCCAGCGCGACGACCGCGCGGCGCCCGTGCCCGAAGGTCTTGCCCACCCCGGCCAGCCGCACGGCATGCTCGGTGACAACCGGTTCGGCATAAGTCTCAAGCGCGGCGGTCATGTCGTCTGCCTCCTCGCTACCTACTTCTTGTCCAGACCGGACGGGTCCACTTCGGACTTTCCGAGCTGTCGCAGCACGGTGTTGAGCGCGGCCAGGTCGGCGTACCCGGCGACGTCGGCCGCCTCCTTGGTCACGCCCGCGGTGACCGCGTCCCTGGCCAGCTGCGGGAACGTGCCGGCGATCGGGTCGAGGGTCAGCTCGATGTTGGCCCACGCCCGTTCGATGACCGGCTTGCCGAGCTCCTTGCCGGTGAGCTCCTTGAGCTGCTTGTTCACCGCCGCCTGGGCGTCGGACCTGGCGCTGCCGGCCAGGTCGATCGCGTTCACCAGCCCGCGCAGCAACGACTGCACGGTCTGCGGGTGGTCGCGCAGGTACTGGGTGCGCACGATCAGCACGGTGGTCGGGAACTTGCCGTTGGGCCACAGCTGTTTCTCGTCCACCAGCACCTTGGCGCCGGCCTCCAGCACCAGCCGCGACGACCAGGGCTCCGGCAGCCAGGCCGCCTGCACGTCGCCCTTCTTGAACGCGTCGAGGGTCTGCGCGTTCTCCAGGTTGGTGACCTGGACCTCGCCGGCCAACCCCTTGTCCTTGAGCCACTTCTTCAGCGACACATCCTGGGTGTTGCCCAGCTGCGGGGTCACCACGGTCTTGCCGACCAGGTCCTGCGGTGTGCCGATGTCCGACCGGACGACGAGCTGCGCGCCGCCCGCGGTGGCCCCGGCGATCAGCCGCACGGCCTCGCCGTTGGACTTGGCGTAGGCGTTGATCGCCGGACCCGAGCCGATGAACCCGGCGTCGAGCGACCCGCCGAGCAGCGCGTTGACCTCCTCGGGACCGGCGTTGAACTTCGTCGGCGTGAGCCTGGTGCCGCCGAGCTCCTTGGCGAACAGCCCCTTCTCCAGCCCGATCAGCGCGGCCGCGTGGGTGACGTTGGGGAAGTAGCCCAGCCGCAGCTCGGCCGCCGGACCCTTGTCCACCGCCGGCGCGGTGTCGTCGCCGCCCCGGTCAACCCGGGAGCAGGCGCCGAGCGTCGCCAGCACGGCGGCGGCAACCGCGGCGGTCAGGATGCGTCGGGTCTGCACGGGTCCTCCGGGGTCAGGCGGGTGCGGGGGCGAGCAACGGTTGCGGCGCGCCGACCAGGCCGGCCGCCAGGGTGGTGCCGTCGGACGGGTCGATGACCAGGAACGCGCCGGTGCGCCGGTTGGCGCCGTAGTCGTCGACCGGCAGCGGCTCGGCCGTGCGCAGCAGCACCCGGCCGATCTCGTTGAGCTGCAGGTTCTCCGGGTTGGCCACAGTGGACAGCCGCTGCTCGTCGAACCTGGAGACCAGCGTGGTGGCGATCGCCTGCACGGTGCGGGCGCCGTGCTTGACCAGCAGCCGGGCGTTGTGCCGCAACGGTTTGTCGGCCAGCCAGGCCAGCGTGGCGTCGAGCTGGTCGACCACGCGCGGCGGCGTGGCGGCGGTCGCGATCAGGTCCCCGCGGGAGATGTCGACGTCGTCGGCCAGCAGCAGGGTCACCGACCGGCCCGCGGCCGCCTCGGCGAGCGGGCCGTCCGGGGTGTCGATCCGGGTGACTGTGGTGGCGATCCCCGCGGGCAGCACGACGACCTCGTCGCCGGGGGCGATCGTGCCGGACGCGATCTGCCCGGCGTAGCCGCGATAGTCGGGATACTCCGGGGTGCGGGGGCGGATCACGTACTGGACCGGGAACCGGAACGGCGCGTCGTGCGGGTCCGGCTCCACCGGGACGGTCTCCAGGTGCTCGAGCAGCGTGGGCCCGGCATACCACGGGGTGCGCGGGCTTCTCTCCACCACGTTGTCGCCGACCAGCGCGGACACCGGGATCGCCAGTACCGAGCCGAGCGGGTAGCCAAGCGCGGTGGCGTGGTCGGTGAAGTCCTTGGCGATCACCTCGAAGGTGGCCTCGTCGTAGTCCACCAGGTCGATCTTGTTGACCGCGATCACCAGCCGCGGCACGCCGAGCAGGGCGAGCACCGCGGCGTGCCGGCGGGTCTGCTCCACCACGCCCTTGCGCGCGTCCACCAGCAGCACCGCCAGCTGCGCGGTGGACGCCCCGGTCACGGTGTTGCGGGTGTACTGCACGTGACCGGGGGTGTCGGCCAGCACGAACGACCGGCGCGGGGTGGCGAAGTACCGGTAGGCCACGTCGATCGTGATGCCCTGCTCCCGCTCCGACCGCAGCCCGTCGACCAGCAACGACAGGTCCGGAGTGGACAATCCCTTGTCGACACTGGCTCGGTGCACGGCGTCGAGCTGGTCGGCGAGCACCGACTTGGTGTCGTACAGCAGGCGGCCGACCAGGGTGGACTTCCCGTCGTCCACACTGCCCGCGGTCGCCAGCCTGAG
Organism: Actinophytocola sp.; assembly: GCF_035942955.1. Classification (GTDB taxonomy): domain Bacteria; phylum Actinomycetota; class Actinomycetes; order Mycobacteriales; family Pseudonocardiaceae; genus DASYTH01. The sequence goes on along the minus strand of NZ_DASZCQ010000221.1, from coordinate 37,353 downwards.
AAGGTCACTCATCAGAAGTAGCCCTCCCGCTTGCGATCCTCCATCGCCGCCTCGGACAGCCGGTCGTCGGCCCTGGTGGCGCCGCGCTCGGTGAGTCGCGACGCGGCGACCTCGGCGATCACGTCGTCGATGCCGGCCGCGTCGGACTCCACCGCCCCCGTGCAGGAGCCGTCGCCCACCGTGCGGTACCGCACCGTCAGCTCCCGGACGGGTTCGCCGGGCCGTGGCCCACCCCACGGCCCGGACGTCAACAACATGCCGTCCCGCTCGAACACCGCGCGCCGGTGCGCGAAGTAGATCGACGGGAGCTCGACCTTCTCGCGGGCGATGTAGCGCCACACGTCCAACTCGGTCCAGTTCGACAGCGGGAACACCCGCACATGCTCACCCGGGCGGTGCCGTCCGTTGTAGAGGTTCCACAGTTCGGGACGCTGCCGCCGCGGCTCCCACTGGCCGAACGCGTTGCGCAGGCTGAAGATCCGCTCCTTGGCCCGAGCCCGCTCCTCGTCGCGCCGGCCGCCGCCGAACACCGCGTCGAACCGGTGCTCGTTGATCGTGTCCAGCAGCGGCACCGTCTGCAGCGGGTTGCGAGTGCCGTCCGGCCGCTCGGTCAGCCGGCCGTCGTCGATCCACTCCTGCACCCGCGCGACCAGCAGCCGCAACCCGTACCGCTCCACCGTGCGGTCCCGGAAGTCCAGCACCTCGGGGAAGTTGTGCCCGGTGTCCACATGCAGCAGCGGGAACGGAACCGGCGCCGGCCAGAACGCCTTCACCGCAAGGTGCAGCAGCACCGTGGAGTCCTTGCCGCCGGAGAACAGGATCACCGGCCGGTCGAACTCCCCGGCCACCTCGCGGAAGATGTGGACCGCCTCGGACTCGAGGCGGTCCAGGCTGTCCAGCGCCGTCGTCGTCATCCGTGCAACCCGCATTCGGTCTTGGCAAGGCCGGCCCACCGGCCGCTGCGGGCGTCGGCGCCCGGCAGCGGCTTCGCGGTGCACGGCGCGCAGCCGATGGACGGATAACCGGCCTGCACCAACGGGTTCTCCAGGATCCCGTGCTCGGCGATGTAGCCGTTGAACTCCTCGTCGCTCCACGCCGCGATCGGGTTGATCTTCACAAGCCCGTTGCGCTCGTCCCACTGCACGATCGGCGTGTTCGCCCTCGTCGGCGCGTCCACCCGGCGCACTCCGGTGACCCAGGCGTCGTAGCCGGCCAGCGTGCGCCGCAGCGGGATCACCTTGCGCAGGTGGCAGCACCGGTTCGGGTCGGTCCGGTTCAGCAGGCCGAACTCCGCCTCCTGGTCGGCGACCGACTGCTCGGCCTCGGCGTTGATGATGCGCACCTGCGGGTAGACCAGGTCGACCGCGTCGCGGGTGCCGATGGTCTCCGCGAAGTGGTAGCCGGTCTCCAGGAACAGCACGTCGACGTCCGGCTTCACCTTGACCGCCAGGTCGATCAGCACGGCGTCCTGCATGTTGGACGCGACGATCCAGGACTCGCCGAACGTCCGGGCCGTCCACTCCAGAGCGTCCAATGCGGACGCATCGGCCAGCTCGACCGACGCGGCCTCGGCAAGCTGCCTGAACCGCTCGGACCTGGTGGCGGTGGTCACCCCTTCACCTCCGCGTGCGTGGGCAGGTTGAGCCCGACGAACTTCACCGTGAACACCCGCCGGCAGCCAGCGCACAGCCAGGCGGCGTGCGGCTCCTCCACCGGGCGCAGGTCTTCCTCTCCGCAGTAAGGGCAGTAGAACGGGGTCGCACGCTGGGTGCTCATGTCATCACCTCGCAAGCTCGGTGATGGTGACCCTGTCGCCTCGTTCCTCGAAGTCGCAGGAGTGTCGAATGGTTCGCTCCGCAAGCTCCGCCAAGCCTGTGTCTTCTCGTTCCTCCAAGACGCAGAAGTATTAGTTGGTTCGCTCCGCAAGCTCCGCTCATTGCAGGTCCGCCTCCTCGGCCCGTGCGACCCACTGCGCGAACCGTTCGCCCGGCTCGCGCTGCGCGACGTAGTGCCGCACCACCCGCTCCACGTAGCCGGGCAGCTCGGCGCCGGTCACCTTGTGGCCGCGCAGCTTGCGGCCGAAGCCGGCGTCAAGGCCGAGCCCGCCGCCGAGGTGCACCTGGAAACCCTCCACCTGGTTGCCGGACGCGTCGGTGACGATCTGGCCCTTGAGCCCGATGTCCGCGGTCTGGATCCGGGCGCACGAGTTCGGGCACCCGTTGACGTGCACGCTGATCGGGGCGTCGATGCCGGCGGTGAGGTCGGCCAGCCGCTCCTCGAGCGAGGCGACCAGCTCGGCCGCCCGCGCCTTGGTCTCGACGATGGCCAGCTTGCAGAACTCGATGCCGGTGCAGGCCATCACACCGCGCCGCCACGGCGACGGCTCGGTCGGCAGGCCGAGCTTGGCCAGCTCGGCGCGCAGGCCGGGCACCTCGGCCCGCGGCACGTCCAGCACCAGCAGCTTCTGCAGCGGGGTCAGGCGGATCCGGTTGGAGCCCACCCGCTCGGCCGCCTTGGCCACCGCCACCAGGGTCGAGCCGGACACCCGGCCGGCGATCGGCGCCGCCCCGACGTAGAAGTTGCCGTCCCGCTGCGGGTGCACGCCGATGTGATCGACCGGCCGCTCCGGCACCCGAGGCGCCGGGCCGTCGATCAGCTTGCGCTTGAGGTACTCGTTCTCGAGCACCTCACGGAACCGCTCCGCGCCCCAGTCCTTGACCAGGAACTTGATCCGGGCCCGGTGCCGCAGCCTGCGGTAGCCGTAGTCGCGGAACACGCTGATCACGCCGGCCCACACCTCGGGCACCTCGTCGATCGGCACCCAGGCGTCCAGCCGCTGGCCGATCATCGGGTTGGTGGACAGGCCGCCGCCGACCCACAGGTCGAAGCCCGGCCCGTACTCGGGATGCTCGACGCCGACGAACGCGACGTCGTGCACCTCGTGCGCGACATCCGGCTGCCCGGAGATCGCGGACTTGAACTTGCGCGGCAGGTTGGCGAAGGCCGGGTCACCGATGTAGCGGCGCTTGATCTCCTCGATGGCCGGGGTGCCGTCGATGATCTCGTCCGCCGCGATCCCCGCGACGGGGGAGCCGAGAATCACCCGCGGCGAGTCCCCGCAGGCCTCCATGGTGGTCAGGCCGGCGCCCTCGAGCTTCGCCCATACCGCCGGCATGTCCTCGATCCGGATCCAGTGATACTGGATGTTCTGCCGGTCGGTGATGTCCGCGGTGTCCCTGGCGTAGGTCTGCGACACCTCGCCGATGACGGTGAGCTGCTCGGTGGTCAGCGCGCCCCCGTCGATGCGGACGCGGAGCATGAAGAACTCGTCGTCCAGCTCCTCGGGCTCGAGCGTCGCGGTGCGGCCGCCGTCGATGCCCGGCTTGCGCTGGGTGTACAGGCCGTACCAGCGGAACCGGCCGCGCAGATCGGCCGGATCGATGCCGTGGAAACCGGTGTGGGCGTAGATGTTCTCGATCCGCGCGCGCACGTTGAGCGGATTGTCGTCCTTCTTGCTGCGCTCGTTGGGGTTGAGCGGCTCGCGGTAGCCCAGCGCCCACTGGCCTTCGCCCCGCCGGGCGTGGGCCCGTTTGGGCGCGGCGGCGGGGGCCTTTCGCGGTGGTGTGGTGGGAGCTGCCACCGGGGGTCCCTCCGGGTGTCTGGGCGATCGACACGCACCGCTGCGAGGTCCCGGTGGGGGACGTCGGCCGGCGCGTCCCGTCGCCGGCTTTGGGCACTTGTGCGGCGGCGGGTTACCCGGCCGGCCGGCACATCGCGCTGGAGACGCGACGGAAGTCCACGTGGCGACGCGCCACCAGGTGCACCTCGGTCGCGGCGAACATGTCTTCGAGACTGCCATCCGCCCACGCTGTGGTCCACCGCGATCCGCATCGTGAGATGAGGTTGACGTGCGGGAAACTGTGGGAGTGGCTTCCGTACTCCCCGAGGGCGAGCCGGCTCCGGCTGACGGCGCGCTCCCGCCGTCCGCGCTGGCGGGGCTCGGGCGTCGCTCGTTCGGGGTCTACGTGCACGTTCCGTTCTGCGCCACCCGGTGCGGCTACTGCGACTTCAACACCTACACGGCCGGCGAGCTCGGCTCGTCGGCCTCCCCGGCGTCCTGGCTGGACGGGCTGCGCCGCGAGCTGGACCTGGCCGCCGGCGTGTTCGGCACGCCCCCCACCGCGGACACGGTGTTCGTCGGCGGCGGCACCCCGTCGCTGCTCGGCGCGGCCGGGCTGAGCGCGGTGCTGGACGCGGTGCGCGACGCGTTCGGGCTGGCCGGCGGGGCCGAGGTGACCGCGGAGTGCAACCCGGAGTCGACCTCGGCCGAGTTCTTCGCCGGCCTCCGCGCCGCCGGCTACACCCGGGTGTCGCTCGGCATGCAGTCGGCGGCGCCGCACGTGCTGGCCGTGCTTGACCGCACGCACACGCCCGGCCGGCCGGTCGCCGCCGCGCGCGAGGCCCGGGACGCCGGGTTCGAGCACGTCAACCTCGACCTGATCTACGGAACGCCGGGGGAGCGGCGTTCGGACCTGGAGGACTCGCTCGACGCGGTGCTCGCCGCCGGGGTCGATCACGTCTCCGCCTACGCCCTGATCGTGGAGGACGGCACCGCGCTGGCCCGGCGGATCCGGCGCGGCGAGCTGCCCGCCCCCGACGACGATGTGCTCGCCGAGCGCTACGAGCTGATCGACACCGCGCTTGCCGGGTACGGGCTGCACTGGTACGAGGTGTCCAACTGGGCCACCGGGCCGGACGCGTGGTGCCGGCACAACCTTGGCTACTGGCGCGGCGGCGACTGGTGGGGCGCCGGGCCGGGGGCGCACAGCCACGTCGGCGGGGTGCGCTGGTGGAACGTCAAGCACCCGGCGCGCTACGCGGCCCTGCTCGCCGAGGGGCGGTCACCGGCCGCCGGCCGGGAGCGGCTGTCCACACGGGACCGTCAGGTGGAGCGGGTGATGCTCGAGCTGCGCCTGGTCGACGGGCTGGCCGTGGACTTCCTGGACGAGCCCGGCCGGGAGCAGGCCCGGCTTGCCGCCGCGGAAGGCCTGCTCGAGCCGGCCGCCATGGCCGGCGTCAACGGCAAGTTCGGCCGCTGCGTCCTCACCCGCCGCGGCCGCCTCCTCGCCGACGCCGTCATCCGCCGGCTCGTCTAGGGATCGTCGTTTCTCCACGGCGATCATTCGACCCGACCCGCCAAGCTCCACATCGGCAACCAACCGTGGGACATTTCTTCCCTAGAGGGACGCCGTGTCACACGCCGTCCCTAGCCGGCCGGCGAGTCGTACTCTCCGGCCACCGAGTCGTAGTTCCCGCAGCCGATCAGCTCGCCTGGACCCGCAGGCCGTACATCAGTCGGCCGATTGCGGCGGCGTACTCGGCCTTGAGGCGGGGTTTGTCCTCGACGGCGGCCTCCGAGAGGGCCAGACCGGTGGCCATGAGCATGCCGAAGGTGATGCGGGTGGTGGTCTCAAGGGGTTGGCGCTCGATGTAGCCGGCCTCCATGAGCGCGCCGACCAGGTTCTCGACGAGGCCGTAGGCGAACTTCTCCTCGCACTCCCGCCAGCGGTGCCAGCCGAGGGCGAGGGGGGCTTCCTGCCAGACGATCTTTCCGTAGGCCGGGTCGCAGCAGTCGTCGAGGAACGTGTCGAGCGCGGCGAAGGCGGCCGCCCACGGGTTGTCGGCCTCGGCCGCCGCGGCCGCGGAGCGCTCGACGACCTGGCTCTCCAGTTGGTCGAACACGGCCTCGAACAGGGCGGTCTTGTTGGCGAAGTGGTGGTAGACCGCGCCGCGCGTGGCGTTGATGTCGGCGGCGACATCCTCCAGCGCGGTGCCGGCGAACCCGTGCTCGGCGAACCGCCGGGCGGCCGCGTCCAGCAGCGCCGCCCTGGTCGCCTGCGAGTACTGCTCGCGCCGGCTCTTGACGGTGGACATGCGCGGAGTATAGAACATACATAGTGTATGTTTCCAACGCCGAGTAGGTGACGCCGATGTCCGACTCCTGGAACCGTGCACACCGGCGTTATCGGCTCGTACACGCCGTCCTGGCCGGCATCGCGCGCACCGGCCGGCCGGAGGTCCCGGCCCGGCTGGCCGCCGCTGTCGACGCCGAGTTCGGCGACTTCGGGGAGTTCCTGCGAGATGTGCAGGCGCGGTGGTACCGCGCGTTCGACGCCCGGCTCGACACGGTGCTCGAGGTCGGGCCGGACGATCTGCCCGCGGCCGTGGCCGACGTCTGGCGCGGCCTGTCCGACACCATGCCGGCCGCCCGGCTGCTGCTGGACGCGCACGCCGAGCACCCGGCCCTGACCGCGCTGCACGAGCACCACCGGCGCACCCTGCGCGCCGCCACCGGGATCCGGCACGAGCTGCGCTGTCCCGCCTGAGGTAGGGGAGGAAACCGAGATGTCCCAATCCATCCAGCCCGGTGAGCTGCTGCTCGACCCGTTCGAGCCCGGGTTCACCGACGACCCGTACCCGCAGTACAAGCGGCTGCGGGACGCCGACTCGGTGCACGAGCACCCGTTCGGGTTCTGGATCATGACCAGGCACGAGGACGTGTCGGCGCTGCTCCGCTCCGGACTGTCCGTCGAGGACCGCAACCTGGCGCCGGGGCCGATCCGGGACCAGTACCAGGCGATGAGCGGCAACCAGGAGCTGACCATCCTCAACACCTCCATGCTCGACCGCGACCCGCCCGACCACACCCGGCTGCGCTCCCTGGTGGCCAAGGTCTTCACGCCGCGTTCGGTCGCCGCGCTCGAGCCCACGGTGGTCGCGCTGGTCGACGAGGCGCTGGACCGCATCGCCGCCACCGGGCGTGTGGATCTGGTCGAGGAGCTGGCTTTTCCGCTGCCGTTCGCGGTGATCTCCCAGATGCTCGGCATGCCGCCGACCGACCATGTCCGGATCCGCGAGCTGTCCGGCACCCTGGTCCGCTCGCTGGAGGTGGTCACCGACGAGGAGACCATCCGGGCGATCTTCGCGGCCAGCCAGGAGCTGTCCGCGATCATCCGGGACCTGATCGCGTGGAAGCGCGGCTCGCCCGCCGACGACCTGCTGTCCGCGCTGATCGCGGCGGAGCACGAGGGTCAGGTGCTCAGCGACGACGAGCTGGTGGCCCAGGTCGGGCTGCTGTACATCGCCGGGCACGAGACCACCGTCAACCTGATCGCCAACGGCGTGCTCGCGCTGCTGCGTCACCCGGACCAGCTCGAGCTGCTGCGCGCGCAACCCGATCTCATCGGCAACGCGGTGGAGGAGTTCCTCCGCTACGACAGCCCGGTGCAGCAGTCCCGGCGGATCACCCTCGAGCCGTACCGGGTGCGGGGCAAGGAGATTCCGGCGGGCGTGTTCGTGATCGCCGGCCTTGCCGCCGCCAACCGGGACGACCGGTTCTTCGGCCCGGACGCGGATCAGTTGCGTGTGGACCGTGCCGACGCCCGGCACCACGTGTCGTTCGGCGCCGGCCCGCACCACTGCCTCGGCGCCGCGCTGGCCCGGCTGGAGGGACGGGTGGCGATCGGCCGCCTCGTGCAACGATTCCCGTCGCTTGCGCTCGACGGTCCGGTACGCTGGAACGGCCGGATCAACCTGCGCGGCCCGGCCACGCTCCCGGTCGCCGTCTAAGGTGTCGTGAGTCCTTTGTGGACCTAGGCACCACAAAAGACTCACGACACCCGGGCCGCGGCTACTGGCGCTGCTCGCCCATGCGGTCCTTCAGCCGGTCGGCGCCCTGCTCGAGCTGGTCGGAGTACCTGCCGCCGGTCTTCTCGTCGGCGAGCTCACGTGCCTTGTCGACGCCCTGCTCGGCCTTGTCGCCGTGCCGGCCGAGCGCCTCCTGGGCCTTGTCCTTCATCTGGTCGAAACCCACGATGACTCCCTCCTGCTCCGGCACGCGGTGTGCCGGAGCCAGGGGGCTACCCGCAACCGCGGCGGGATAGCGCACCTCGTCGGAGATTTAACCCGGACGAGTGAGGGCTCACCGTCCGACGAGGACGCCGGCGATGGCGTCGATGCCGTGGTCGAGCTCCTCCTTGGTGATCACCAGCGGGGGAGCGACGCGCAGCGTGGTGTCCTGGGTCTCCTTGCACAGCACGCCGCGCTCCATCAGGGACTCGCTGACCTGGCGGGCGGTCGGGCCGCCGGGAGCGATCTCCACCCCGGCCCACAGGCCGCGGCCGCGGACCTCGGCGACGCCGCGGCCGACGAGCTCGCCGAGCCGCCGGTGCAGGTGCTTGCCGAGGACGCGGGAGCGCTCCTGGTACTCGCCGGTCTCCAGCAGCCGGACGACGGCCCGGCCCACCGCGCAGGCCAGCGGGTTGCCGCCGAACGTCGAGCCGTGCTCGCCGGGTTTGAGCACGCCGAGCACCGCGCGGCTACCGACCACCGCCGACACCGGCAGGATGCCGCCGCCGAGGGCCTTGCCGAGGGTGTACAGGTCGGCCCGGACGCCCTCGTGGTCGAGCGCGAACAGCGTGCCGGTGCGGGCCAGCCCGGACTGGATCTCGTCGGCGATCAGCAGGACGTTGTACTCGTCGCAGATCCGGCGCACGTCGCGCAGGTATCCGGCCGGCGGCACGATCACGCCCGCCTCGCCCTGGATGGGCTCGATCAGCACCGCCGCCGTGCGGTCGGTGATCACGCTCTCGAGCGCCCGGATGTCGCCGTACCGCGCCATCGCGAATCCCGGCGTGTACGGACCGAAGTCGTTGCGGGCCAAGGGATCGTTGGAGAACGAGATGATCGTGGTGGTGCGACCGTGGAAGTTGGACCCGGCGACCACGATCTCCGCGGTGCCGTCCGGCACGCCCTTGACCCGGTAGGCCCACTTGCGCGCGACCTTCAGCGCCGACTCCACGGCCTCGGCGCCCGAGTTCATCGGCAGCACCAAGTCGGTGCCGGTGAGTTGGGCGAGCTCGCGGCAGAACAGCCCGAGCTGGTCGTGGTGGAACGCCCGGCTGGTCAGCGTCAGCCGGCTGAGCTGCTCGGTCGCGGCGGCGATCAGCGCGGGGTGCCGGTGGCCGAAGTTCAGCGCCGAGTAGCCGGCAAGGAGGTCGAGGTACCGCCGACTGTCCACATCGGTCACCCAGGCGCCCTCGGCCTCGGCGATGACGACCGGCAGCGGGTGGTAGTTGTGCGTGCTCCACCGCTCGTCGAGCGCGATGAGCTCGGCCGCGGACCACGGCTGGTCCGCCGAGGTAGGCCGCTTGTGATCCGCAGTCAGCGTCATATCCTCAGGTTAAGGGAAGCCTGACGGTGCTTTCATCGACATGGCGTTGCTTTCTCCGGCGCATCGTTGCGCCATCGGCCCCGTACACGATCGTTCGTTGCGTTGGCGGCCGAAATGATCAGACGGTTAAGCTCCGGCGCATGGCGAAGAAGCGGTCGGTCCGGGACGCGCTGCGGCTCCCGGCGTCGGGCACGCTCCTCGATCCCGACGCCCGCCCGGTCGGACCGGGCTCGAAGGCCGCGGCGGCCAGGGATCTCGCGGCCACCGGCGAGCGGCTGGCCGCCCTGCAGGAGGCGCTGTTCGCCGAGGGGGCGCGCAGCGTGCTGCTCGTCCTGCAGGGCATGGACACCTCCGGCAAGGGCGGCACCATCAAGCACGTCTGCGGCCTGGTCAACCCGCAGGGACTGCGCATCGCCTCGTTCAAGAAGCCCACCCCCGCCGAGCGCCGCCACCACTTCCTGTGGCGCGTCCGCCGCGCACTGCCCGGCCCCGGCCTGGTCGGCGTCTTCGACCGCTCCCACTACGAGGACGTCCTCGTCGCCCGGGTCAACTCCCTCGTGCCCAGGCGGGTCTGGGCGGGCCGCTACGCCGAGATCAACGAGTTCGAGGCCGAGCTGACCGCGGCCGGCACCACCCTCGTCAAGTGCTTCCTGCACATCTCCGCCGAGGAGCAGGCCGAGCGCCTCGTCGCCCGCCTCAAGAACCCGGCCAAGCACTGGAAGTACAACCCGGCCGACCTCGACGCCCGCGCCCGCTGGTCCGACTACCAGGCCGCCTACGCCGACGCCCTCACCCGATGCTCCACCCCGGACGCGCCCTGGTACGTCGTCCCCGCCGACCGCAAGTGGTACCGCAACTGGGCCGTCGGGCACCTGCTGCTCGAGACCCTGAAGGACCTCGACCCGCAACCACCAGCCGCCACGTTCGACGTCAAGGCCGAGCTCGCCCGGCTCACCTGAACGCCCGGGGTCAGGTGAGCTTGCCGATCACCTCGTCTCCGTAGGCGGCGAGGGTCTCCTCCCGCTGGTCGTGCATGAGGTAGAGGGCGAACTGGTCGACGCCGAGGGAGGCGAGCTCTTCGAGGCGTTCGACGTGGGCGGAGGCCGGGCCGAGCAGGCAGAACCGGTCGACGATCTCGTCGGGGACGAAGTCGGTCGACGGGTTGCCGGCCTTGCCGTGGTGGGCGTAGTCGTAGCCCTCGCGGCCGCGGATGTAGTCGGTGAGCTCGCGCGGAACGGGGCCGGACTCGCCGTAGCGCGCGACCAGGTCGGCGACGTGGTTGCCGACCATGCCGCCGAACCAGCGGAGCTGGTCGCGCTGGTGCGGCAGGTCGTCGCCGACGTAGGCCGGGGCGGCCACGCACATGGTGATGCCGCCGGGGTCGCGGCCGGCGGCAGATGCGGCGGCGCGGACCGCGCCGATGGTCCACTCGGCGATGGCCGGGTCGGCGGTCTGCAGGATGAAGCCGTCGGCCTGCTCGCCGACCAGCTTCAACGCCTTGGGACCGTAGGCGGCCATCCAGATCTCCAGCCGGCCGTCGCGCACCCACGGGATGCGCACCGGCACCCCGTGCAGCCGCACCTCCCGGCCCTCGGCCAGCTCGCGGATCACGTGCATCGCCTCGCCGAGCACGGCAAGCGACGCCGGCTTCTGCCCGATCACCCGGCGCGCCGAGTCGCCCCGCCCGATGCCGCACACCGTGCGGTTGCCGAACATGTCGTTGAGCGTGGCGAACAGCGACGCGGTGACCGACCAGTCGCGGGTGCTCGGGTTGGTCACCATCGGCCCGACGGTCATCGCCGAGGTCTGGGCCAGGATCTGCGAGTAGATGACGAACGGCTCCTGCCACAGCACCACGGAGTCGAACGTCCAGCCGTAGCTGAAGCCCCGCCGCTCGGCGTCGACCATCAGCCGGATGACGTCGCTGGCCGGTGGGTCGGTCTGCAGTACCACCCCGAAGTCCATCGTGGACACTCCTGCTCAGATCAGATACTGGGACAGCTCGCGGGCGAGGAACCGGCCGTGACCCTCGCGGCCGTGGAACGTCCCGTCGGCCACCACGATCGCGCCGCGGGACAGCACGGTCTCCACCTTGCCGGTGATCTCCCAGCCCTCGTAGGCGGAGTAGTCGACGTTCATGTGATGCGTGGCCGCCGACAGGGTCTGCGTGGCCGCCGGGTCGTACACCACGATGTCGGCGTCCGCGCCGGCGGCGATGACGCCCTTGCGCGGGTAGAGCCCGAACATCCGCGCCGGCGTGGTTGAGCTGATCTCCACCCAGCGGGCCAGCGAGATCTCGCCGGCCAGAACCCCTTGGTGCAGCAGGTCCATCCGGTGCTCGACGCCCGGCATCCCGTTGGGAATCTTGGAGAAGTCGCCGCGCCCGAGCTCCTTCTGATCCTTGAAGCAGAACGGGCAGTGGTCGGTGGACACCACGCACAGGTCGTTGGTGCGCAGGCCTCGCCACAGGTCGCCCTGGTGGTCCTTGGGCCGCAGCGGGGGAGAGCAGACGTACTTGGCGCCGTCGAAGTCCGGCCGGGCCAGGTCGTCCAGCGACAGGAACAGGTACTGCGGGCAGGTCTCGGCGAACACGTTCTGCCCGGTGTCGCGCGCCTCGGCCACGGCGGCAAGGGCGTGCCGGGAGGACAGGTGCACGATGTACAGCGGGGCGCCGGTGACCTTGGCCAGCTGGATGGCCCGGTGCGTGGCCTCGCCCTCCAGCTCGGGCGGCCGGGTGATCCCGTGCTCCACCGGTGCGGTCCGGCCGGCGGCCAGCGCCTCGGCGACCAGCTCGTCGATCGCGATGCCGTTCTCCGCGTGCATCATGATGGTCGCGCCGGTCTGGGTGGCCTTCTGCATGGCCCGCAGGATCTCGCCGTCGGTGGAGTACAGCACGCCGGGATAGGCCATGAACATCTTGAAGCTGTTCACCCCGGCGTCCACACAGGACTCCATCTCCTTCAGCGTGGTGTCGTTCACGTCGGAGATGATCATGTGGAAGCCGTAGTCGATCGCGCAGTGGCCGTCCGCCTTCTCGTGCCACTTGTCCAAGGTGGACAGCAGGGAGGTTCCCTTGGCCTGCACGGCGAAGTCGACGATCGTCGTGGTGCCGCCCCAGGCAGCGGCCGTGGTGCCGGTGGTGAAGGTGTCGCTGGACATCGTGCCGCCGAACGGCATCTCCATGTGGGTGTGCACGTCGATGCCGCCGGGCAGCACGTACCGCCCGGCCGCCTCGATGACCGTGTCCGCCGTGTCGATCACGCCGGGCGCGGTGACCTCGGCGATGGTCTCGCCGTCCACCAGCACGTCGGCGGCAACCGCGCCGCTGGCGTTGACGACCGTTCCGTTGCGAATGAGCGTGCGCATTGCGTTAAGCCTTCGTGAGTGAGTCGTAGGTGTCCGGCCGGCGGTCGCGGTAGAACGCCCACAGGTCCCGGACCTCGGCCAGCTTGCCCATGTCCAGGTCGCGCACCACGACCTCCTCCTCGGTGTCCGACGCGGCCTCGCCGACCAGCTGGCCGCGCGGGTCGACGAAGTAGGACTGGCCGTAGAAGTCGTTGTCGCCCAACGGTTCCACGCCCACCCGGTTGATCGTGCCGACGTAGTACTCGTTGGCGACGGCCGCCGCCGGCTGCTCGAGCCGCCACAGGTACTCCGACAGCCCGCGGCTGGTGGCCGACGGGTTGAACACGATCCGGGCGCCGGCAAGGCCAAGCGCCCGCCAGCCCTCCGGGAAGTGCCGCTCGTAGCAGATGTACACGCCGATGCGGCCGACCGCGGTGTCGAACACCGGATAGCCGAGGTTGCCGGGCCGGAAGTAGAACTTCTCCCAGAAGCCCTTCACCTGCGGGATGTGGTTCTTGCGGTGCTTGCCGAGGTAGGTGCCGTCGGCGTCGATCACGGCCGCGGTGTTGTAGTAGATGCCCGGCTGCTCCTGCTCGTACATCGGCACGATCAGCACCACGCCGTGCTGGTCGGCCACCTCGCACATCAGCTGGGTGGTCGGCCCGTCGGGGATCTGCTCGGTGTAGGAGTAGTAGTCCGCGTCCTGCACCTGGCAGAAGTACGGGCCGTAGAACAGTTCCTGCAGGCACACGACCTGGGCGCCCTGCGACGCCGCGCGGCCGATCGCGTCGACCGCGTTGGCGATCATCGACTCCTTGTCGCCGGTCCACCGCTGCTGGACGAGGCCTGCCCTGACGATCTCTGCCACGCTGTCTGTCTCCAATCGGTGTTACGGGGTCGCCACCGGCGCCGCGGCCGACCGGTCGGCCGGCTCGCGCCGGTTGCCGTTCGGCCCGGTCAGCACCAGGAACGTGATCAGGCTGGCCACCAGGCCGATGGCCCAGCTGTAGTCGTAGAGCGGCTTGAGGAACGGGATCAGCCCGTCCTCCGGGAACGGCCCGGCGCCCGGGTTGGAGTACACGCCACCGACCGCGAGCAGCATCCCGACGCCCGTGGCGACCAACCCCTGCCAGCTGAAGCCGGCCAGGTACCAGTACCGCCCGTCGCGCCGGTACAGATCGACGAGGTTCAGCTGGGTCCGGTGCACCAGCCAGTAGCCGGCGATGAGCACACCGGCGACGCTACCCAGCAGTCCGCCGTAGGTTTGCAGCCAGGCGAAGATGTAGACCTCGGGGCTCTCCAGCAGGTACCACGGCATGATCACGACGCCGAGCACGCCGGTGATCAGCGCGCCGCCCCGCCGGCTGATCAGCTTCGGCGCCACGTTGGAGAAGTCGTAGGACGGGCTGACCACGTTGGCCGCCACGTTCACCGACACCGTCGCCACCAGCACGGTGAACAGCGCCAGCGCGACGACCAGGGTGTTGTCGAACCGGTTCGACAGCGCGATGGGGTCCCAGATCGGCTCGCCGTAGATCACCTGGGTGCCCGAGGTGATGATGATCGACAGGATCGCGAAGAACGACATCGTGGTCGGCAGCCCGAGCGTCTGGCCGAGCATCTGCTGCCGCTGCCCGGCGCCGAACCGGGTGAAGTCCGGCATGTTCAGCGACAGCGTCGACCAGAACGCGATCATCGCCATCAGCGACGGGAAGAACACCGTCCAGAACCCGCTGCCCCAGCCCAGCTTCGACGGCTGGGACAGGATCGGGCCGAACCCGCCTGCCTTGATCAGGATCCAGACCAGCAGGACCACCGCGACCGCGATCACGAACGGGGCGGCCCAGTTCTCGAACCGCCGCAGCGTCTCCATGCCCCGCCAGATGATCCAGATCTCGATCACCCAGAACAGGAAGAACGAGGCCCACAGCGTCCACGGCTTGCCGGCGATCTGCGACGCGTTGGCCCACCAGTCGCCGAAGATCTTGCTCGCGATCACGTGCACCCCGGCGCCGCCGATCCAGGTCTGGATGCCGAACCAGCCGCAGGCGATCAGCGCGCGCAGCAGCGCGGGGACGTTGGCGCCCCGGATGCCGTAGAACGCCCGAGCGAACACCGGGAAGGGGATCCCGTACTTGGTGCCGGCGTGGCTGTTGAGCAGCATCGGGATCAGCACGAGCAGGTTCCCAAGGGTGATCGTGAGGAACGCCTGCACCCAGTCCATGCCCAGGGCGATCAGGCTCGCGGCGAGCGTGTAGCTGGGGATGTTGTGCGCCATGCCGACCCACAGGGCGCAGTAGTTGTACGTGGTCCAGGTCCGCTTCTCGGTGGGGACCGGAGCGAGCTCGGTGTTGTAGTACTGGCTGTCCTCGACCGCCGAGCTGTCGGTCAGCTCGACCCGGCCGTCGGGGTGCGTGGTGGTCGCGGGGATGGTCGTCATCTCTACTCCGCTCGGGCCAGAGGCTGGAGGTCCATCCCGGCATCGTGGGCGTCGGTCTCCCCGTGGGGCAGTGTCACAGTGTTCACCGTTGATCTACTCGGTTGACACTGTGCCTGTTGCGCCGCGGCCGGGCGAGTGCAAGGGCGCGCGGCTGCCCCTCGGTGCGCGGCCGGTTGCCCGAATGGTCACATGCTCGGCCGTGTGAGCAGAAACCCCTGGCTGGCAGCGTGATCACCGGCATGAGCACCCGTATGCAAGGAGGAACTGGTCATGGGCGCACCGCTGGCTGGAGCCGAGCTGGCCCTCGGGGTCATCGAGGCGGCCAACGCGACCGTGGGCACCGCGATGACGGTGGGAGCCGCCGCGGCCGAGGGCGACGAGGGCTTCCACGTCGCCGAGGCGAGCATCGTGTACCCGAAGGAGCTGCCGGAGAACCTCTGGGTCGGCGACCACAGCCCGATCAACAAGGACGTCATCAAGTTCGTGATGGACGGCTGGGTCTGGAACAACAACTGCAACGTCTCGATGGCCGGCTACTGCAGCAACTCCAACGAGCCGCCGGCCTGCTACCTCGAGGGCGAGAACCCGACGCTGCCGGCCAACCGGTGGCTCACCGTCCAGTTCGGCGTCTCCGGCTCCTCGGAGGACCTCGGCGAGGGCCTGATCACCTGCTCGATCCACCCGCACGCGGAGGTCACCGCCGGCGACTCCCCGGACCAGCCGATGATGCCGGTCTACGTGGAGGGCCGGTGCGACCCGGTGGGCCCCGGCGACTCGCGCTACTCGTTCTGGATGTACGTCGACACCTTCGGCGGGGTCTGGCTCGACGAGAGCACCGTGCAGTCCCGGCAGTGCGAGATCACTCAGCAGGGTGAGCACATTCAGGTGTACATGAACCAGTAGGTGGTTCGGGGAACGTGAAGATCCCTTCGCTTTCCGCGCCGGCCACGCAGAGGTTCGGGTACTCCGCTTCGAAGGACACCACGCGGTCCCGCCAGTTGCCGCCGACCTCGACGATCACCGGTTGGTAGATCAGCACGCAGGCGACGGGGAGCGGCTCCAGCGCGGTGAAGTCGCCGTCCACCCAGTCGAGGGTGGCGCACGCCTCCCGGGCGTCGGGGTGGCTGCCGCCCTCGGGCGCGCACTTCAGCGTCATCTCGGCCACCACCGGCCAGGTCTCGTCCGTGGGGTCGTAGGCGGTGATCACCAGGGACGACTCCGACGGCAGCAGCCGCGCCTGCGCGGCCGGCGCGACCGGGCCGCACAGCGCGATCGCAGCGGCCACCGCGGCGGCCGCGCGCAGAGATCTACGCATGCCGGGGTTATCGGCCGCCGAGCCGGCGAGCTGGCCACCGGATCGGGTGGACTTCAGGTTCCCGTTCGCACGCTCAGCGCGATCAGCGCCACGTGCAGGGACAGCACCGACTCGGGGTCGTCGAGCGACACCCCGAGCACCTGCTCGATCCGGGCGAGCTGCTGGTAGTAGGCGGTGCGGGACATGTGGGCGGCGGTGGCGGCCGCGGACTTGTTGCCGCCGTGCTCGCAGAAGTGGCGCAGCGCATCGACAAGGCGGCTGCCGTGGCTGGCGTCGCGGGCGATCAGCGGGCCGAGCTCGCGGTCGGCGAAGGCGGCCACCCGGTCGTCCTCGGCGAGCAGGTGCAGCAGGCCGCGCAACCGCACGTCGTCGAGCCGGTGGTAGGCCCTGGCCGCGGCGTGCCCGCCGGGGGAGCGCAGCGCGGCCTGGGCGACCTGGGCGGCCTCGATCAGGCTGCGCCGGGCGTCGGAGACGGTGCCGACGTTGCTGCCGACCGCGACCACGACCGGCATGGCCCGCGGCGCCGCGGTCGCGGCCTGGTGGATCTCCTTGGTCAGCCGGCGCAGCACGGTGTCCGGATCGGCCTGCGGGGTCAGCGACAGCAGCGCGCGCACGCTGGTGTCGTCGACGACGCCGACCAGCGCGGCCACCCGGGCGCGGCGCGCGGCGAGGGCGGTGGCCTCGGCGAGGTCGCGCAGCACCTCCTGGGTGGCCATGGACAGCGCCGGCCGGGTCGGCTTGATCAGCGCCGCCGTGCTCGGCCGCACCGACATGCCGACGAGTTGCCTGCGCTCCAAGGGAACTCCGAGCGCGCCGGCCCGCGCGGTGAGGTCGCTCGGCGTGGTCGGCGAGGAGAGCAGCTCGGTGAGCAGGGTGCGGTGCGCGTGCCGCTCGAGGCCCTCCCGGTCCCTGGCCACGAGCCGGTGCACGGCCAGCGCGGACGCGGCCCGCTCGATGATCACCAGCTGCCGGTGCTGCGGCGGCTCCGGGCACAGCAGCACCAGCCGCCCCCAGTCGTTGCCGCGCGCGCCGACCACGGTGACCAGCCACCCGGCGTCGGCGTGGTAGCTGGTCCGCTCGCTGACCGTCACCGCCCTCGAGCGCCGCGCCCAGTCGGCAAGCAGCTCGCTGGGATCCATGCCCGCGGTGTCGTAGGCCAGCACGTCGTGCGACAGCGTCTCCAGCACGACCGGCAGCCCGGACGCGCGGGCGACCTCGCGCAGCACCTCGGCGGGCTCGGCGCCGGCCACGGTGAGCGCGGTGAACGTCTCGTGCACCTGCTCGGCCGCGCGCAGCTCGGCCACCTGGGCGTCGACGATCAGCCCGACGACCGCCTCGGTCACCGCGACGAACCGGGTCTCCCGCGACAGCGTGACCAACGGCATACCCTGCCGCTCGGCGGCCGCCACCAGCGCGGCCGGCAGCGCCTCGCTCCAGTGCCGGACCAGCTCGACGACGAGCCCGGCCACCCCGGTCTCGGCCAGCTCGTCGATGTACCTGCGCAGCGCGTCGGGGTCGTCGGGCAGCGCGATGCCCGTGGTCAGCACCAGCTCGCCGCCGCGAAGCAGGTGGGCGATGTCGGCCACCTCGGCGACGTGCACCCAGCGCACCCGCCGGTCCAGCCCGGTCGACCCGGCCACCACCTTCGGCCGGCCCTGCCGGATCACCGGCAGCGCAAGGGCGTCGGCCACGGTCGGGTACACGGGCACACTGTAAGGCGCGGCGGGCGACCGCGATACAGGTTGTCCATGGCGGCGCCGGCGCGGTCCGGCCAGACTCGGCGTATGGGCGAACGCGCACTGATCGACCGTCACCGCGCCGTCATGCCGAGCTGGCTGGCGCTCTACTACGCCGACCCGATCGAGATCGTGCACGGCCACGGCCGGCGCGTCACCGACTCCAACGGCAGGACCTACCTCGACTTCTTCGCCGGCATCCTGACCAACGCGATCGGCTACGACGTCGCCGAGATCAGCGACGCCGTCCGCAAGCAGCTCGACACCGGCATCCTGCACACCTCGACGCTGTACCTGATCCGCAGCCAGGTCGAGCTGGCCGAGCGGATCGCCGAGCTGTCCGGGATCCCGGACGCCAAGGTCTTTCTGTGCAACTCGGGCACCGAGGCCAACGAGACCGCGCTGATGCTGGCCACCCAGTGGAGGCGCAGCAACCAGGTGCTGGCCATGCGCAACTCGTACCACGGCCGCGCGTTCGCCACCGTGGGGATCACCGGCAACCGCGGCTGGTCGGCCAGCTCGCTGTCCCCGGTGAAGGTCAGCTACGTGCACGGCGGCTACCGGTACCGCAGCCCGTTCTCCGGACTGTCCGACGCGGACTACATCAAGGCGTGCACCGAGGACCTGCGCGAGGTCATCCAGACCACGACCTCGGGGGACGTGGCGTGCCTGATCGCCGAGCCGATCCAGGGGGTGGGCGGGTTCTGCGTCCCGCCGGACGGGTTGTACGGCGCGTTCGCGGAAGTCCTTGCCGAGTACGGGATCCTGTTCATCTCCGACGAGGTGCAGACCGGCTGGGGGCGCACCGGCGAGCATTTCTGGGGCATCGGCGCGCACGGCGTCGTGCCGGACATGATGACGTTCGCCAAGGGCCTCGGCAACGGCCTGGCCATCGGCGGGGTGGTGGCCCGCGGCGACGTGATGGACGCCCTCGGCGCCAACTCGATCTCCACGTTCGGCGGCAATCCCGTGGCGACGGTCGGCGCCCGCGCGGTGCTCGACTACGTGCTCGATCACGACCTGCAGGCCAACGCCGCCAAGCAGGGCGCCCGGCTGATGGCCGGGCTGCGGGAGATCGCCGGGCGCCACCCGATCGTCGGGGATCTGCGCGGCAAGGGCCTCATGGTGGGCATCGAGCTGGTGGAGCCGGGCGGAACCACGCCGAGCGTCCGGCTGGCCACGGCGGTGCTCGAGGAGACCAGGGCACGCGGCCTGCTGGTCGGCAAGGGCGGGCTGCACAACAACGTGATCCGGCTGGCGCCGCCGATGACGGTGACCGAGGACGAGGTGGACGAGGCTCTGGGTGCGCTCGGCGGAGCGATCGCGACGGCGGAAGGTCAGTAGGCGGTGGAGATCAAGCGGATCAGTCACTGGATCGACGGCAAGCCGTGGGTGGGGGTGACCGAGCGGTCCGGCGACGTGTTCGACCCGGCAACCGGGGCGGTCACCGGCCGCGTCGACTTCGCCGCGCAGTCCGAAGTGGACCTCGCGGTTTCGGCCGCGGCGCGGGCGTTCCCCGGTTGGCGGGACACGTCGCTGGCGGCCAGGGCGAACGTGCTGTTCGCGTTCCGGGAGCTGCTCAACGCGCGCAAGAAGGAGCTGGCCGAGATCATCACCGCCGAGCACGGCAAGGTGCTCGACGACGCCGCCGGTGAGATCCAGCGGGCGCTGGAGGCCGTCGAGTTCGCCTGCGGCATCCCGCACCTGCTCAAGGGCGGGTTCAGCGAGAACGTGTCCCGGCGGGTGGACGTCTACTCGATCCGGCAGCCGCTCGGCGTGGTCGGGGTGATCTCCCCGTTCAACTTCCCGGCCATGGTGCCGTTGTGGTTCGTGCCCAACGCGATCGCCTGCGGCAACTCCGTCGTGCTCAAACCGTCCGAAAAGGACCCGTCGGCGTCGAACTGGGTGGCCGAGCTGTGGGCCGAGGCCGGCCTGCCCGACGGCGTGCTCAACGTGCTGCACGGCGACAAGGTCGCGGTCGACGGGTTGCTCACCCACCCGACCGTGCGGGCGATCTCGTTCGTCGGCTCCACCCCGATCGCCCGGTACGTCTACGAGACCGGCACCCGGAACGGCAAGCGCGTGCAGGCCCTCGGCGGCGCCAAGAACCACATGGTCGTGCTGCCCGACGCCGACCTCGATCTGGCCGCCGACGCCGCCGTGTCCGCCGGCTTCGGCTCGGCGGGCGAACGCTGCATGGCGATCTCCGTCGTCGTCGCGGTCGGCGACGCCGGCGACCCGCTGGTCGACAAGATCGGCGAGCGGATGTCCCGCCTGCACGTCGGCGACGGCCGCCGCGGCTGCGACATGGGCCCGCTGGTCACCGCCGCCCACCGCGACCGCGTCACGTCCTATGTGGACGCCGGGCTCGCCGCGGGCGCCACCCTGGCGGTGGACGGCCGGGACGTTCCGATCGACGGCTCACCCGACGGCTTCTGGCTCGGCCCCACCCTCTTCGACCACGTCCGCCCGGAGATGTCCATCTACACCGACGAGATCTTCGGCCCGGTCCTGTCCGTGGTCCGCGTGCCCACCTACGAGGCCGCCGTCGATCTGGTCAACGCCAACCCCTGGGGCAACGGCACCGCCATCTTCACCAACGACGGCGGCGCCGCCCGCAGGTACCAGAACGAGATCGAGGTCGGCATGGTCGGCGTCAACGTCCCCATCCCGGTCCCGGTCGGCTACTACTCCTTCGGCGGCTGGAAGGACTCCCTGTTCGGCGACACCCACGCCTACGGCCCGGACGGCATCCACTTCTTCACCCGCACCAAGGTCGTCACCAGCCGCTGGCTCGACCCCTCGCACGGCGGCGTCAACCTGGGCTTCCCGCGCCACGACTGAGACCGGCGAGGTAGGCGATCACCTCTTCGTGGTGGTGATATCGGGCCCAGCCAAGGGGTGTGCGGTCGTGCGGGACGGGCTCGGCGGGCGGGTCGGCGCCGTCGGGCGCCTCGGCGGTGGGGTCGGCGCCGAGCTCGACGAGGAGCCGCACGATGTCGAGCTGGCCGGTCAGGGCGGCGGTGCGCGGCGGCGGCCCCCACCCGCACCGGTCCTCGTCGATCGGGAAGCCGAGCGAGGCCAGCAGCGCGACGGCCCGGGCCCGGCCGAGCGCGACGGCCAGGTGGACTGGTTCGGGCACTCCTGAGGCGTTGCGGGCCCGCTCGGCCAGGCCGGCGTCGGCGGCCAGGAGCGGAAGGATGCGGCCGGGCTCGGCCGCGGCGTTTCCGTCGAACGCGGCGCGTCGGCGCCGCACGGCCGGCGGGGGAGCACGGCAGGATGCGGGCATGGACGAGCCGATCTCCGTGGGGCCCGTGCTGGTCGCCGTGCTGGTGCTGCTCACGGCGGTCGGGGCGGTGGTCGTGTGGGTGGGGCGGGTGGGGGCCGGGCGGTCGGTGGTGGTGGCCGCGGTGCGCGCCGCGGTGCAGCTGGCGGCGGTGTCCCTGCTCATCGCGGCGGTGTTGCGGTCGGCGTGGTGGACCGGGCTGTTCGTGCTGATGATGTTCACGGTCGCGGCGATCACCTCGGCGCGGCGGATCGGCGGGTTGCGGTCGGCGTGGCGGGCCGCGGCGCCGATCGGGTGCGGGGTGGCACCCGTGCTGGCGTTGTTGCTGAGCACCGGAACCGTAGCGACGCGGCCGGTGGTGCTGATTCCGGTGGCCGGGATCCTGATCGGCGGGGCGATGACCGCGACGTCGCTGGCCGGGGTCCGGGCGCTGGACGAGTTGCGGGCGCGGCACGGGGAGTACGAGGCGGCGCTGGCGCTGGGGTTCATGCCGCGGGCGGCGGCGTTGGAGATCTGCCGGGGGTCGGCGGGGCAGGCGCTGATCCCGGTGCTGGATCAGACCAGGACGGTGGGTTTGGTGACCCTGCCGGGTGCGTTCGTGGGGGTGCTGCTCGGCGGCGGGGATCCGATCCAGGCCGGGATCACGCAGCTGCTGGTGCTGATCGCGTTGCTGGCGGCGGAGGCGGTCGCGGTGCTGCTGACCGTGGAGCTGGTGGCGGCCGAAATGATTGGCCGGATGGATCGGGGCGAAGTCGGCCGAATTGCCCGCGCCGGGCGGTGACTGCTCGTATCGTCTGTCCGTGCAGGGTCCTGATCCGCGCTATTTGGGGAGCAAGATGACCGATTCGGTGCCCGACGCCATGCGCATGATCGACGATTGGGAGCGCAACGCGACCGAGAAGGCGGCGCGCTTTCAGCGGATGGCCGAGCAGGTCGAGCTGGTCAGCATCACCGAGTCGGTGGCCGACGGCGCGGTGCGGGTGACGGTGGGGCACAACGGGTTGCCCACCGACATCGCGATGACCGACGGGGTGCGGTCGATGGAGCCGGCCCAGATCGCGGCCAACGTGATGGCGGCGATCCGAAAGGCCCAGTCGCGCTATCCGGAGCGGCTGGCCGAGATTCTGGCCGACACGGTGGGCGAGGACGATCCGGCGGCGCAGCACATTCTGGCCAAGGCGCAGGAGAGCTTTCCGCCGCCGCCGGATGAGGAAGTGGCGCCGGGCAAGGAACGGATGGTGTTCGGCGACGTCGAAGACGACGACCGGTTGCCGCCGCCGCGTCCCGCGCCGCCCAGAACCACCCGGGCGCCGGACAACGGCGACGAGGACTTCGGCGACGGCTCGATCTTCGACAAGTGAGGGGGCGCGCGAGATGGACGGCTACGAGGTGCTCACCGGCGAGCTGGACGCCCACGCCGGCAAGGTCGACTCCTACACCGAACGGTTGCGCACCGCGGCGGACGCGGCGCGTCAGGTGACCATGAACGACTCCGCCTACGGCGTGGTGTGCCAGCCGTTCGCCATGCTGCTGCAGCCCTTCGAGGAGTTGGGGGTGCGCACCCTGCGGCAGGGCGTCGACGCGCTGGCCGACACCGCCCGCAAGGTCCGGGACACCGCGCGGAGCTACACCACCACCGACACCGCGGAAGCCGGCCAGTACCGCGGGATCGCGGAGCAGCTCTGATCACGCTGCGGATCCCGCGCGGCCGCCGCACGAACCCGGCGACGGTCGCACCCGCGGTCCAGCTTGCCCACCATGTTGCCGCGATGTGCTCCCGAAGTTGTCGTGATGAACGAGGGGATGCCGTAGATGCCTGACGCCAACCCGCTTGTGGCGGCGCCGCGGGAGACGACGACCGCGGTCACCGGGATCGGGATCGCCGAGTCCTGTGTGGACCTCGCACACGGCGTGTCCAACGGGGACTGGGTGGAGGCCGGGCTCGGGGTGCTCGGCGCCGGGCTCGAGGTCCTGTCGATGGTGATCGACCCGTTGGGCACGCTGGCCTCGTACGGGGTGTCGTGGTTGATCGAGCATGTGCGACCGTTGAAGGAGGCGTTGGACTGGTTCGCCGGTGACCCGCCGGTGATCCGGTCGTTCTCCGAGACGTGGGGCAACGTCGCCGCCGAGGTCAACGGGGTCGCGCAGGAGTTCATGACCGAGGCCGGCAGCGGCACGTCCGGCTGGACCGGGACCGCCGCGGACGCCTACCGCGGGCACGCCGCCGAGGCCGCGGACGCGTTGGCCGGGGCGGGCACGCTGGCCGACGGGATCTCGGTCGGTGTGATGATCATGGGCGAGGTCGTCGCGTTCGTCCGGGAGTTCATCCGGGATATGGTCGGCGAGCTGGTCGGCCGGTTGATCGCGTGGGCGCTGGAGGTGGCGGCGTCGTTCGGCCTTGCGACGCCCGCGGTGGTGGCGCAGGCGACGGCGGCGATCTCCAAGGTGGTCAACAAGGTTGCCGATGTGGTGCGCAAGCTGGTCAAGACGATCGGCAACGTGAGCCCGCGGATCCGGAAGATCATCGACAAGCTGGACGAGATCATCGGCAAGCTGTCCAAGCTGATGCGCCGGGCCGACGGCTCGGCACCCGACGCGCCGACCTCGGCCGCGCGGCACGCCGACGACGCCCCCACCGTCCGCGGCCCCGACGGCACCACCTCGCCGTCCGGCACGACCGGCCCGTCCGGCACGACGTCCCCCGACGCCCCCGCCGGCACCCGAAGCCCCGACACCACTTCCAGTCCCGACGCCAGCACGACGCCGAACGGCACGCGAGCCGGCGACGGGTCGACGTCGCCGGGCGGGACCAGGTCGTCCAGCCGCCCGGACAATCCCCGGGACACCTCGGCGCCGGTGGACGGGCGGCGGTGCACGAACGACCCGATCGACGTGGCGTCCGGCGAGATGGTGCTGCACCAGGCCGACGTGCAGCTGGACGGCGTGCTTCCGCTGCGGCTGACCCGCACCCATGTCTCCTCCTACCGCGCCGGCCGGTCGTTCGGCCGCTCCTGGGCGTCCACAGTGGACCAGCGGCTCGAGCTCGACGCGGCCGGCGTGGTGTTCGTGGCCGACGAGGGCATGATCCTGGTCTACCCGCGTCCCACCGGCGACGAGGCCGTGCTCCCGGTGGAGGGCGCCAGGTGGCCGCTGCGCCGCACCTCCGGCGGCTACCGGATCACCAAGCCCGAGACCGGCCAGACGCTGCACTTCACCGACGCCGCCCCGGTGGCGCCGCTGGCCGCGATCAGCGACCGCAACGGCAACCGGATCGACGTGCTGCGCGGCGCCGACGGCGTGCCGGCCGAGGTGCGCCACTCCGGCGGCTACCGGATCGGATTCGACAGCACCGGCGGCCGGGTGACCGCCATGCGCCTGCTCGGTTCCGGCGGCGCCGGCGACGTGCTCCTGCTGCGGTACCGCTACGACGAGGCCGGCCGGCTCCGCGAGATGATCAACTCCTCCGGCCGGGCGCTGCGGTTCGACTACGACACCGCGGGGCGCATCGTCCGGTGGGAGGACCGCAACGGCCAGTGGTACTCCTACACCTACGACGACCTCGGCCGCTGCGTGCGCAACGACGGCTCGGGCGGGTTCCTGGCCGGCGCGTTCGAATACCGGGACCGGCTGACGATCTTCACCGACTCCCTCGGCCACCAAACCCGCTTCCACCTCAACGAATCGGGCCAGGTGATCCGCGAGGTCGACCCGCTCGGCAACACCACGACCATCGAGTGGGACCGCCACGACCGGCCGCTGTCCCGCACCGACCCGCTCGGCCACACCACCCGCTACACCTATGACGACGACGGAAACCTGATCACGCTCGTCCGACCGGACGGCGGCCGGGCCACCGCGACGTACAACGAGCTCCGGCAGCCGGTCACGATCACCGATCCGGACGGCGGCGTGTGGCGGCGCGAGTACGACGGGCGCGGCAACGTGATCTCGGAGACCGACCCGGCCGGCGCGACCACGTTCTACGCCTACACACCCCACGGGCACCTGGCGTCGATCACCGATCCGCTCGGCAGGACCCGCCGCGTGACCACCGACGCCGCCGGGCTCCCCACGGCGGTCACCAACCCCGGCGGCGTCACCACGCGGTACGTCCGCGACGTGATGGGACGCGTCGCCGAGATCGTCGACCCGCTCGGCGGTGTGACCAGGTTGGGGTGGACGGTCGAGGGCAGGCTGATCTCCCGTAGCCTGCCGGACGGCTCCACCGACCGGTGGCGCTACGACGGCGAGGGCAATCAGGTCGAGCACGTGGATCCGACCGGTCAGGTCACGCGCACCGAGTACACCAGCTTCGACCTGCCCGCCGTGCGCGTCCACCCGGACGGCGCCCGCTACGAGTTCGGCTACGACACGCAGCTGCGGCTGGTCTCCGTCACCAACCCCCAGGGTCTCGTGTGGCGCTACGCCTACGATCCCGCCGGCCGGCCGGTCTCCGAGACCGACTTCAACGGCCGCACGACCACCTACTCCCACGACCCCGCCGGCCGGCTGCTCCAGCGCGTCAACGGCGCAGGCGAGCGCATCCGGTTCGTCCGGGACCCGCTGGGTCAGGTGACCGAGCAGCACACGTCGGACGACGCGGTGACCACCTTCGCCCACGACCCGATGGGCCGGCTCGTCCGCGCCACCAACCCGCACGCCGAGGTGATCATTCGGCGCGACCCGCTCGGCCGGATCGTCGCCGAGTCGATCAACGGGCACACGGTGTCGTCGACCTACGACGCGGCGGGCCGCCGGACCCGGGTCACCACGCCGTCGGGCGCGGAGTCGCGCTGGGAGTACGACGCCGACGACCATCCGGTCGCGCTGCACACCGCCGGCCACACCATGCGGTTCGGCTACGACGCGGCCGGCCGGGAGGTTCGGCGCGGCCTGGGCGCCGGCGCCGTGCTGACCCAGGGTTGGGACGCCAACCACCGGCTGATCACCCAGCGGATCACCGCTCCGGACCTGTACGGCCCGCCGCAAGCCGGGCGGACCCGCACGGTCCAGCAGCGCGCCTACCGGTACCGCGGGGACGGTTATCTGGTCGGCATCCAGGACGCGCTGGCCGGCGCGCGCCGGTTCGAGCTCGATCCGGCCGGGCGGATCCTCGGCGTGTACGGCGCCGGCTGGACCGAGCGGTACGCCTACGACCCGGCCGGCAACGTGACCGGCGCCGCCTGGCCGTTGCCCGCCGCGGTATCGGAGGCGGCGGCGCAGGGCGAGCGCGAGTACACCGGAACCCTGATCCGCCGCGCCGGTGCCACCCACTACGAGCACGACGGGCAGGGCCGCACGATCCGCCGGTGGCGCAGGACCCTCTCGGGCAAGACGGTGACCTGGCGGTACCGGTGGAGCGCCGACGACCGCCTGGTCGAGGTGACCGCCCCCGACGGTGCCCGGTGGCACTACCGCTACGACCCGCTCGGCCGCCGGATCGCCAAGGAGCGACACGCCGGGCCGGGCGACGGGGTGGTGGAGCGGATCGACTTCCGCTGGGACGGCATGGTCCTGTCGGAGCAGACCCATTCCGCTGGGACGACGACCACGTGGACCTGGGAGCCCGGCGGGTTCCGCCCGCTCACCCAGACCGAGCGCGTCCCACTCCGCGACGCTCCGCAGGAGTGGGTGGATCACCAGTTCTACGCGCTGATCACCGACGTCGTCGGCACGCCGGTCGAGATGGTCGACCCGGACGGGGATCTGGCCTGGCACGCGCGGACCACGGTGTGGGGCGTCGGGCTCGGCCCGGCCGGCGACGGACCGTACTGCCCGCTGCGCTTCCCCGGCCAGTACCGCGATCCCGAGACCGGCGACAACTACAACGTCCACCGCTACTACGACGCCGAGTCGTCCCGGTACGAGAGCACCGACCCGCTCGGCCTCGCCGGCTCGTTCAACCCGCACGCCTACGTGGTCAACGCGCTGACCTGGATGGACCCGCTGGGGCTCACCCCGTGCCGGATCAGGCAACTGCGGTTCGATCTCGGCCACGCGGACATGAGCATTCGCGACTACGACGTCGTCCACGTGCCTGAGATCATCGGGCCGAACGGTTTGCCGGCGTACGGCCGGTCCCCGGCATACGGCGACGGAACACCGTTCCTCGGGCCGAACGGCCGGCCGCTCATCGAGATCTCCGACCTCGGACTGGCCTCGCGCGATCAGGCGGTTTCGACCATATACCACGAGATCTACCACATTCGCTCGCGGCAGGTCTGGGGGCATCCCGGAACGGAGGCGCAGGCCGAGGAGTTCGGTCAGCGCATGCTCGCGCAGTTCAACCGGAGAGCGAGGGCGCTGGGGCTATGAGCCGGTGGCGGGAATACTCCAGGGAGCAGGTCGACGCGCTCGCGTCGTCGGCCCCCCCGATCACGGACCCGGCCGAGCGGACCTGCCCGGCGTGCGGCGCGACCGCCGTGCGCAAGTACATCTACGAGGGCAGCCGGCTCGGTCGCCCGATCAGCTTCTCGTACGTGTGGTGCGGCAACTGCCACCGGTACTCGTCGTCGACCGGAATCGGCATATCGGATCACTACGACTTCGACGACCCCGCCGACGCGTCGCCCACGCTGCGGAGCCTCCGCGACGACAACCTCTTCGGCCTGCTCGACCACCTGGACGCCATGTGGGGTTCTCCCGGCCTGCCGCAATGGTTCCGGGTCCGCAAGGGCTGACAGATCGCGGCCATATCGTCGACAGATTGGTATGTAGGGCGGTCGTTCACCCGCGAACGGTGTGACATTGGGTTGCATGTGGAGGGAGTGGCCGGGCCCGGCGGTGCATCGCACGATCGTCGTCGTCGACGTCGAAGGGTTCGGTGACGACCGCCGGACCAGCGCGCACCAGGTCGCGGTACGGGCCGGCCTGTACCGGGTGCTCCGACAGGCCTTCGAGCACGCCGGGGTGTCCTGGGATGCCTGCGATCATGAGGACCGGGGCGACGGCGTCTTCGTCCTGGCCCCCGCCGAGACGCCCAAGGCGCCGTTCGTGGACGAGGTGCCGCTCGCTCTGGTGAAGGCGTTGCGCGAGCACAACACCACCCATGCCGACGCGGCGCGGATCCGGCTGCGGATGGCCCTGCACGCCGGCGAAGTCACCTACGACGCGTACGGCGTCACCGCCACGGCGGTCAACCTGGCCTTCCGCCTACTCGACGCCGCCCCGCTGAAATCCGCGCTGGCCGAATCCCCAGGTGTGCTCGCAATGATCACCTCCGGCTGGTTCTTCGACGAAGTGGTCCGCCACAGCCCCGCCGGCGACGCCGCCACCTACCGGCCCGTGCGCGTCACCGTGAAGGAAACGTCCACAATGGCTTGGATCACCCTGCCCGACCACCCCTACCCGCCGTCCACTCCACACCGGTTCGACGAACTGCCGGTGCCCCGCCAACTGCCCCTCGCCATCCGGGATTTCACGAGCCGCACCGAGCACCTAGACGCACTGGATGCCTTGCTCACCAACGACAATGCCAACCAGGCCGTAGTGATCACAGCCATCGACGGCACCGCCGGCGTCGGCAAGACAACCTTGGCCGTGCACTGGGCACATCGGGTACAGCACCAATTCCCCGACGGCACCCTGTACGTCAACCTCCGCGGCTACGGCCCAGGACAACCGGCCACCCCGGCCGAGGTTCTCGATAGCTTCCTGCGCACATTGGGCTGTCCACCACAACAGATTCCCATCGGCCTCGAGGCGCAGTCGGCGCTGTACCGGTCTTTGCTGGCCGAGCGGCAGGTGCTGATCGTGCTGGACAACGCCAATGCCGCGCAGACGGTTCGGCCTCTGCTGCCCGGAAGCCCTGGCTGCCTTGTGCTGATCACCAGCCGCGCCAGCCTGACCGGGCTCGTGGTCAGCGAAGCCGCCGCCCGCCTGGCCCTGGACCTATTCAGCTCCGCCGAGGCGCTGGATCTGGTGCGCGGGATCGTGGGAGACGATCAGGTCGCCGCCGAGCCGCATGCGGTCATGGAACTGATCCGGATCTGTGCCCGCCTCCCCTTGGCGTTGCGCATCGCCGCCAGCCGGCTACGGCACTCAATTGCCGATGTGGTCGCCGAGTTGGGTGCCGGGCTCGACGCGTTGAGCACACCAGGAGATGAGCCAACGTCTGTGTGCGCCGTGTTCAACTGGTCCTACCAGCGGCTGAATCCCAGCCAGGCGCGGCTGTTCCGACGTCTGGGGCTCCATCCCGGTCCCGAGATCAGTCTTTACGCCGCCGCTGCGGTCGCCGACCTCGATTTGCCCGAAACGCGGCTGCTGCTCGAGGCGCTTACCGACGCCCACCTCCTCGAGCCTATTGCCCGGAATCGCTACCGCTTGCACGACCTGCTACGCGCATACGCCACCGACCGCGCCGAACACCACGACCCCAGCCAGGACCGCGACCGGGGCCGCCGAACCTTGCTTGAGTGGTACGCGCACCATAGCGCGGCCGCCTATCGAGCCTTTTTCCCAGCGGATACCGACGATCAGTTGTTACTCATCGTCAACACTCACGCAGATCCACCGATCACCTTTTCCGATATTGCGGATGCCTGGACGTGGCTGGAGACCGAGCAAGAGAACCTGCTCGCTGCCGCTCATCACGCCGCCAACCATCAACTCCCCGAGCCCGCCATTCTCATATGTCATACCAGTTCGATGGTCCGGAAGTGGCGAGGGGAGTGGAACGCTGCGCTTGACCTCGGCGAGCTTGGATTGGCCGTTGCCCGTCGCAGCGGCAACCGCTACTGCGAGTGCCGCGCCCTCGTGAATGTCGCCGAGGTGCAGCACGAGGTTCGCCAGTGGGCGGACGCCGTCGCTACGGGCCAGGAAGCGTTGGAGCTGGCCCAGGCTCTAGGCGAGCCGTACATTGAGGCCCTTGCGCTTAATGATCTCGGTCGTTGTTGCATTGCGCGAGGGCGTTATGCCGAAGCAATCGACTATCTCCGACCAGCTCTACCGCTCAGCTCAGGCGCACAGCGCGGACGCTTCGAAGGTGTGATCGAGGGCAACCTCGGCAGCGCGCATATTGGCCAGGGCCATTACGAGCAGGCCCTCTACCACCTCGAACGCAGTCTGAACATCCGTCGGCAGGCCGGTGACTGGGCGGGCGAACCATATGCGCTAGGACAGATCGCGCGCGCTCGGCAGGCAATGGGCGCACACCCTGAGGCAATCGCCCTCTGCGAACAAGCACTGAGCATGGCGCCCGACCACGCCTATCCGCCGAGCACAGCCGGAACCCTGGACACCTTGGGTAGATCACTGCAACACGTCGGGGACATGGAACGTGCCATGACGTGCTGGCATAAGGCACTAGAGATTTTTGATAGGTTCGGTGATCCGCGTGCTGAGGAGGTGCGGGCGCGGTTAGGGGGAGAGCTTGGTGTAGTCGCGGGTGAGCCAGTGTTCGGGGCGCATGTGGATGCGGACCATGCGTTCGGTGGCGCCGGCCGTGTTCTCGATGTAGGCGTCGGCGCCTTCGGGGCCGAGGTAGCGGTTGGCGAGGGACCAGCGTTGGTCGATGGTGACGGTGTCGTCGATGGTGGTGATCGGGCCTTCGGCTGAGGCGTACTGGTAGGGCAGTGCGGTGCCCTGGACGCAGAGGGTGATGCGACCGGCGCGGCGGATCAGCTCGGTCTTGCGGCTGTCCCGTTCGGTGATCAGGGTGACCTCGCCGCCGGGTTGGTAGTCGTACCAGATCGGGACGGCCAGCGGGGCGCGGCCGTCCGCCCCGGCGACCGCCAGGACCGCGACGTGCACCTGGGCCAGGAAGGCCTGGCGTTCCTCGACCGTCATCGCCAGCGACATGCGGTCCACGCTAGCGGACATCCCGCTGGGACAATGGCTGCCCATGGAGACCCTCGCGGTGGTGCTGGTCGTTGTCGGGGTGCTGGGGGTCGGGGTCGGGTTGGTCGTGATCATGCGGCTGCGGGCCGAGATGGGGCGGCTGGCGGAACGGGCCGAGCGGGTGGCAGCGCGGGTGGCGGCGTTGCCGCCGGACCTGTCCCGGGTGTTCGGCAACCATGATCGGCACATCATCTCGGTGGAGCTGCTGAACCTGTTCGAGCTGGCGCACCGGGAGACCTGGGTGGCGCGGCCGCTGTCGGTGCTCACCCCGCGGCTGCTGCGCGACGTCATCCACCGCGCGGTGGTCGGCCGGGTGCGGGAGAACCTGGCCGCGTCCGGGGTCGAGGCCGACGTGCGGCTGCACCGTGTCCGGTAGCGCGCTGCTGGCCGCCGGCCTGGTGTTGACGCTGGCCGCCGGGTTGCTGCTGACCGCGGCGATCAGGCTGCGTCGGCGGGTGCGGCGGACCGCCTGGCTGCTCACCCGGGTGGCCGCGGCGATCGGCGAGGCGGAGCGCGCCGGCCGGATCCGGGCGGAGCTGGCCGACACGCCATGAGGACCGCCCCGGCGGGACGGTCCTCACACCGAGCAGCCCCTCACCGGGCGTTGATCACCTCCTTGGCGTCGTTGATCGGGATCGCGAAGCCGATCCCGACGCTGCCGGCCGCCCCGTCCGGGCCGGAGACCGGGGAGTACATCGCGGAGTTGATGCCGATCACCCGGCCGGCGGCGTCGAACAGCGGGCCGCCCGAGTTGCCCTGGTTGATCGAGGCGTCGGTCTGGATCGCGTGGTACGTCACGGCCGAGCCGTTCCTGCTGTTGCCGAACGGGAGCGGGCTGCGCTCGCCCTGCTCGCCGGACACCGTGACCTCGCGGTTGAGCGCGCTGACGATCCCGGTGGTAACGGTGCCCCGCAGGCCGCCGGGCGAGCCGATCGCGATCACCTCGTCGCCGACCTTCACCGTGCTCGAGTCGCCGAGCGTCGCGGCGGTCAGGCCGCTGACGCCCTGTGCCTGCAGCAGTGCCAGGTCGCTGCTCGGGTCGGTGGTGACCACGGTGGCGTCGACGGTCCGGCCGTCGGACAGCGTGACGGTCACCTGGTCGGCGCCGGACACGACGTGGTTGTTGGTCAGGATCCGGCCGTCCGAGCTGATGATCACGCCGGAGCCGATGCCCTCCTGGCTGCCGGAGCTCACGTTGACCTGGACCACGCTCGGCAGCACCTTCGCCACGACGCCGCTGAGATCGGTCGGGGTCGTGGCCGACACCGGCTGCGCGCCGGCGCCGTTCTGGGCGGATGCCGCGGGGGTGTCCGATCCGGCCACCAGCGCCCCGACGGTGCCGCCGAGCCCGCCGGCCGCGAGCGTGGCGGCCGCCGCGACGACGAGGACGCCGCGGCTGATCCGGCGTCCCGCCTTGGGCGCCTTCGGCGGGGGAACCTGGGGCGGTGGCGGCGTCCAGCTCGGGTAGGGCGGGACGGCGCCGGTCGGCTGAGGCTGGCTGTGGTGTTGTGGAGTCTCGGTCATGCCCTCACGGTCGCGCCCGCGGGTGAGAGCAGCCTGTGAGCCCGCATAGGCCTTGCCAAGAAGTCCCTGTCATTGCGCCCAGGGCGGGCGCACCGTGGTGCCGTCGGCCATGGTGCCGACGAAGCCGGCGCGGATGGCGACGTACAGCTCGGCCGCGGTGTCGCCGGTGTTGACCAGCGCGATGGGGCTGCCGGCCGGCACGACCATGGCATCGCCCGTGCCGAGCTCGGGCCCGTCCGGGGTGACCCGGACCGAGCCGGAGATCACCATGAACACCTCGTCCTTGTCGAGGGTGTGCGGCTCGGGCCGGTCCCGGCTCGGCGCCACGGTGAGGCGCCAGGTGCAGATGTCGGCCGAGCCTCGGCTCGGCGCGGCCAGCCCGGTGAACTCCACGCCCGGCAGGGAGAAGCGCGGCGCGTCCGCGGCCCGGATGACGGTCATGATCCCTCCAGATAGACAAGTAGGCTTGTTCAACGCGGCTTGTCTATCATGTCCGGTATGACCGCGACAAGGCTGGACTTCGGCATCCTGCTGGCGCAGGCCTACCAGGAGTTCGTGCGACAGCTTCGGGCGACGCTCGCCGAGCAGGGCTTCACCGACCAGGGCCGGTCGGACGGGTACGTGTTCCGGGCGCTGGACGCCGCGCCGCTGACGGTCAGCGAGCTGGCCGAGCGGTTGGAGATCAGCAAGCAGGGCGCCGGCCAGATCGTCGACGACATGGAGCGCCGCGGCTACGTCGAGCGCAGGCCGGACCCGCGGGACGGCCGGGCCCGGACGCTGCACCTGTCCGAGCGCGGCCGGGCGGCGCTGGCCGCGGCCCGCCGGTTCCACCAGCGGTACGAGCGCCGCATGATCCGCGAGCACGGACCCGACGCCGTGGCCACCCTGCGGACGCTGCTGCTGGCGATGGTGGGGGAGGACCAGGCCGCCGACCCGCGGTTCCGCGCGCTGTACCTGTGAAGCCGTAGGGTGGCGATCCGTGGACAACGAGACCTCCTTTCTCCGGCTGCAGGCACGAACCCAGCGGTTCACGCTCGGGTCGCCGCGCGAGTTCCGGATTGCCCCGGACGGGTCCCGGCTGCTGTTCCTTCGCTCGGGCTCGGGCGAGGATCGCCAGCACATCCTGTGGCGGCTCGACCTCGACACCGGCGCGGAGACCCGGCTGGCCGACCCGGCCGAGCTGCTGCACGGCGCCGAGGAGCTGCCGCCCGAGGAGCGGGCCCGGCGGGAGCGGGCGCGGGAGCAGGGCGGGGGAGTGCTCGGCGTCGCCACCGACGAGGAGGTCCGGATCGCCGCGTTCGCCCTGTCCGGCCACCTGTTCGTGGCCGACGCGGTGACCGGCGAGGTGCGCGAGCTGGACGCCGCGGGCCCGGTGGTGGACCCGCGGCCCGACCCGACCGGCAGCCACGTGGCCTATGTGGCCGGGGACGCGTTGCGGGTGGTGGCGGTGGACGGCAGCGGCGACCGCGCGCTGGCCGAGCCGGACGGGCCGGACCGGGCGTGTGGGCTCGCCGAGTTCATCGCCGCCGAGGAGATGGGCCGCTCGCGCGGGTACTGGTGGTCGCCGGACGGAACCCGGCTGCTCGTCGCGCACACCGACCGGCGTGGCGTGCGGAAGTGGCACATCGCCGATCCGGCCAACCCGGACGCGGAGCCCAACACCGTGTCCTACCCCGCGGCCGGGACCGACAACGTCATCGTCGGGCTGGCCGTCATCGGCCTTGACGGGACCAGGGTCGAGGTCGACTGGGACGGCCGGGAGCTGCCCTACCTGGCCACCGTGCACTGGTCGGCCGGCGGCCCGCCGCTGATCGCGCTGCAGTCCCGCGACCAGCGCCGGATGCAGATCCGCTCGGTCGACCCGGACACCGGCGGCACCGAGCTGCTGTGCGAGGAGACCGACGAGCACTGGGTGGACATCGTCGCCGGGGTCCCGGCCTGGACCTCCGACGGCCGGCTGGTCCGGGTGTCCAATCGGGACGGTGCGTACCGGTTGGTGGTGGACGACAAGGAGCTGACCGACCCGGGCCTGCAGGTGCGGTCGGTGCCGCACGTGGGCGCGGACGTGCTCATCACCGCGTCCGAACAGGACCCGACCCAGGTGCACGTGTACCGGGTCGGGGACGACACGCCGCTTCGTCTGTCCACAGAGGACGGCGTGCACAGCGCGACCAGGAGCGGGGACGTCACGGTGCTCACCTCGTGGACGCTGGACCGGGCCGGCCAGCAGGTGCGCGTGCTGCGCGGCGGCGAGCAGGTGGCCGAGGTGACGTCGTACGCCGTGAACCCGCCGATCGAGCCGAATTTGAGGCTGCTCACCGTCGGCGAGCGCCGGCTGCGGGCGGCGCTGCTGCTGCCCACCGGCCACCGGCCCGGCGACGGCCCGCTGCCGGTGCTGCTCGACCCGTACGGCGGGCCGCACGCGCAGCGGGTGCTGGCCAGCCGCAGCGCCTTCGTGCAGGGCCAGTGGCTGGCCGACCAGGGCTTCGCGGTGCTGATCGCCGACGGGCGGGGCACGCCCGGCCGGGGTCCGGCATGGGACCGGGAGATCGCGTTCGACCTCGCCGGGGTCACGCTGGCCGACCAGGTGGACGCGCTGCACGCGGTGGCCGCGGAGCATCCCGAGCTTGATCTGTCCAAAGTGGCCATTCGGGGCTGGTCGTACGGCGGCTACCTGTCCGCGCTTGCCGTGCTGCGCCGGCCGGACGTGTTCCACGCGGCGATCGCCGGCGCCCCGGTCACCGACTGGCGGCTCTACGACACCCATTACACGGAGCGGTATCTGGGGCACCCGGACGAGCGACCCGAGGTGTACCGACGCAACTCGCTGATCGACGACGCGCCGAACCTGACCCGGCCGCTGCTGATCATCCACGGGCTGGCCGACGACAACGTCGTGGTGGCCCACTCGCTGCGGCTGTCGTCCGCGCTGGTCGCCGCCGGCCGCCCGCACGCGCTGGTCCCACTGCCCGGCGTCACCCACATGACCCCGCTCGACGACGAGGTATCGGAGAACTTCATGCTCATGCAGCTGCGCTGGCTCAAGGAGGTACTCAAGGTGGCCGGAACGTGACGCGCGGCACGCAAGGCGACCACCGAGCGCGCCAGGGCCGGAGGCCCGGAATCGCGGTGGCAGGGCTGCAGACGGCAATTGGCGAGGCATGGCGGAAAGAAGCCCTGCCGGAGCGATTTCGGCGCGCGCAAAGCCGCGGACAAGACCGACTGGGGGTGGGTCAATGAGCAGCCCTGCAAACGAAGTCCACAAGCGTGATCGGCCGCCGATGTCTGGACCGACGAGCAGCGCAGGGAGCGAGCGCCAGCGAGTGACCGAGCAGCGCAGGAGGGAAGACATCGGGTCAGAGGCCGATCACCGCGCGAGCGAGCTTGCGAGCGAGCGCGATCGAACACGGTGGGGCATCACCTTGCCGTTGACCGGGGTTCCGCTGCCCGCGCACCGCGAGCTGGTGCGGGAGCTGCCGTCGCTTGGCTACACCGACGCGTGGTCGGCCGAGACCGCCGGCACCGACGCGTTCACCCCGCTGGCCCTGGTCGCCGAGTGGGCGCCGGAGCTGCGGCTGGGCACCGCGATCGTGCCGGTGTACACCCGCGGCGCCGGGCTGCTGGCGATGAGCGCGGCCGCCATCGCCGAGATCGCGCCCGGCCGGTTCGTGCTCGGCGTCGGCACCTCGACGCCGACGATCGTGCAGGGGTGGAACGGCGTGCCGTTCAGCCAGCCGTACGCCCGGACCAGGGACACCGTGCGGTTCCTGCGGTCCGCGCTGGCCGGGGAGAAGGTCACCCGCGAGTACGAGACGTTCTCGGTCAGCCGGTTCCGCCTCGAGCGCCCGCCGCAGCCGCCGCCGCAGATCATGATCGCCGCGCTGCGCCCCGGCATGCTCCGGCTGGCCGCGCGCGAGGCCGACGGGGCGATCACGAACTGGCTGGCGCCGAGCGACGTGCCCAAGGTCCGCGCCGAGCTGGGCCCGGACCGCGAGCTGGCGGCGCGGATCTTCGTCTGCCCGACCGAGGACGCCGAGGCCGCCCGCGGGCTTGGCCGGCTGCTGATCTCCAGCTACCTCACGGTTCCGGTGTACGCGGCGTTCCACGAATGGCTGGGCCGCGGCGAGGCGCTGCGGCCGATGCACGAGGCCTGGGCGGCCGGCGACCGGGCCGGCGCCAACGCGGCCATCCCGGACGAGGTGGTCGACGAGCTGATCGTGCACGGCAGCGTGGCGTACTGCCGGGAGCGGGTGGCGGCCTACCTCGAGGCCGGCCTGGACACCCCGGCGATCGCGCTGCTGCCCACCGGGGACGACCCGCTGCACCTGGTCCGGGCGCTGGCTCCCACCCGGTAGACGCCTTCCCTACTCCCGCATGAACGGCACGTTGCTTTCCGTCGGGTCACCCGATCGGGGCGACGGAAACGCCGTATTGTGCACATCGAGGGGCCGCCCGCCTCCGGGGGCGAGGTTCTGGCGAAGGGAAACACCATGCACACCTCGGCGAACGTGCGCCCGGACACCGCGGCCCGCGCGCCGCTTGCCGGCGGGGTGGCCGGCGCTCGCGAGGTGCGCGAGCTCGTCGAGGTGGCCGTGCGGGCGCTGGCCGACGGCGCGGTCGACCGGAGCGGGCCCGCTC
>NZ_DASZCQ010000220.1:0-2990 GCF_035942955.1 Actinophytocola sp. | reverse complement strand
CCGGGCCGGGGCGCGGCCGGACGCGGCGGGGGCGATCCGGCGCCCACGCCGAACGGGTTGTTGCCGACGCGCGGGGCGCGCGGCGGACCGGGCTTGGGGGCCTGCGGCTTCGGCGGCACGACCGAATGACCCTGCTGCGGGGCCTCGGGTGCGGGCTTGGAGTCGACCTTGGCCGCCGGAACCTCCGGCACCTCGGGAACGACCGGCTCGGCGGCGGCCGGCGCGGGCGCCGGCTTGGCGGCCGGCTTCGGCGCCTGCTTGGGCGCGGCCGGCTGCTGCGCGGCGGCCGGCTTGGCCGCCGGACGCGGACCGGACGGCTTGGCAGCGGCCGGCTTGTGGGCCGGTGCGGGCTTGGCGGCCGGCTCCGCCTTGGTCGCGGCACCGTCCGAGGACGGCGCCGCTGCCGGCTTGGTGTAGGCGTTCCGCAGCTTGCGAGCCACCGGGGGCTCCACCGTGGAGGACGCCGACTTCACGAATTCGCCAAGATCCTTCAACTTGGCGAGCACTTCTTTGCTGGTGACACCGAGCTCCTTCGCGAGCTCGTGCACTCGGGCCTTGCCTGCCACTGCTCTCCTCATCCGAGTGAGGCCGGCGGCAAAGTCCCGCGCGACCTCGTCCTAACGTCTGACGTTCATGGCTTCAGCTTCACGGCTGACTCATGACGGGTCGACCTGCTTCCTGTCTTCCAGCGCGACCCGGGAAGCTCCCGGGTCCTTACCGGTGTGCGGCAGCTGCTCCACCTGCCGTCGAACGCCGGCCACGTCGAGCGGTCCAGGGACGCGTAGCGCCCTGGCGAACGCCCGCCGCCGCTCGGCCTTGTCGAGGCAGCCCGGGTCGGGGTGTATCCAGGCTCCCCGACCGCCGATCCGATGTCGAAGATCGAGAACAAGTTCTCCATCGACGACCGTGATGCGTAGCAGCTCACCGGCCACCGCCTTGACCCGACATCCGACACAGGTCCTCACCGGGCCCCGACCCGAGGGACGTGCGGAAATCGGTTCGCGACGATGAACCATGAAAAGTCTATCTCGTGTCGCTCACTCCACCGAACCGGATGGGGTCGGCGTCGCGGCCGCGGCATCGCTGCGGATGTCGATCCGCCAGCCGGTCAGCCGGGCGGCCAGCCGGGCGTTCTGGCCCTCCTTGCCGATCGCCAGCGACAGCTGGAAGTCCGGCACGACGACCCGAGCCGTCTTCGCCCGCTCGTCCATCACCCGCACGGACACCACCTTGGCCGGGGACAACGCGTTGCCCACGAACGTCGCCGGGTCCTCCGAGTAGTCGATGATGTCGATCTTCTCGCCGTGTAGCTCGCTCATCACGTTGCGCACCCTGGCGCCCATCGGACCGATGCACGCGCCCTTCGCGTTGACTCCAGGGACCGTCGATCGAACCGCAATTTTGGACCGGTGCCCGGCCTCCCTGGCGACCGCGGGAATCTCCACGGTGCCGTCGGCGATCTCCGGAACCTCCAGCGCGAACAACCGGCGCACGAGATTGGGGTGCGTACGGGACAACGTGATCTGCGGCCCGCGTGTTCCCCTGGAGACGCCGAGCACGTAGCACTTGAGTCGGGTGCCGTGCTCGTAGCGCTCCCCCGGCACCTGCTCGGCGGCCGGCAGCACACCCTCGGTGTCGCCGACCTGGACGACGACCATGCCGCGCTGGTTGGCCCTGGCGTCGCGCTGCACGACGCCGGCCACGATCTCGCCCTCCTTGGCGGAGAACTCGCCGAAGGTCTTCTCGTTCTCGGCGTCGCGCAGGCGTTGCAGGATGATCTGGCGCGCCGTGGTGGCGGCGATGCGGCCGAAGCCCTCCGGGGTGTCGTCCCACTCCTCGGCGACCGTGCCGTCCTCGCCGATCCGGTAGGCGATCACCCGCACGATGCCGGTGCGCCGGTCGATGTCGATCTTGGCGTGCGGCTGGTGGCCCTCGGTGTGCTTGTACGCGGTCAGCAGCGCCGTCTCGATGGCGTCGAGAACCGTCTCGAAGGGGATGTCCTTGTCGCGCTCGATCGCGCGGAGCGCCGCGATGTCGACGTTCACCTCGAATCCCTACCTTCGAGCAGTTTCAGTTCCTCCACCGGTGGCTGCTTGAACTCCACCTCCACGACGGCGTGGACCACCTCGGCGTAGGCGACCCGCCGCAGCACACCCTCGACGAGCAGCTCGACCCCACCGTCCGGATCGTCGTCCGCCGTCCCGACCCGTCCGGTGACCGTCGTGCCGTCGGCCTGTTTGACCTTCACGAGCCTTAGCTTCGCCCGACGCCAGTGCCGCGGCTTGGTCAACGGGCGATCCAGACCCGGGGAGGTGACCTCGAGCGTGTACGGGCCACCCAGCTCCGCGTCGTGCGCGTCCAGCGCGGCGGACACCGCCCGGCTCACCTCGGCCACCCGGTCGAGATCGACGCCCTCCTCGGCGTCCACCACGACCTTGACCAACCGGCGCCGCCCGGCCGTCGTCACGGCCAGCTGCTCGAGGTCGAACCCGGCCGCCGCGACGGCGTCGGCGACCACCGGCTCCAGCACGCTGGAACCGGAACCGCGCTGCGGCTGACCTGGCACGTCGTCGCTCCTGGGGGCCACTCACCGACTGTGGTTGCCAAGCGTATCTCGTGACGAAGCGTGGGCGGGGACCGAGCGATTACCGCGCGTCCATCGGGCCGCCGACGGGCACCTGGCAGGATGACTGCCCGTGAGCGGAGCTTGCGGAGCGAACCATCAATACTGCCCTGCCACCGAGGAACGAGGTGGCAGGGTCGCCGTCACCGAGCTTGCGAGTGACGGATCTGATGGGTGACGCCGGGCCGAGCCGCCGTTGGGTGCTGCGCGTGGGGCTGGGCGCGGTGCTCGCAGCGCCCGTCGTGGCCGCCTGCACCAGCGACCCGCCGGCACCCCCGCAGCCGGATCCGTTGGCGGAGTTGGCTTCCCGGGCCCGCGCCGACGCGGCGTTCGCCGAAGCGGTCGCCGCGGCCGTGCCGGAGCTGGC
>NZ_DASZCQ010000219.1:0-7494 GCF_035942955.1 Actinophytocola sp. | reverse complement strand
ACGACCGGAGCCGTGTACGGGCGAGGCGCCGAATGATTCCGAGGTTGAAGGAACTGACCTGGCAGCGGGTGGCCGACGAGTTGGTGGTCGCCTTCGATCCCAGTGAGCAGATAGTGCTCGCGGATCCGAGTGGTCAGGTCGAGGCGCTGTTTCGGCTGCTGCGCGAGGGAACGCGCGATACGGTCCGGCTTGCCGGCGAGCTCGCCGAGGATTATCCGGACGTGACCGCGACCGAGGTCGAATCGGCCATCGAGGCACTGGACTCGCTGCGCCTGCTCGAGAATGCCGAACGCGAGCCGTTGCCGGACGGTCAGGTCGAGCGCTATTTCTCCAACCTGGCATTCTTCGAGACGTTCGCCTCGCTCGACCGGTCGGCGGAGGACTTTCAGCGCCGGCTGCTCGATTCGCACGTGGTCGTGCTGGGTGCGGGCGGACTCGGTTCCACCGTGCTGCTGAACCTCGCCGGTCTCGGCGTCGGCCGGCTGACCGTGCTCGACCACGATCGGGTCGAGCCACGCAACTTCGCCCGCCAGTTCCTGTATTCCGACGCCGACATCGGCTCGCTCAAGGTGGAGCGGGCCGCGGCCAGGTTGCTTGCCTTCCACCCCGGGCTCCGGGTGCGCACGGTCGCGCGCCGGGTCACCGGTCCGGCCGACGTGGCGCCGCTGCTGCCCGACGCCGACCTGCTGATCACCGGCGTGGACCGGCCGGACGAGGTGGACGTGTGGGTCAACGAGGCGTGCCTTGCCGCCGGGGTCCCGTACGTGCGGGGCGGGATGCTGCCGACCAGGGTGGTGTACTGGTCGGTCGATCCGGGGCGCAGCGCCTGCTATTCCTGCGCGTTGCGCGCCGACGCGCTGGCCACCGACGGGGTGCGCACCGCGAGCGTGGCGCGCCGCCTTGCGCCGCAACTGCCCGCGGTCAACCGGGGAATCGGCCCGGTGGCCAGCCTCGTCGGCTCGCTGGTGGCTATGGAGGCGCTGCGCTATCTCACCGGGTTCGCCGCACCGGCGGCGGCCGGGCGGTTCCGGGTGGTCGACTTTCGGGCCGGCGGCACGGAAACCGACCAGCCATGGCCGCGAGATCCGGACTGCGCCGCATGCGCCGCGGTGCCGACCCGGCCGGCGCCGGCCGGGGTGGACTGACCGTGGACCCGCTGCCACCGCTGACCGAGGACAGCCGGCTGGTGCTCAAGGAGCTCACCGTGGTGCCCGAGGACGGTGAGCACCTCGTCGGAGATCCGCAGACCGGCGTGTACGTGGCGGTTCCCCGGATCGCCGTCACGCTCATCGAGCGGCTGCGCGGCGGGGCGACGCTCGGGCAGGCCGGGCAGGCGGCCAGCGTCGAGGCCGGCGAGGAGGTCGACGCGGTCGACTTCGGTCAGACCCTGGTGGAGCTGGGTTTCGTCGCCCAGATCAACGGCACGCCGGTCTCGGCGATGCCCGATGCGCCGGCCCGGCGGTGGATCGCCGGTGTGCGTCCCGAGCTGGTCCGCCCGCTGTTCGGGCCGCTCGCCTGGCTCTGCTACGGCGTGCTGTTCGTCGGCTGCGCGGTGCTGATGGTGGCCGTGCCGGCCTACCGGCCGGATCCGGACGACCTGTACTTCCTGTCCAGCCCGGTGCTCAGCCTCGGCGCGCTTGCGGTCTGGGCCATGCTGTCCACCGCCGGTCATGAGGTCGCCCACTGGTTGGCCGCGCGGGCGCAGGGTGTGCCCGCCCGGTTCAGCATCGGGCGGCGGTTGTACTTTCTGGTCTTCGAAACCGATCTGTCCCAACTGTGGGGCCTGCCCCGGCGGCGCCGGTTCGGCCCGCTGCTCGCCGGTCTGGCCTACGACACGGTGCTCCTCAGTGGACTCCTCGCCGTCGCGCTGATCGGTGCCGACGACGGCCTTGATCGGCTCGTGGCCGCGCTCGTCGCCGTCGAGGTCTCCGGGATCCTGTTCCAGTTCCTGGTGTTCCTGCGCACCGACCTGTACGCCGTGCTGGTCATGCTGCTCGGTTGCCGGGATCTGTGGCGGGTCAACACGTTGGAGCTACGCCGAATGCTCGGTCGGCTGGATGAACGGCAGGCCGCCGAGCTGGCCAGCGCCCACCCGCGGGACCGCAGGGTGGCCGCCTGGTTCCGCTGGCTGTGCCTCGCCGGGTTCGCCGCCGCGGCCGGCTACTTCGTGGCCTTCTTCCTGCCGGCACTCTGGACGTTGCTCGGCTGGATCGCCGAAAGCCTGTCCACCGCGGCCCCCACCACCGGGCGGTTCTGGCAGTCGGTCGTCTTCTCCGCCCTCGCCCTCACCCCGCTGGCCCTCCTCGTCGGCGTCGCCACCCGAGAACGCCTGCACCGCCGCCGAAAGGCGCAATGAGCACGGCGGCTCCAAAGTCCACATGGTGTGCGCGATTGTCCACGTGGCTGTTTCTAGTCTGGTTGACAGGTGAAATGTAGGTCCACATGCGACGGTAGGGCTCGGTCCGCCGGCGTGCTGTGGCGTGCCCGTTCGTGGTGATCCCTGCTCAGCCACAGGAGGCTCGCGATGCAGACAGGAAAGCGTGCGGCCGGGGTGTCGGCCGTGTTGACGGCGGTGGGGGCGGCGGTGCTCGCGCTGGTGCTCGTGCCGGGGGCGGCGCGGGCGGCGACGGTGTTCGGGGATGACTTCGAGGACGGGAATGCCGACGGGTGGTCGAGGTCGGGGGGTAGCTGGGCGGTCGTGACCGACGGGTCGCGGGCGTGGCGGCAGTCGGGGACGAGCTCGGACGCGCGGGCGCTCGCCGGGGCGGGGTGGGCCGGTCAGGCGGTGCAGGTGCGGGTGAAGCCGACCGGGTTCAACGGGTCGAACCGGCACGTCGCGGTGACGGCCAGGGTGCAGAACACCAGCAACTACTACTACCTGGCCCTGACCAACGCGGGGTCGGTGGTGCTGGGAAAGCGGGTCGGCGGGGGGTTCACGGGGCTGGCGTCGGCGACGGCCCCGGTCACCGTCGGGCAGTGGCAGACGGTGCGGCTGGAGGCGTTCGGCAGCACGCTGCGCGGGTTCCTCAACGGGGTCGAGGTGGTGTCGGCGAGCGACGGCACATTCGGCGGCGGCCGGGTCGGGGTGGCGGCCTACTTCGCCAGCGCGACCTTCGACGACGTGGTGGTGACCGACACGCCGGGGCAGGGGGTGCCGCCGACGACCACGACGACCACGCCACCGACGCCGGGGACGTGCAACGGCTCCGGCCAGCCGGTGGGGTTCGCCGCGG
Organism: Actinophytocola sp.; assembly: GCF_035942955.1. GTDB lineage: Bacteria > Actinomycetota > Actinomycetes > Mycobacteriales > Pseudonocardiaceae > DASYTH01. The sequence goes on along the minus strand of NZ_DASZCQ010000219.1, from coordinate 4,261 downwards.
TGAACGCGTGGGGGCAGAACGGAACCACGGGTGGCGCCGGCGGGCCGGCGGTCGAGGTGGACACCGCGTCGGAGGTGCTGGCGGCGATCGCGCAGCCGGGGCCGCTGACCATCTGCGTGCGCGGGATGATCGCGCTGCCGGGCCCGATGCACAGTGTGGCGTCGGACAAGACGATCGTGGGCATCGGGGCCAACTCGGGGTTCACCGGTGGCGGGCTCAACATCGGGCTGCCGATCGAGGACGCGATCACGTCGCCGCCGGCGAACGCGGTGCACAACGTCATCGTGCGCAACCTGGTGTTCCGCAACTGGGCCGATGACGGGATCAACGTGCAGATGTTCTCGCACCACGTGTGGATCGACCACAACGACCTCTCCAGCGGGTTCGACGGGGCGATCGACATCAAGCGCGGGTCGAGCTACATCACCGTGTCCTGGAACCACACCCACAACCACACCAAGAACATGCTGCTCGGGCACGACGACTCCAACGGCGCCCAGGACGTCGGCCGGCTGAAGGTGACCTACCACCACAACTGGTTCAACGAAACCCCGCAGCGCAACCCGCGGGTCAGGTTCGGCGAGCCGGTGCACGTGTTCAACAACTACTACTTCCACAACACCGACGTGGGCGTGGCCTGCCAGGCCGACGCCGGCTGCCTGGTCGAGGGCAACTACTTCGAGAACGTCGAGGAGCCGGTGACCAACTCCTACGCCGGCCCGTCCGGGCGGTGCGTCGCGCGCAACAACGTCTTCACCGGAACCGAGCCGGGCCAGCCCGACTGCAGCGGCAGCGTGGAGGAGGCGCGCAACTACTACGGCTACACGATGGACGACCCGAACGGGGTCAAGGCCGCCGTCACGGCGGGCGCGGGAGTGGGACGGATCTGATGAACCCCATACGTCACACGGCAATCGCCGCGGCCGGACTGGTGCTCGTGCTTCTGGCGGCGGTCCTCGTCGCGGTCGGCCCGGCCGGCGGCGCGTCGGCGGCCACCCTGTTCGGCGACGACTTCGAGGACGGCAACGCCACCGGCTGGTCCACCAGCGGCGGCACCTGGTCGGTCGGCACCGACGGATCCCGGGTGTACCAGCAGACCGGCACCAGCTCCGACGCACGGGCCAGGGCCGGATCGTCGGCATGGACCAACTACGCGGTCTCGGCCCGGATCAAGCCGACCGGGTTCAACGGGGCGGACCGGCACGTCGCGGTGCTGGCCCGATCTCAGAGCACCAGCAACTACTACTACCTCGGGCTGTCCAACGCCGGCTCGGTGGTGCTCGGCAAGCGCGTCGGTGGCGGGTTCACCACGCTGGCGTCGGCGCCGGCCGCGGTGTCGGTCGGCACCTGGTACACGGTGCGGCTGGAGGCGTTCGGCACGACGCTGCGCGGCTTCCTCAACGGCGCGGCGGTGGTGTCGGCGAGCGACGCCACGTTCGCCACCGGAACCACCGGGCTGACGGCATATTTCGCCGGCGGCGCGTTCGACGACGTCACCGTGCAGGACACCTCCGGCCCGCCGACGAGCACGACCACCACCACCACCACGACCACGCCGCCACCCCCGCCGCCGGGCGGGCTGGTCGGCTGGGCGACGGTCAACGCGTTGGGGCAGAACGGAACCACCGGCGGCGCCGGCGGGCCGACGGTCACCGTCACGACCGCGGCCGAGCTGGCCGACTACGCCGGCCGGGCCGGGCCCTTCGTGATCATGGTGTCCGGGCGCATCCAGTTCGACGACATGATCACCGTGGTGGCCGACAAGAGCATCATCGGGGCCGGGGCCGGCGCCGAGATCACCGGTGGCGGGCTGCATCTCGGCTCCACCACGAGACCGGGCAACAATGTCATCATCCGCAACCTCAGGTTCAGCAACGCGTCCGACGACTCGGTCAGCGTGACCAACTCGGCGCACCACGTGTGGATCGACCACAACGAGTTCCTGCCGGGCTTCGACGGCTCGGTGGACATCAAGCGCCAGTCGAGCTACGTCACGGTGTCCTGGAACTGGTTCCGCGGCACGGACAAGACCGCGCTGCTCGGGCATTCCGACGGCTTCACCGCGGACATCGGCTTCCTGAAGGTCACCTACCACCACAACTTCTTCGACGGCGCGCACCAGCGGCACCCGCGGGTGCGGTTCGGCGAGCCGGTGCACGTCTACAACAACTACTACCTGAACAACGACCTGTACGGCGTCGCGTCCACAATGAACGCCGGCGTGCTGGTCGAGGGCAACTACTTCGAGAACGTCCCGTTCCCGTGCTTCTCGGCCAGCGGCTACGCCGACTCCGACCCGGGCCGGCTGGTGCAGCGCAACAACGTGTTCACCAACTCCGGCGCCTGCGAGGTGGCCGGCGCCGTGGCCGAGCCACGCAACTTCTACCAGTACATGGTGGACGCTCCGGCGAACGTGCCGGCGATCGTCCGTGGCGGCGCCGGAGTGGGGCGGATCTGATGAGCTCGTTGCGCACCATGGCAATCGCCGCGGCCGGACTGGTTTTCGTGCTTCTGGCGGCGGTCCTCGTCGCGGTCGGCCCGGCCGGCAGCGCGTCGGCGGCCACCCTGTTCGGCGACGACTTCGAGGACGGCAACGCCACCGGCTGGTCCACCAGCGGCGGCACCTGGTCGGTCGGCACCGACGGGTCCCGGGTGTACCAGCAGACCGGCACCAGCTCCGACGCACGGGCCAGGGCCGGGCAGCCGTCGTGGACGGACTACTCGGTGACCGTGCGGGTCAAGCCGACCGCGTTCAACGGCACGAACCGGTTCGTCGCGGTGCTGGCCAGGGCGCAGAGCGCGACCAGCTACTACTACGTGGCGCTGCGCAGCAACAACACCGTGGAGCTCAAGAAGCTGGTCGGCGGCTCGGCGAGCACGCTGGCGTCCGCGCCCGTGCCGGTGTCGATCGGGACCTGGTACACGCTGCGCCTCGAGGTGTCCGGATCGACGTTGCGCGGCTCGGTCAACGGCGGCGCCCCGCTGTCGGCCACCGACACCCAGTACGCCGCCGGGCAGCTCGGGGTGGCGACGTTCAACGCCAGCGCGGCGTTCGACGACGTCGTGGTGGACAGCGCCGGGCCTCCCCCGACGACCACCACCACCACGACGACCACGACCACGACCAACCCGCCACCGCCACCGCCACCGCCGGGCGGCGCGCCGATCGGCTGGGCGAGCGTCAACGCGTTGGGGCAGAACGGAACCACCGGGGGCGCCGGTGGGCCGACGGTCACCGCGACCACGTCCGAGCAGTTCCTCGCCTACATCGACACGATCGGCCCGCTGATCATCCGGGTGCAGGGCACGATCAACATCACCAGCAAGCAGGGTGTCCGTCCGAACAAGACAATCATCGGCGTGGGCACGTCGGCCGTGATCAACGGCGGCGGGCTGGACTTCTACCGGTCCTTCAACGTGATCGTCCGCAACATCAAGTTCACCGCCGCCGAGGACGACGCGGTCAACGTCGGCCAGAACTCGCACCACATCTGGGTCGACCACAACGAGTTCGTCGCCCCGGTCGACGGCGCCATCGACATCGTGCGCGGCGCCGAGTACGTGACCGTGTCATGGAACTGGTTCAACCAGACAGACAAGACCATGCTGATCGGCCACTCCGACGGCAACGCCGGCGAGGACACCGGCCACCTCAAGGTCACCATCCACCACAACTACTTCGACGGCTCGCGCCAGCGGCACCCGCGGGTGCGATTCGGCGAGCCGGTGCACGTCTACAACAACTACTTCCGCGGCAACGAGCTGTACGGCGTCGCGTCCACGATGGACGGCGGTGTGCTTGTCGAGGGCAACTACTTCGAGAGCGTCCCGTTCCCCTGCTTCTCCGCCAGCGGCTACGCCGACTCCGGTCCTGGCCGGCTCGTGCAGCGCAACAACATCTTCACCAACTCCGGCGCCTGCGAGGTCGCCGGCGGCGTGACCGAACCCCGCAACTCCTACTCCTACACCCTCGACCCCACCGCCAACGTGCCCGCACTGGTCCGATCCGGCGTCGGCGTCGGACGAATCGGCGCCTGACCGTGATCCCCGCTCACCCACAGGAGGCTCGCGATGCGAGTGACAGCGCAGAAAGGTAGGGCGAGGCGGCGCGCCGCGACGGTGCTTGCCGTGCTGACCGCGGTCGGCGCGGCGGTGTTCGCGCTGCTCGTCGTGCCCGCCCCCACCGCCCAGGCCGAAACCCTGTTCAGCGACAACTTCGAAGACGGCAACCTCGACGGCTGGACCCGCTCCGGCGGCAGCT
>NZ_DASZCQ010000218.1:0-12709 GCF_035942955.1 Actinophytocola sp. | reverse complement strand
GGGCGAGCGCGGCGGCGAGCAGCACCAGCGCCGCCGCGGTGAGCCGGCGCAGGGCTAGCGCGCGGGGCCAGCCGCGGTTGCCGAGGAGTTGGCGCAGGCGATCCCGCGGGGCGGGGGAGAGGCGGTCGGAGAGGGCCACGTCGCCGACGCTATCCGGGCGGGGCGGCAGCGGTGGGTGGCGAGCGTGGATCTGTGGACAACCACCTCGGGTGTGGAAAACCGGGCGCTCAGGAGGCCTTGGCGATCGGTTTTGTCGTACCGGTGGAGGACGATGAGGAGTTTGTCGACGGCTTGTCCCCGCTCGACGAGGACTCCTTGGCGCCGCCGCTGCCGCCGTCCGATGACGGGGACGACGCGCTCTTGGCCTCGCTCTTGGCCCGGCTGTCGGTGCGGTAGAAGCCGCTGCCCTTGAACACGACCCCGACGGACCCGTAGAGCTTGCGCAGCCGGCCGGCACACTCCGGGCACTCGGTCAGCGCGGCGTCGGTGAAGGACTGGACCTTCTCGAAGCGGTGGTCACAGGCCGTACAGGCGTACTGATAAGTCGGCACGGTCGGCTCCCTCTCCACGAGTTGGCACTCGAGACCACAGACTGCTAACCATGATGATAGCTCAGGTCAGTCGAACCGAATGAGACCGCGGTTGGGAGTCAGCGCCGCGGTCACCCGCACGTCGTGCGGCTCGCTCGGCAGCTCGGGGAAAACCTCCTGATCACGTACGACGGCCACCATCGGCGTGCCCGGCGCGGCCAGGGGTAAGGACTGGTCGTAGTGCCCGGCGCCCTGGCCGAGCCGAGTCCCCCTGCCATCGACGCCCAAGGCCGGCACCAGCACGACATCAGCGATCCGCAAGGCCATCACGCTCAGCCGCTCGCCGATCGGCTCGCGCAACCCGTACGGGCCCGGCCGCAACGAATCCGGCCCGGCGTACCAGGCCCAGTCGAGCGGCCCCTGCCCGGCCACGACCGGCAACAGCACCCGCACCCCGTAGTCGGCGATGTCGTCGAGCATCTGCGCCGAGCCCGGCTCCGAGCCCACCGGCACGTAGCCGCACAGCGTCTGGCCGGGCCGCACGATCCGGCCGCTGGTCAGCTGCCTTGACAGGGCCAGTGCCTCGGCGAACCGGACACTGGCCGGAACCGCGCGCCGCGCGGCACGCAGCTCCCTTCGCCAACGCGCTTTGGTCCACGCACGGGTCGCTTCGAGATCGCTGCCAAGCCGGGCCACGCAATGAGGTTAGAGTCGCTGTCCATGACCCCTCCGTTCACCACCGCCATCGTGCCGGCCGCCGGCCTCGGCACCCGCTTCCTGCCGACCACCAAGGCGGTGCCCAAGGAACTGTTCCCCGTGGTCGACACGCCGGGGATCGAGTTGGTCGCGGCGGAGGCGGCCGAGGCCGGGGCGACGCGGCTGGTCATCGTGACCTCGCCGGGCAAGGACGCGGTCGTGGAGTACTTCCGCCCGCAGCCCGAGCTGGAGGAGATGCTCCAGCGGCGCGGCAAGTCGGCGCTGGTCGACGCGGTGCGCCGGGCGCAGGGCCTGATCCGGGTCGAGACCGCCGTCCAGGAGCAGGCCCTCGGCCTCGGGCACGCGGTCGGCTGCGCAGAGGGCAACCTGCGCGGCGACGACGAGGCCGTGGCCGTGCTGCTGCCCGACGACCTGGTGCTGCCCACCGGCGTGCTGATCAAGATGGCCCGGGTCCGGGAGGAGCAGGGCGGCACGGTGCTGTGCGCGTTCGACATTCCGCGCGAGCAGATTTCCGCCTACGGCGTGTTCGACGTCGAGGACACCGCCGATCCGGACGTCAAACGCGTGCACGGAATGGTGGAGAAACCATCGCCGGAACGCGCGCCGTCCACCTACGCCGCGGCCGGGAGATATCTGCTCGACCGGGCGATCTTCGACGCGCTGAAGCGAATCACCCCCGGCGCCGGCGGCGAGCTGCAGCTTACCGACGCGGTCGCGCTGTTGATCTCCGAGGGGCACCCGGTGCACGTGGTGGTGCACCGGGGCGGACGCCACGACCTGGGCAATCCTGGCGGTTTCCTGCGTGCCGCCGTGGACTTCGCGCTCCAGCACCCGGAGTATGGGCCCGAATTGCGTGAATGGTTGCGTGATCGCATAGCGGACGGGTAACGAGGGATGAGGTCAGTCGACGAGCAGCTTGGCCGAGCGCTTGCCGCCGCGGTCCGGCCGGCCCCGGTGCGGGTGGCCATCGCGGAGGCGCAGGGCATGCTGTGCGCCGAGGACGTGGTGGCCGAGCGTGCGCTGCCCGGTTTCGACCAGGCCGCGGTGGACGGTTACGCCGTGCGCAGCGTCGACGTCCAGTCGGCCGGCGCCGACCCGGTGCTGCTGCCCGTGGTGGGGGAGATCGCCGCCGGCTCCCGCCAGCCGAGGCGGCTGCAACCCGGGCAGGCGGTGCGGGTGGTGACCGGCGCGCCGCTGCCCACGCTGGCCGACGCGGTGGTCCCGATCGGCTACACCGACGGCCACCCGGCCAGGGTCACCGTGCAGCAGCCGGTGCCCTCCGCCGCGTTCGTCCGGCGCACCGGCGAGGACGTGCAGACCGGGGATGTCGCCGTGCGCCGCGGCTCGCCGATCGGCGCCGCCCAGGTCGGGCTGCTCGCCGCGGTCGGCAAGGCGAAGGTGCTGGTCTACCCGCGGCCCCGGGTGTCGGTGATCTCGGTCGGCGACGAGCTGGTGGACATCGACCGCACGCCCGGCCAGGGCCAGGTCTACGACGTCAACTCCTACGCGCTGGCCGCCGCCGCCCGCGACGCCGGCGCCGAGGTCAACCGGGTCGGCATCGTCCCGGCCGACACCCGCAAGCTGCGTGAGGTCGTGGAGAGCCGGCTGCTGCTGTCGGAGATCGTGGTGATCGCCGGCGGGGTGGGCGGCGAGCTGGCCGAGGAGATCTCCGCCGCCCTGTCCGAGCTCGGCGACGTCGACACCACCAGGGTGGCCATGCACCCCGGCTCCGTGCAGGGCTTCGGCCGGCTCGGACCGGACGCGGTGCCCACGTTCCTGCTGCCGAGCAACCCGATGAGCGCGCTGGTGGTCTTCGAGGTGATGGTCCGGCCGCTGATCCGGGCCGCGCAGGGCAAGCGCAACCCGCACCGGCGGGTGATCACCGCGCGGCTGCTGTCGCCGGTCACCTCCACCAAGGGGCGCCGCGGTTTCCTGCGCGCCCAGCTGCTGCGCGACGAGTCCAACGGGGAGTACCTGGTGCAACCGCTCGGGATGTCCGGGTCCCATCTGCTCGCCTCGCTGGCCGAGGCCAACTGCCTGATCCTGGTGGACGAGGAGACCACCGAGGTGGCCGTCGGCGACGAGGTGCAGGTGAGCTTCCTGGCCCAGCGCGGCTGAACGGTCCGACGATGATCGCACCACCGCCCGGCACCGGCCGGCACCCCGGCTGGCCGGCCCGGCTCGGGCCGCTGCGGGTCGCCGCCGGCATGGTCGAGCTGCGCAAGCCGAAGCTCACCGACGCCACGTCGTGGAGCCGGATCAGGCTCAGCGACCGGCGGCACCTCGAGGCCTGGGAGCCGACCGTGCCGGGCAGCTGGGAGGAGCGCAACGGCACCCTGTCCTGGCCGGCGCAGTGGTCGGCGTTGCGCGCGCTGGCCCGGCGGGGCCTTTCGCTGCCGTTCGTGATCACCGTGGACGGCCGGTTCGCCGGCCAGATCACCGTGGGAAACGTGGTCCGCGGCTCGTTGTGCTCGGCCTGGATCGGCTACTGGGTGGGCAGCTGGGCCACCTCGGGCGGCGTCGCCACGGCATCGGTGGCACTGGTCGTCGACCACTGCTTCACCGTGGCCGGGCTGCACCGGCTGGAGGCCACGGTCCGGCCGGAGAACGCGGCCAGCCTGCGGGTGCTGGAAAAGCTCGGTTTCCGGCAGGAGGGCGTCTTCCGGCGCTATCTGGACGTGGCCGGAGCATGGCGCGATCACCTGTGTTTCGCATTAACCACCGAGGACATTCCGAATGGCCTCGTGTCGAGGCTGCTGGCCTCCGGACGCGCACACGTCGATTAACCGGGTGATCAATACACCGGCGCGCCTCCCTCAACCCTGTGACTCCTGTGACTAACGTGGCACCCGGTAAATAGCGGAGAAGTGTCGGAGGGGGGAGGTAGCGAGGCATGCCCAGCTCGTTGATCATCGTGGCGCTCGTCGTGGCATGGCTCGCCGTCCTCGTCCCGATGATCGTGCGCAAGCGCCAGGAGATCGCCAGGACCGCCGACTCCGCGCTGGCCGCGAGAGTGGTACGCAGCGGGGACACGGAGGAGGCCGAGGAGGCACCGGTGCGCGACGCCGAGGATGTCGACCAGTCCGTCGAACAGGGCGCGGTGGAGCCCGAGGAGGCCGAGCCGTTCCCTGCCGCGCCTCCGCCTCCGCCTGCCGCCGAGCGCCGCTACCGCCCCGGCCGCGGCGGCTTCGACCCGGAGGCAGCCGCCGTCATCGCCCGCGCCAAGTACGCCTTCCGCCAGCGCGTCGTCCTCGCCATGATCGTCGTCGCCGTCGTCACCGGCGTCCTGGCCGGGATGGTCTTTCCCATCCTCTGGCCGCCCCACGGCATGATCGACGCCACCCTCATCGGCTACCTCGTCTACCTGCGCCGCCAGGTCCGCATCGAGCAGGAGATCCGCGAACGCCGCCTGGCCCGCATGCAGCAGGCCCGCCGCCTGCGCGAGCACGCCCGCCCCTACGTCGCGCCGCCCGTCGAGGACACCCTCACCCCCGCCCCGGCCGCCGAGCCACCCCGCCGCACCCTCGTCACCGACACTGCGCTGGCCCACCCCACCCGCCCCGCCCACCCCAACGCCGTCGTGGTCGACCTCGACGACGAAGATCCGGCCTTCGACGAGCTCGACCACCCCGACAACCTCCCCTACCGCCGCGCCTCCGGCGAGTAGCTTGCTATGCTCCCGTAGTCTCCGGGGCTGTAGCGCAGTTGGTAGCGCGCCTCGTTCGCATCGAGGAGGTCAGGGGTTCGATTCCCCTCAGCTCCACCACCGGAGGCTTACTAGAACAACCGACCAAGCCAACGTCGCCTAGTAAGCCATCGAACACGTCGAGTCTCCAGCTTGCCCGGCGCGAGCTGCTGCCACGGCTCCTGCACGGCGTGCAGCCGGGCAAACGGCTCCCTCAGCTCGTGGCCGCTGACCTGGTCGTGGTCGACGTAGATCCGATGGAAGAGCTTGGTTGAGTAGGCGGCGCTGTTCGTCGTCACATCGCTGGTACAGCTCGTGCGGATTCTCCAGCAGGGTGAGGCACAGCTCGATCAGCCGGGCAGCGCGCCCAGATCACCCACTGCCTGCGCGGCGCCCGATCGTTCGACGTCGTGTTGGCCAGGACTCGCCCCTCGGTGACCAGCTCGCACGCGGATGACCGGCTTGTCATGTCCGCGAGGTCTCTCGCCGTCTGGCCGATGTTGCTCGAGTGTTTTCCGGCTCAGCAGCCTTTGATCTGGCTTTGGCCTTGCGGATGCCGTGGTCGAGTCTTTCCAGAGCTGATCGTGGGCAGCTTGGTGTTTTACCAGGGCAGCGATGCCAGATAGGCGAAGATGCCAATCAGAGTTGTGACGAGTATCGTTACGGGGATCCATGGCTTTATCGGCCGCACGCCTGAGTTCTCGGTAGGGCCTGGTGCCGGAGCCGGTATCCTGGCGGCTCGATGATGTTTAATGAGGATGGTGATGATTACGCCGCCGGCGATGCCGACGACGACGCCACCGTAGAATGCTGGCCCGTACTCAACCGCGAATAGTCGCATGGCCTTCGAATAGCCGCCGACAACCAGGCTGGCTGTGGTGCCGGACATGTTGTGGACAGTAGTATCGGGCCCGTTGTGTGATCGTCCCGTGGTGTAAGATCCGGCCGCCACAACGAGGAGCGCCCATCCCGGGTTGTTCCATCTTCCGTAGATCCTCGGAATAGTGACCACGACGATAGCCAGCGTCATGGTAAGAGACAGCAGGAGCGTCTGGCCGTAAAGGGTGGCGAACTCGATATAGCCCTTTGTCCCAGGCTTGTTGATCTGCGGGTTCTGCGCCACCTTTGCCAGTGCATACGCAATGCCACTGCTGACCAAGGCAACCGTGATCAACGAGAGGCCGACCACCCAGTCGATGGACTTCTTCGGACTCTGGTCACCCATGTCACGGCGACCCGATGCAGCTTTCTCCCGATTGTCTGGGCTCGACGGTTGCACCGTGGCCTCCGATTGGCTCGCACGCACGTTCGCTGAACCAGCTCCGTTCATCGGAGTCCCGATCTGGCATCAGCCCTGGCGCACAACCTTCTGCCAGAGTGGAGAACCCGACTACGTCCTAAGTCTGGCTCGACCACCATGTCATTACGCACCCATGCGGGATTCACCCAAACGGCGCAAGAGTTATTGAGGTCCGCACCACGTCGTCCGGGCCCGAGTAGGAATGGCTCACTGACCCGTAGCCGGCTCGCCAGCCATGGCGTCGCCGGTGGATCTGGTCTTGGAGACTCGCTGGTAGCCAGCCTGCCCAAGCACCACGGCCTGGAGCCGGCCAACCTCCTTCACCGAGCCTTGGCCGCGGCCGCCACGGAGGACACGCCGCCGAGGTGTGTCGCACCCAGCCACCGTCCACCGCTCTGCCAGGGTCATCGCCGCGGCTCGCCGTACCGGTGGCCGTCTGAAGCGAGGTGCCGCTAGTCCCAGCTCAGCCTCGCCAGCTCGGCCGGCTGACCGGGAGAAGACCAAGCCATCCGTCCGAGCTCGGCGTGTCACCCAGCACCGCCAACGTTCTTGGTCAGAGCACTGGTCGTGGCCAACCCCTGCCGGCACCGCCCTGCTTTGCTGTGCCGGTCATGCGGATCCGTTCATGGGTGGTAGATCGTCAATGTCGTCGGTCCGGTGAGGCTGGAGATCCCCTCGCCCGCGCATTTCAGGGCATCCGGCGTCGGCAGCGTGGCCACCTGCACCGCGCTGTCCGGAGTGTACCGGCCGCTGGTGATCAGCCCGGCGTTGGTCACCACGACCTGGCCGGCGACGTCGGTGACCGTCCAGTTGTAGGAGAACGTCGTGGGCTGCGCCAACGGATTGCCCCACACGAACGTCCGGGTCGCCGCCCCCGCGCTCAGCAACGTCGCACAGGACACGGTGTCGGTGAACGTCTGCACGTAGGACGCGTTGAACGCCACCGCGTCCGTACAGGTGGGAAACACGCCGGTCAGTGTGGCGTCCACGGTGCGCGTCTCATTGGTGATCGGCGGGTCGTACGTCACCGCCCACGTTCCCACACACGTCTGATCCACCGTGACCGCACTCGCCGACCCCGCGGTTGCCAGCGCCGAACCCGCGACCAGCACCGCCACCAACACAACAGACAACGCCCGCAACACCATGCCCCTTCAGATAGCACTCTCCACTCGAGCCGGCTACCGCCATTCCGGTCATTTCCACATGCATGACCATCGCACCGGCACAGACAGGGAACGCCAGAGTTTGTGATCACGGGTGTAGTCTCTGATCACGCCATGGGCAGTGCGGTGCTTGACCGAAGGTAGTGGCCTGCGATGAGGGTCACTACACCTTGATCATCGCCCAACCCCCGAACATGCAGGCCGCCATAGTAGACCCGGCACTGCAGGGGCCTACGCGACAGCACAGGCGGCAGAGCGCTGCCCAAGAACAAGCCGGGCCAGCGCGTACAGGGCAGCACCGACGGGTCGCACCACGGCTGGATTTTCCCGCTACCGTCAGAAGCCGGGATAATTGTCTATTAGATATGTGCGTTCCGCATGGATTCCGGCAAGGCGATGAGCAGTCCGTGCCCGCCGAGGTACAGTACGAGACCCCTGTCTCGACCGGATCGGAAGGACTCTGAGGTGAGGGTGGACTATTGGCACATCCTGGCCACTTGTGCGCGCAGGCTCGTCGCCTGTGGAGTCACGGCCGTCGTCATCGCCTGCGGCCTCACGTTTGCGCCCCCGGCGACCAGCGCCAGCACCGAGCTGCTGTCCTGCGGCGGCACCGGCTCCAACACCTTCCAGCCCGGCGTCAACAACACCCCGCGAACGGTCACCGTCCATTCCGAAGCCCACTACCAACCTTGCACCGGAACCTCGGGCATTACCTCCGGACACTACGAGCTCACCGCCGCCGGCACCGTCTCCTGCCTCGGCGGCGCCTTCACCATCACCTTCACGATCACCTGGAACACCGGCCAAACCAGCACCATCACCGCGATCGGCGTCCTGGTCCTGCGCCCCGCCAACGAGACTGTCGTCCTTTACCATGGCACCGTCACCGCTGGCACCTTCGCCGGTGCCACCGTCCTGCAAACCGCCGCCGTCCTCAACGCCACCCCAGAGCAATGCTTCACTGAGGAGGGCGTCACCGGTACGAGCGGCGTGGCCGCCATTGCCATCACTCAATCAAGCTGACTATTCCACGGCATTGTTTGGGTGAATCGGAAGGAAGGCTGATGGCCCTACGATCTCTCGGCCTGCGACGTCCACGGACCGCCGTAACCGCGGTGTTGCTGGCAGTGCTATCCATGCTGCTGGCCGCTCCGGCTGCGCACGCCACGTCCGCGACCCTCGTGCACTGCGAGGGCAGTTTCACCGTGACCTACGATCCGCCGCTGACCAACACGCCCAGGCTCACCGACGTCACCTTCCACAACGATCTGGACTCCTGCCTGACCGGCGGCGTTACCAGCGGAGATGCCTCGGGCGAGTTCAGCGCCATCCGGAGTTGCACCACGCTCGACCTGCCCCCGCACCCCGCCACGACAACCTTTTCCTGGAACACCGGAGCGTCCAGCACCATCGCCTTCTCACTCAGCACGGTGGACAGACTGGTCAACGGCACCACGGTGGTGACTTCCTACGGCACGGTCAGCCAAGGGTTCGACCAAGGCGCCCAAGCCATCCACACCGCGGTCCAGCCTCAACTCAACCCCATCGCCTGCGCCAGCTCCGGAGTCGCGCAGCTGACCGGACCAGATGTGCTCCAACTCATCTGACCTGCTAGCCGCGTCGTCGCTCGGCCGAACACCACACCATCTGCGACGCTGCGCGGAGTTTCATCAGGATGCCTGGTCTTGAGGTGGGCGTTTGCGCGTTCGCCTGGTCCGCGGAGACGGGGTTGGCACGGTTGGCGGCTTCTGGGACTCGGGCTTGTTTCTGCCCTTGTGCGAGGTGATCACATATTCGCCGGTATCGTCGTCCCAGCCGGCCGAGGTATTCACCCACTGGCGGTGGCTGCAGCCCGCGGCACGGTCTTTCGCTGATGCGTGTCCGTACCGCCCACGTCCGCGACGTCCTTCCCCCGGATAACCTCGTGTTAATGCAGGTCACTAGAACGGATTGCGCGGTAAGTCGTTGGCGGCTTGGGCGACCGCGCGGTGGACGTCAGGCCCGACCGCGCAGTGGGAGCGTGGTTTCTCGACCAGGTTTGGTACCGCCGCCCGTTTCAACTCGATGACGTGCAACGAGCCGTCGCCGCGCAGGAGCGGTATGTCGATCTCGTCGAGTGTGGCGAGACGCCGCCGGGCTAGTCCTTTGACATAGCGGCCGCCGAAGATCCAGGTCTGCTGCTTGAGCGCCGTGTGGAGGTCGCTTTCAGTGCTGGCGATCTCCTCGGCGATCTCCCGGGAGACGGCCGGTGGACCCGCCGGGGCATTGAGGACGAGTTGGACCCGGCGGAACCAGGTTAGGTGATCACCTGTGTGCCGGGGCAGCCTGACGCCACCCAGCCGGCTTTGGCCGATCGTCCACCGCTCCATTTCCATGGTGACCCGGTGGAGCCAGCATCGGGCACCCTGCGCGGTGGCGTCCGGCCGGTCCTTGACGAACTCGGTGAGCGACTCCACGCAGCGACGCAGGCCGGTTCGAGCATTGAGCGCATGAAGATGTCGGTGGACTCTCTCATGCCGGCCATGTACCACGTCTCGAGGAGGGTCAGGGGGATCTCACCCGCGGCGTACTCGGCGAGCCGGTCACTCACGTGCGCCTCGTTGAGGCGTCCGGCGGCCTGCGAACCGTCGCGCAGGTGGGTGGCGAGTTGCCTTCCTCGCTGGTAGCGGTGACTGCCTGAACCCGATCCGGCCGTGACGAACTCGATCGCCGTGTCGATGTGGCGATGGACCTCAGCCGCGGTTGTCATCTCGCGTTTCTTCGAGCAGCTGCACGGGGATGAAGCCGGACCGGTAACCCATCGATCAAGCGTGGCACATGGGTTAGCGTGGGGGCGTGAATGTGGGCATCGGGTCCGAGTTGCGCCGGCTGCTGTCCGAGATGAGCGGTCGTCGCATCGGGGACCGCGACTATGTGCCTATTTCGTCAATGAGTACGGTGAGCGGCTGATCTTCGTGCGGGAGCCGGGGAAGCGCCATGCGTCTCCTGCATTCCGACCTGGACTGGGAGTCGAAGTCTATCGAGGGACCTCCGACGAGTGGCGCGAGGCCTGCCTGGGCGCGAGCGGGCGGTGGTGAGGCGCGGTTGCGGGGTCGTAACGTTGGGGGAGTGGGGGAGATGTTGAGATTGTGAAGGAAGTTGGGTTTCTGGTTGCGGGGGTGGTGCTCGGGGGGTTTGTGAGCCTGGTCTTGACCGTGCGGTTCGAGGATCGGTGGAAGGCGAGGCTGCGGCGGCGGGGGAATGCGCGGTTGGCGGGCGCGGTTCGGCGTATGCGGGCCGAGGCGGATGGGCCGGTGCACGTTGCGGGATTTGCCACGAGCGTTTATTTGGTTGAGGGGGATGGCGAGCTCGTGCTGGAGCCGGAGGATATCCGTATTCGGCTGCGGGGCGGGCGGGCGGAGTTGCCGGGCGATGTGGTGAGCTTGCGGGATCGGGTGGTCAAGGAGTTGCGAGCGGCGCGGCGGGCGAGTGTGGGGGTGGCGCCGAGCTGGGACAGCCGGTCGCTGGTGGCGCTGCGTGGGTATCGGATTGCGCGCGCGGGGGTGCGGGAGGATGCCAGGATCACGCTTGATGTGACGCGGGTCGATTATGCGACCTTCGCGGCGACGGTGTTGCGGCTTGATGCGGAGTTCGAGTGGAACGGCGTGCCGACCACGTTGCGGCGGGCGTACCTGCAGGCGCCGACGTTGGAGCGGCGGGCGGTGGCGCAGCCGGTGCCGTTTCTGGCCAACGGGGTGGGGATCGCGCTCGTCGCGTTCACCGACGATGATCGGCTGCTGCTGGCGCGGCGGCGGGTGAACACGAGTGCGCGGGGCGGGGAGCGTGATGTGGGGGTGGTTGAGGGGATGCACGCGGATTTGGATCTGGCGGCGCGGGGCGGCGGGCTGAATCCGTACGAGACCGCGGTGCGTGGTTGTCGCGAGGAGTTGGGCGTCAATGTGGAGCCCGCCGATGTGCGGCTGCTCGGATTTGCCGTGGATATGGCCTACTACCAGTGGAATTTTGTGGGATTCGTCGAGCTTCGGAAGACTTCGGACGAGGTGCTCGAGGCCCAGCGACTGCATGCCAAGGATCGGTGGGAGGCGAAGCTCGAGCCGGTGGCGATTGATCCGGAGGTGGTCTTCACCAGGATCCGGCACGACGGGATGTGGGATATGGGGTTGGTGGCGACCTATCTCGCTTTGTGCACCAGATGCGGAGTGGGCGCGGTTGCGCGGGCGGCTGAGCGGGTTCTCGGCAGCCGGCCGGCGCGGCCACCGTGGCGGCGTTGACTGTGGCGGGTGCTGGGCCCACAACTTTTGGGTGCAGTGGTCGTTGAAACCTCTATCAAGGGCATGATGCACGTGCAGGTGCATGGGCGGCTTGGGGAGGTTGATGCGGTGGCCGAGGCCGCGGTGGAGTGGCGGAATGACCTTGCCAGCGATGCGGTGTTGATCAGCGCGGTGAGGGATGGGGACGTCGCGGCCTACGGGGTGCTGTACGAGCGGCACGTGGCGGCCGCGCGGCGGGCGGCGTCGGGGTTGGTCGCCACCAGAGTGGAGCGCGAGGACCTGGTGGCCGAGGCGTTCACCAGGGTGTTGCGGGTGCTGCGGCAGGGGCATGGACCGGTCGACGGGTTCCGGCCGTACCTGCTGACCACGATGCGCAACGCGGTGATCACCTCGGCGCGGCGGGGGCCGGCGGTGTCGCTGTTCGCCGACGTGCCGGATCCGCGGTCGCCCGGCGGGCGCGAGGATCCGATGAGCAGCCGGGTGCATTCGGTGGTGGTGGCCGACGCGTTCGCCAGCTTGCCGGAGCGCTGGCGGGTGGTGTTGTGGCACACCGAGATCGAGGGGGAGACGCCGGCGCGGATCGCGGCCCGGCTCGGGATGACGGCCAACGGCGTGGCGGCGCTGGCGTACCGGGCCCGGGAGGGGTTGCGGCAGGCGTACCTGCAGCAGCATCTGCCCGAGCTGGACCGCGAGGACTGCCGGGCCATCGCCGACCAGCTGGCCGGGTGGATCAGGCGCGGGTTCCCGGCGCGGAAGATGCGGCGGATCAACGACCACCTCGACCGCTGTGACCGCTGCCGGGAGTTGGCCGACGGGCTGGGAGAGCTCAACGGCGAGCTGCGCGGCGTGCTCGCGCCGATCCTGCTCGGCGCCCCGTTCGCCCTGGCCTACCTGTCCGCGCCGGCCAGCTCCGGCACGGCGCTGGCCACCTCCGCCGGCGCCGGCGTCTCGACGGTCTCCTGGCTCACCGCGGTGAAAACCGTCGTCGCGGGCGCCGCGATCGTCACCACGGCGGCGGTCGGCTCGGTGGCCTCCGATCC
>NZ_DASZCQ010000217.1:0-105865 GCF_035942955.1 Actinophytocola sp. | reverse complement strand
GGTGCTATCACCCCAGAAAAGACTCACGACACCCGGCTAGTGGTAGACCACGAGGAAGGTCACCGACGCGGCCGCCGCCAGCAGCAGGGCGACCACGCCGAAGGCCGAGGGGTGCCGGTACCACGGGGTCGGCCGGTCCAGCGACACCCGGCCGGGCCCGGCGAACAGCAGCGCGAACGCGGCCGCGGCGTAGATCGCCTCCAGCTCCACGTTGCCGAGGAACTCGTTGCCGTTGAACTTCACCCAGATCGCGCTGCCGGTCAGCGTGAGGATGATCGCCGCGCCCGCCGGGGTGAACAGGCCGAGCAGGACGAAGGCGCCGCCGGCCAGCTCGGCCACCCCGGCCACCCACGCGATCAGGGTGGTGTTGGTGAAGCCGAGGCCGCCGACGAACTCGGCGGTGCCGCCGATGCCGCCGCCCTGGAACCAGCCGAAGAGCTTCTGCCCGGCGTGCGCGATGAAGAACGCCCCGAGGACCAGGCGCAGCACCAGCAGGCCGAAGTCCGCGCCGGCGTGCCAGCCGGCTCTGCGCCGCTCCTCGCCCTCCTCGGTCAGCGAGTCGTAGGCCGACGGTTCGGGGAGAACGGTGGTCTCCTGGTTGGAGAACCCTCCCTCGTCGAAGTAGCCGGAGGAGGTGTCGGAGCGGGTCGGTGCCGCGCCATAACCTGAGTTCGAGTAGCCCTCCGCGCCCTGCGTGTACCTGCCGCTGTCTGCGTAGTCGCCCGCGTGCCTCGGACGATCGCCTTCATTGCTCACGCAGGGGAGGTTAGGCGATGGGCCCGGGCGATGCGCGGCGGGCGGACACTCAGTAGTCCCCGCGGACCAGGTTCTCCGGCTCCGTGCCCGCCGCGAACCGGGCGATCTCGGCCGCGGCGATGGCGTACGAGCGCTCCCGGTGACCGGCGGCCGCGCCGGCGACGTGCGGGGTGAGCAGCAGGCCGGGAGCTGTCCACAATGGATGGTCGGGGGGCAGCGGCTCGGGATCGGTGACGTCGAGCGCCGCCCGCAGCCGGCCGGAGGTGAGCTCGGCCAGCAGCGCGTCGGTGTCCACGACAACCCCGCGCGCGGCGTTGACCAGCACGGCTCCGTCACGCATCCGGGCAAGGAAGGCCCCGTCCACCATGCCCGTCGTCTCCGCGGTGACCGGAACCATCACGACCACGGCGTCGTGGCCGCCGATCAGGTCCGGCAGCTCCTCCCGCCCGTGCACGCCGTCGCGGGCCCGGTAGCCGACCATCGTGGCGTGCGCGTCGAACGCGTCCAGCCTGCGCTTGAGCTGCCGGCCGAGATCGCCCGCACCGACCACCAGGATTCGCTTACCCTGCAAGGTGTCCGTGACATGCTGGGCCCAGTGCCGCGCCTGCCGGTGGCGCTCGAACTCGAACAGCTCCCGGTAGATCGCCAGCAGCGCCCCGATCACCCACTCCGCGGTGCTGCCGCCGTGCGCGCCCCGGGAGGTGGACACCATGACACCGTCGGGAAGCCGGCCGATCCACAGCTCCGCGCCGGCCGACAGCAGCTGCAGCAGCCGCAGGTTCGGCAGCCGGTGGATCAGGTCGATGGTCCGGGCCTGTGCGAACACGCCCGGGATCAGCACCTCGGCCCGCTCCGCCTCCGGCGGCAGGGGCCGGTCGAGATCGAACCGGACCAGCTCGACCCCGTCGATCCCGGAGAGCGCGGCCATGCCGAAGTCGTCCGGCACCAGCACGGTGATCGCCATACGACCCACACTATGGCTTACCCGAGGCTCACGGACGCGTACCTAGCCTGGGTTGTATGTCGGGGCGACGGACTCTGCTCGCGGCCTGCCTGGCCGGCGGCATGTTGCTGTCGGCGTGCGCCTCGTTCACCGAGCAGCCGCCGCCGGAGGCTTGGCAGCCGCAGCAGCCGCTGACCCCGCAGGCCGGGCCGGACCCGCAGATTCCCGGGGAGGGTAACCCGGAGGGTGGCAATGAGGCTCCGCCGCCGGCCTCGATCCCGCCGCCGGACGGCTGCACGGACTACAACCCGCTGGTGCTGGGCACCTGCCTCGACCCGGTGTACGCGGTCGCCGCGTTCCCCGGCGACGGCACCGACCCGATCGCCCTGGTCGGCGAGCGCAAGACCGGGCGGATCATGCGGGTCCGCCGCAACGAGCAGCCCGTCGTGGTGGCCACGCTCCCGGTGGAGGCCGGCACCGACGGGGGCCTGACCGGCCTCGCGCTGTCCCCGAACTACGCCGAGGACCGGCTGCTGTTCGCCTACATCACCACCGAGACCGACAACCGGCTGGTCCGGCTCGCCGAGGGGGACACGCCCAAGCCCGTCCTCACCGGCATCCCGCGCGGCCCGAGCGGCAACAAGGGCGCGCTGGCCCTCGACCACCGGGGGGCCCTGCTGGTGGCCACCGGCGACGCCGGCAACCCGGCCCTGGCCACCGACGCCAACTCGCTGGCCGGCAAGGTGCTCCGGGTGACCGCGGCGGGCAAGCCGGCCGAGGACAACCCCAACCGGGGCACGCCGATCGTCGCCAACGGCGTGCACGCCCCGGGCGGGGTGTGCAGCTCGATGGACGGCGCCCGGATGTGGGTCACCGACCGCGAGCCGCGCAGGGACGTGCTCTACCGCCTTGACCTGGGCAAGCCGCTCGGCGAGCCCGCCTGGACCTGGCCCGACCGCCCCGGCGTCGCCGGCTGCCTGTCCAGCGCCGACGCCATCGCCGTGGTCACCACGGTCGCCGCCAACCTGCAGATCCTCCCGCTCACCCCGGACGGCCGGTTCAGCGGGAAGCCGCAGGTCAGCCTGTCCGACAAGGAAGGCTTCGGCCGGCTGGCCGGCGCCGACCTCGTCAACGACCGCCTCGGCATCGCCGGCACGGTCAACAAGGACACCGGCGGCACCCCGATCTCCAGCGACGACCGCGCGGTGCTGATCATCCCGACCGGCGGCTCCGGCGGCAGCATCGACTAAATGCCCGGCGTGTTGGCGCCTGGCGTCGGCGTGTTGGCGTCGTGCGCGGCAAACACGCCGACGTCAGCGGCAAACACGCCGACGTGAGCGGCAAACACGCGGGGTTAGGAGCAGCGCTCCAGCACCAGCTCGCGGACCCGCTTGGCGTCGGCCTGACCTCGGGTGGCCTTCATGACCGCGCCGACGATGGCGCCGGCCGCGGCCACCTTGCCGCCGCGGATCTTCTCGGCGACGTCGGGTTGGGCGGAGAGGGCCTCGTCGACCGCGGCGTACAGGGCGGCGTCGTCGGACACCACCGCCAGGCCGCGCTTGTCGACGACCTCGGCGGGCTCACCCTCGCCGGCCAGCACGCCGTCGACGACGGAGCGGGCGAGCTTGTTGGTCAGCGAGCCGTCGGCGACCAGGGCGATCACCGCGGCCACCTGGGCGGGGGTGATCGGCAGCTCGGCCAGGTCCACGCCGCGCTCGTTGGCCTGCTGGGCGAGGTAGGACACCCACCAGGAGCGGGCCTCGGCCGGGGGCGCGCCGGCGTCGACGGTGGCCGCGACGAGGTCGACGGCGCCGGCGTTGACCAGGTCGCGCAGCTCGAGGTCGGACAGCCGCCACTCGGCCTGGATGCGCTTGCGGCGCTGCCAGGGCAGCTCCGGCAGGGTGGTGCGCAGCTGGTCGACCCATTCGCGGGCGGGGGCCACGGGGACCAGGTCCGGCTCGGGGAAGTACCGGTAGTCCTCGGAGGTCTCCTTGCGGCGGCCGGCCGATGTGGTGCCGGTGGCCTCGTCGAAGTGCCGGGTCTCCTGGGTCACCGAGCCGCCTGCGGCGAGCACGGCGGCCTGGCGGGTCATCTCGTAGCGGACGGCGCGCTCGACGCTGCGCAGCGAGTTGAGGTTCTTGGTCTCGGTGCGGATGCCGAACTCGGCGGCGCCCCGCGGCATCAGCGACACGTTGGCGTCGCAGCGCAGCGAGCCCTGGTCCATCCGCACGTCGGAGACGCCAAGCGCGCGCAGCAGGTCGCGCAGGGCCGCGACGTAGGCCCTGGCCACCTCGGGCGCCCTGGCGCCGGTGCCGGTGATCGGCTTGGTGACGATCTCGATCAGCGGGACGCCGGCGCGGTTGTAGTCGAGCAGCGCGTAGTCCGCGCCGTGGATCCGCCCGGTCGCGCCGCCGACGTGCAGCGACTTGCCGGTGTCCTCCTCCATGTGTGCGCGCTCGATGCCGACCCGGACGATCTCGCCGTCGGCCAGCTCAAGGTCGAGCCGGCCGTCGACCGCGATCGGCTCGTCGTACTGCGAGATCTGGAAGTTCTTCGGCATGTCCGGGTAGAAGTAGTTCTTCCTGGCGAACCGGCACCACTCGACGATCTCGCAGTTGAGCGCGAGGCCGATGCGGATGGCCGACTCCACCGCGGCGCGGTTGACCACCGGCAGCGATCCCGGCAGGCCGAGGCAGGTCGGGCAGACCTGGGTGTTGGGCTCGGCCCCGAACGCCGTCGGGCAGCCGCAGAACATCTTGGTGTGCGTGGACAGCTCGACGTGCACCTCGAGCCCGAGCACCGGGTCGAAGCGCTCGACCACCTCGTCGTAGTCCATCAGCACCGGGCTCATGCGTCGTCCCCACCCTTTTTCAGCGACCGGACGGCGAGCAGCGCGCCGGTCACGGCGACCGCGATGCTGGCGATCGCGTTGGCCAGCAGCAGCTTGTCCCGGTCCGCCCTGGCCCGCTTCAGGCTGGTGACGGCGCTGACAGCCCCGGTGACCGACCCGACGACGCCGAACGCGCCCTTCATCTTCCTCATCGCGCCATCATCTCCAGCTCGGGGACTCGGTTGGTCAGCGGCTCACCCCGGGCGGCCTCGTACGCGGCGGCCACCCGGTACATCCGGTGCTCCTGCAGCGTCGGGGCCATCACCTGCAGGCCGACCGGCAGTCCGTCCTCATCGGACAGTCCACACGGGACGCTGATGGCCGGGCTGCCGGCCAGGTTGGCCGGGATCGTGCACAGGTCGGCCCGGTACATGGCCAGCGGCTCGTCCACCCGCTCGCCGATCGGGAACGCGGTGGTCGGGGTCGTCGGCGACACCAGCACGTCGACCTTCTCGAACGCGGCGGCGAAGTCCCGGCTGATCAGCGTGCGCACCTTCTGCGCCTGGCCGTAGTAGGCGTCGTAGTAGCCGGCCGACAGCGCGTAGGTGCCGATCATGATGCGGCGCTTGACCTCGGGGCCGAAGCCGGCCTCCCTGGTCAGCGACATGACCTCCTCGGCGGTGCCGCCGTTTCCGGTGCGCAGCCCGTACCGCATCCCGTCGAACCGGGCCAGGTTGGACGACGCCTCGCTCGGGGCGATCAGGTAGTACGCGGACAGCCCGTAGGTGAAGTGCGGGCAGGACACCTCGACGATCTCCGCGCCCAGCTCGCGCAGCCGCTCCACGGCCGCATGGAACGAGGCGAGCACGCCGGCCTGGTACCACTCGCCGGAGAACTCCTCCACCACGCCGATCCGCACCCCGCTCAGATCCCCGGACGCGCCCTCCCTTGCGGCGGCGACCACCGGCGGCACCGGCGCGTCGATCGAGGTGGAGTCCAGCGGGTCGTGCCCGGCGATCACCTCGTGCAGCAGCGCCGCGTCCAGCACGGTCCGCGCGCACGGACCGGCCTGGTCGAGCGACGAGGAGAACGCGACGAGGCCGTAGCGCGACACACCGCCGTAGGTCGGCTTCACCCCGACGGTTCCGGTGACCGCGGCGGGCTGGCGGATCGAGCCGCCGGTGTCGGTGCCGATCGCCAGGGGCGCCTCGAAGGCCGCCAGCGACGCCGCCGAGCCGCCGCCCGAGCCGCCGGGGATCCGGTCGGTGCTCCAGGGGTTGCGGGTCGGGCCGAACGCCGAGTTCTCCGTGGACGAGCCCATCGCGAACTCGTCCATGTTGGTCTTGCCGAGGATGACGATGCCGGCCTGCAGCAGCCGGGTGGTGACGGTGGCGTCGTACGGCGGCAGCCAGCTTTCGAGGATCTTCGAGCCGCATGTGGTCGGCGCGCCCCGCATGGTGAGCACGTCCTTGAGCGCCAGCGGCACGCCGGCCAGCGGGGACGCCGGCCCCTGCCCGGCGGCCACCTCCTCGTCGACCACCCGCGCCGCGGCCAGCGCCCGCTCGGCGTCGACGTGCAGGAAGGCGTGTACGACGTGGTCGACGGCGGCGATCCGGTCCAGGTGGGCCTGGGTCACCTCCACCGCGGAGACCTCCCGGGCCTGGATCATCGCGGCCAGCTCGGCGGCGGTGCGGCGAATCAGCTCGCTGCTCATGCCTGTTCCCCCAGGATCCGCGGCACCCGGAACCGGCCGTCCTCCTCGGCCGGCGCACCGGCCAGGGCCTGCCGGGGGGTGAGCACCGGTCGCGGCAGGTCGTCCCGGAAGACGTTGGTCAGCGGCACGGCGTGCGAGGTCGGCGGGATGTCGTCGGCTGCGACCTCGGTCACACTGGCCACCGACTCCAGGATCACGTCCAGCTGACCTGCGAAGGTGTCCAGCTCGGCGTCGGTGACGGCCAACCTGGCCAGCCGGGCGAGGTGCGCGACCTCGTCGCGCGAGATGGTGGGCACTGCGGCGAACCCCCTGGGTGTTCACGGTGGCGGGTTGACATGGGACGTAGGGGCGAGTCTATTTCCGGTCCCCCGGTCGGCCCGAATGGGTTGTTAGGCCGGGAGGTAGGGGTGTAGACCGGAGCCGTTCCCGCCAACCGGAACACTCGGACGTGGGGACAGTCTGGTCTGCGAGAATCGTCGGCCGGCACGCGCGGCTTGCGGGAAGTCGCGCGGAAGACTACGCAGCTGTGGGAGGCGTTCGCCTTGTCCTTCCTGATCCGGGTCCAGCTCCCGGACGTCCCGGGCACCCTGGGGGCGGTGGCCACCGCCCTCGGCGCGATCGGGGCCGACATCCTCAGCGTGGACGTGGTCGAGCGCGGATCCGGGGTGGCGATCGACGACCTCGTGGTGGAGCTGCCCAAGGGGCGGCTGCCGGACGTGCTGATCACGGCCGCCGAGTCGGTCTCCGGAGTCGAGGTGGACGCGGTCCGACCCTACGCCGGCGTCCTGGACACCCACCGGGAGCTGGAGTTGGTGGAGGAGGTCGCCGCCCAGCCGGACGACGGCATGGCCACCTTCACCGAGGGCGTACCCAAGATCATCCGGGCCGGGTGGGCGCTCGTCGTGGCGTCGGACGCCGGGGGCGCGCGCCGGCTGGCGGCGAGCACCGCGGCCCCGGAGATCCAGACCCTGCAGCTGCCCTGGATGCCGCTGGCCAGGGCCACCGTGCTGGACGGCGAGGAGGCCTGGGTGCCGGAGACCTGGCGGGAGCTGGGCACCGAGCTGGCCGCGACCCCGCTCGGCAAGCCGGACCGGGTGCTGCTGGTCGGCCGCCCCGGCGGCCCGATGTTCCGCGCGGCCGAGGTCGCGCGGCTCGCCCACCTGGCCGGGATCGTCGCGGTCGTGCTCGCCGACTAGCGGCGTGTTTGCCGCTCACGTCGCTGTGTTTGCCGCTCACGCGCCAGGTGCCAACACGGCGACGCCACGCGCCAACACGCCGGTTAGAGGTCCAGCTCGAAGGCGATCAGCCGGACGCCGGGCACCGGGCTCCAGTCCCGCTCCGGCAGCCGGCTGAAGCCCAGGCGCTGGTACAGCCCGTGCACCGGGGTCATCTTCTCGTGGCTGGACAGCACGACCCTGGGCAACCCGAGCTCGCGGGCGCGGTCGAGCACGGCCTGCACCAGCGCGAGGCCGACCCCGCGCCGGCGGGCGTCCGGGTCGACGGCGAGCATGCGGAACTCCAGCTCGCCGGCGCGGGACACCTCGGCGTACCGGGTGCCCGGCCGGGCCATCGTCACGGTGCCGAGCAGCCGGTCCTCGGCGTCCACCGCGACCAGCAGCTCCCCCTCGTCGGCGCGGGTGCGGGCGTCGGACAGCTCGGCGGCGTAGTCGGTCTTGACGCCGTTGGCGAAGTAGCCGTCCGCCTGGTACGCGCGCAGGGTCAGCGCGCCGACCGCGTCCAGCTCCGCCGGCCTGGCCAGCCGGATCGTCAGGTCACTCAACGGTTTCCTCCCCTACCGTCGCCACCTCGCGGGCCGCGTCCGGGCCGGAGTCGAGCAGCACGCGGAAGCCGTCCTCGTCCAGGATCGGCACCTTGAGCTGCACGGCCTTGTCGTACTTGGATCCCGGCGAGTCACCGGCCACCACGAACGCCGTGTTCTTGGACACCGAGCCGGACGCCTTGCCGCCCCTGGCCATGATCGCCTCCTTGGCCTCGTCCCGGGAGAACCCGCTCAGGCTGCCGGTGACCACGACGGACAGGCCCTCGAGGTGGCGCGGGATGGACTCGTCGCGCTCCTCGACCATCCGCACCCCGGCGCGCCGCCACTTCTCGACGACCTCGCGGTGCCAGTCGACCTCGAACCACTCCCTGATCGACGCGGCGATCCGCGGCCCGACGCCCTCGGTGTCGGACAGCTCCTGCTCGCTCGCCGACGCGATCCGGTCCAGCGAGCCGAACTCGCGGGCCAGCGCCTGCGCCGCGGTCGGTCCCACGTGCCGGATCGACAGTGCGACCAGGACTTTCCACAGTGGACGATTCTTGGCCGCGTCCAGGTTGGCCAGCAGCCGGCGCCCGTTCGCCGAGAGCCCGCCCGCCTTCACCCGGA
This sequence comes from Actinophytocola sp., assembly GCF_035942955.1. Lineage (GTDB taxonomy): Bacteria > Actinomycetota > Actinomycetes > Mycobacteriales > Pseudonocardiaceae > DASYTH01. The sequence goes on along the minus strand of NZ_DASZCQ010000217.1, from coordinate 97,236 downwards.
ACAGCTCCACTTGGGACAGTTTGTCCTCGTCGAGGTCGAAGAGGTCGGCCTCGTTGTGGATCACCCCGGACTTGAGCAGGGCGTAGGCGCCCTCGTAGCCGAGCACCTCGATGTCGAACGCGCCCCGGCCGGCAAGGTGGAACAGCCGCTCGAGCAGCTGCGCCGGGCAGGACCTGCCGTTGGGGCAGCGCAGGTCGGCGTCGCCCTCCTTCTCGTAGCCGAGCTCGGTGCCGCAGGACGGGCAGTGCGTCGGCATGACGAACTCGCGCGCGTCGTCCGGGCGCGCGTCGATCACCGGGCCGAGCACCTCGGGGATCACGTCGCCGGCCTTGCGGATCACGACCCGGTCGCCGATCAGCACGCCCTTGCGCTTGACCTCGCTGGCGTTGTGCAGGGTCGCCCGCTCGACCGTCGAGCCGGCCACCTTGACCGGCTCCATCACGGCGAACGGGGTGATCCGGCCGGTGCGCCCCACGTTGACCTTGATGTCCAGCAGCGTGGTCGTGGCCTCCTCCGGCGGGTACTTGTAGGCGATCGCCCAGCGCGGCGCGCGCGACGTGGTGCCGAGCCTGCGCTGCAGGGCCACCTCGTCCACCTTCACGACGATGCCGTCGATCTCGTGGTCGAGGTCGTGCCGGCGCTCACCCCAGTGCCGGATGTGCTCGAACACCTCGTCGCGGGTGGACAGCACCTTGGTGTGCTTGGACACCGGCAGCCCCCAGGCAGCGAGCGCCCGGTACGCGTCGGACTGCGCGACCGGCTCGAACCCCGCACGCTTGCCGAGACCGTGACAGATCAGCTGGAGGTTGCGGCTCGCGGTGACCTTCGGGTCCTTCTGGCGCAGGGATCCGGCGGCCGTGTTGCGCGGGTTGGCGAACGGTTCCTTGCCCGCCTCGACGAGCTTGGCGTTGAGCTCGAGGAAGTCCGCCACCAGGAAGAACACCTCACCGCGCACCTCGACCAGCTCGGGCACCGGGAACTCGTCGGTGCCGGTGAGCTGCTCGGGTACGGCGCGCAGGGTGCGCACGTTGAGCGTGACGTCCTCACCGGTGCGCCCGTCTCCCCTGGTCAGGCCCCGAACCAGGCGGCCGTTGCGGTACAGGAGGTTGATCGCGAGCCCGTCGATCTTCAGCTCGCAGAGATACTTGGCGCCATCCCCGCCGGCCCGCTCGACCCTGTCGAACCACGCGGCGAGCTCCTCCTCGTCGAACGTGTTGTCCAGGCTGAGCATGCGCTCGAGATGGTCGAACGTGGCAAAGTCGGTGGAGAAGGTGCCACCGACCTGCTGGCTCGGCGAGTCCGGGGTGACGAGCGCCGGATGCTCCTTCTCCAGTCTCAGCAGCTCGTGCCACAGCTTGTCGAACTCGGCGTCCGAGATCGTCGGGCGGTCGAGCACGAAGTAGCGGAAACGGTGGCCGTGGATCTCCTCGGCCAGGGTGGCGTGGCGCTCGCGGACGTCGGTCGGGACGTCCTCAACGCCCTCGGCCCCGCCCTGCTCATCAACACTGGTCACGGGTGCAGACTAGCCAGTTCGCGCACAAGATCGCGGAGCTCGAGCAGCCCGATCGTGCCACTCGGCTCGGCCACCGCGGTCTCCACTCTCCGCAGCCGTTCCCCGGCGAGGCGCTCACCGAGGGTGGCATCGAGCGGCAGAAACGTCATCGCCGCCCGCGCCGCCGGCTCCAGCTCGGCCATCGCCGGATGGTGCACCGCCACGTCGACCACACCGGCAGCGTCGTCCACCTGCGCGACCACCCTGACGTCGGCCAACGCGATCCGGTGCACTCCCAGGTTCACCGTCACCTTCGTCGGATCCGGCACCGCCGGCACCGAGTCGTGGTACTCCCAGAGCCCATCGTCCGCCGGCGCCGCCGCCTTCCACGCGTCGGTGTACGGCCGCAACTCCGGATCCTCCTGCCCACTCACCACCAGCGCGTAGACCGCCCGCTGCCCCCGGTCGATCGTGAAGTGCAGCCTCGGATGCACCGCCGCCACCAGCTCACACAGCTGGTTCTCCACCCGGTTGGGCTCCCGATCCCCCAGCGCCGCCGCCACCTCCGGCAGCAACTCGCGCCAACCCGACCAGAACCGCTCAGCCAGTTCCCGGGGATCTCCCGGGCTCACCCCTTGACCTGATCGCCGCCGGCGCAGCCACCTCATGGGTCCCCATGGTGCACCGACGGGCAGGTGAAGTGCTGACCGCGTGCTGCGGGGATATCTGGACTCCGGCCGTGGGCTGACTGGGTCGCCGCAACGGCAGAGATCAAAACGGCAGCCTGGCTGGCGCTCGAGCGGGTTGATTCGGTGTATTGCCGAAGAGAGCGCAATGGGTCCTGCCGCAGTCCCGACCGCGGGGTCACGGCCGCACGCGTGCGGCGGATGCGGGTTCGAATGCCAACACCGGCATATATGCCGATCGATGACGTGGTTTCGTCGAGGCCGAGACCGTGGTCTGATATTGCATGTGATGTCTGGACTGGAAGGGCCCGTGTCGCGGGCGATCGAGCGGGTGGGGCAGAAGCTCTTCGGTACGATGAAGACCCGCCGCGCGAGCAGGCGTCTTCGCTGGAATGCGAGAACCTTGGTGCCCGGCCAGGTGGCTCAGGGATTCCTTGCGGAGTTGGACGAGGCGGAAGTTCGTGGGCTCAACGATTATCTTAGCTCGCCCGACTTCGAGGAAATTGTGCTCCAATTCGTGCTTGGTCGTCTGCTCGGGGACGTGTCATGGGAGGGCCTGACAGTCGACATCCGGGAGCAGATGCGCCACGGGTTGCGCCATTCGGCAGGGCTACGCCGCGAACTGCTGGTCACTGGCTCCGACGTGCTGCTCAGCGCGTTGCTCACCACGTTCGAGGTGCCGTTGGGGTCTCAGCTGAAACCGGAGGTATGCGCTAGTGCGGCCCACCTGACCGCTGCCGCGGCCGCCAACTCGCGATTGCTGCGCGAAGTAGCCAACCTGGCGGAGTTCCATGATTTCGCCCGGCAGCTTCGCGCTCAAGTCGCCACCATCCATGGGCACATGCGTTTGCCACACCTGGGCGTCAGCCGTTCCGTGCCTTATGGCCAACTTTATGTCGAGCCCGTGCTGCGTGCGGAATACGGGGATTTTCGGACACCTAACCTGGAAGAGCTGGCGTTGCCTGGTCAGCGATCGGTCATTCTGGGCGACCCTGGCGCGGGAAAGTCCACTCTCGCGGCGAAACTTGCCCACGACGTCGCGTCCGACCTCGTTCCCGGCGCCGAGGGCAGAGTGCCGTTCCTGCTGGTGCTGCGCAACTTCGCTGGTTCGTTCCGCGCAGGGGGCAAAGGATTGGCGCAGTATCTGGAACATGTCTGTGGCGACCCGTACAATCTTGAGCCACCGCCGAAAGCCGTCGACTACCTGCTGCGAAACGGACGCGCCCTGGTGCTGCTGGACGGCTTGGACGAATTGATGGAGCCTGAGTTGCGGCGCAAGTTCGTCCAGCTGGTACATGGCTTCGTGAGCCGCTATCCACTCGTCCCGGTACTCGTCACGGCGCGGCGGATCGGTTATTGGGATGTGCCACTGGACCGCCAGCTCTTCACCACCGGCGTGGTCGCCGAACTCGGCGAAGACCAGGTGAGCAAGTATGCCATACGATGGTTCGCACTCGACGATAGTACGCCGGAGGGCGAACGTACCCGGATGGCGAGCTCGTTCTTGACCGAGAGCAAGAACATTGCGGAGTTGCGGGCGAACCCGCTGCTGCTGGCCCTGCTTTGCGCCATGTATTCCAGTGAGCATTACATTCCCTTGAACCTCGCGCAGGTCTACGAGCGATGCGCCGTGATGCTGTTCGACCGCTGGGATTCCATGCGCGGTATTACGTTGCCTCTGCAGTTCCAGGGCCGGTTGCGCGGGGCGGTGCAGTACTTGGCATGGCAGTTGTTCAACGCCGAGGAGTCTGGCAAAGCTCAGCTCCGTCATCGAATCGTGCAGATCCTGACCGATCACCTGGTGGCAAAGCGATTTGACGAGGACGAAGCTATCGCGACCGCTGAACAATTCGTCGACTTCTGCACCGGACGCGCCTGGATCTTGACCGATGTGGGGGCGACCGACATCGAGCCGCGCTACGGCTTCACCCACCGGACTTTCCTGGAGTACTTCGCAGCTGAGCACCTCGTGCGCGCCCGTCCCACGGCACATCAACTATGGGACGCGTTGCGCCCCAAGGTGCTGGCCGGCCAATGGGAGGTTGTCGCTCAAATTGCGCTGCAACTTCTGGACCGCAATGTCGACGGTGGCGTGGACGCATTCTTGCGCCTGGTGCTCGCGGAGACACCCGATGATATCCATGAACGTTCACGACTTAACCAGTTCTCTGCGCGCACTCTTGGCTACCTGCATCCCAGCCAGGACGTGATCGCTGAAGTCGTGACCGCCGCACTGAACGCTTCGCTTGAAGGCGATATTAGAGATCGGTTCCACTATCGCGCTCACGGCGAAATATTCGCCGAGGTCCAAACCTCGGATAGCGCGTTACGGATCTTGATAGGCAACTGCTCACCAGGGAATCTACCCGCGGTACGTCGATTCTTAGTAGCAATTCTGGACCGCGTGGTCGAGTCCGGGAGCGAGACCGCTCTATTCGTCAGCCTCCGCCTATTCGGAGATTCCATCGACGCGGACGACCGGACTCTACAAGAGTGGGAACAGGCTCGCCAAGATTTTCGCGATCGGCATGCCTCAGTCATTCACACGTGGAGAGAAAGCAGCCCCTGGGGATGCATTGTTACAGGGGAAGAAGCCGATCGCATCGTCACGAAGTTCGGGCCATGGCCGCTATACCTCGGAAATGCTTTCCTGACCAAGCCCCTTCCCTCGCTCGCCGATCAGCTACTCAGCTCGGGCATGGCTATCGGTGGCACATCCCTCGACGTCACAAAATTGTGCAATGCGCTGGTGGCCGCCGGGCGGCCCTGGATCTCGGACGAGCGCTGGTGGAGTCACTTTAGCCAGATAAGGCCACGCCTCAACGAGTTTTACGATAAACTGATTGCTGACCTTACTAGGCGCGATGCGCCGCTCGCTCCAATGGTTTTGCTTTCCTTGCCCTATCTGGAAACACGTACGCATTTGTTCTCCTCTGGCCCGCTACCTCGCACGGCGCAACTGTTGCGCAGGTTGATCACCGTGCGTACTCAAGGCGACATGAACTTGGACCTCGAGTGGGATATGCTGGACCCGACATTCTCCGATGAGGTGCGAACTTTCCTGATCTCCTGGGCACGCGGAGAGTTCAGTGTGCTGACGCCGCCTCTTGAGAGTCTCAGGCGAACATAAGTGGTAGGCGTCGGTGTCAATATTCTCACCGAGCTGTAGGGCCGTCCGTGAATCACCGATGACGACCTGTACCGCCAACTCATGAATGGCGATGTTGGTGGGCCAAAGGCTGTTCACAGCCAATTGCCGTCTTAGCCGAGACGTTCAGCCAGCCGCGCGGCGGCCTGCAATCGTTGCGAAACGACGCAGAGCGTTGGGTGAATCGACACTATCCGCCGAGGGCAACACGGCACCACGACAGCTTGCCAACGGCACCCAGACGGGGCGGTGATGACCTTCTACCAGCAGAGCCCGACCAAGAATGACTGAAGAAGAAAGCTGCTGGCCGCAGTGGTCGGCGTCAGCGAGCGGATTCCGTGCGGCTTGCAGATCGGTGCTGATACAGAAGGTCATTCGGTTGGTGGGCAGCACCACCTCCAAGCTCGAACTGCGGAGCGGGCCGCGCCCTGCGGATCGTGCCGGCTGAGCGGCGGCGCAGCCGGCGCGAGGAACGAGCGCCGAGCTGCGCGGCCGGGCAGCCGGCACCCCGGGCGGGCCGGCACTCCGACCGGACAGCCGGCGCCCCGGAGCGGGAGTGGGCGTGTTGTCAGCCGCCGGCTACCGAGGGGATGATCTGGACCTCGGTGTCGGGGCGCAGGGTGGTGGCGGGGCCGCCGGAGTAGCGGCATTCCTCGCCGTCGACGTAGAAGTTGACGTAGCGGCGGAGGCCGGAGCTTTCGTCGCGGAGGCGGCGTTCCAGTGCGGGGTAGTCCTTGGCGAGGACGTCGAGGAGCGAGCCAAGGGTGGCGGGTTCGGGGACGTCGACGTGCAGTTGGGACTCGCCGCCGGCTTTGTCGCGGAGGACGCCGGGAAGCAGGACGGTGACGCGCATGGGGCTACACCCTTGCGGCGCGGACGGACAACACGTCGGGGAGGTGGGAGGCGACGAGGTTCCAGGATTCGCCTTCGTCGCGGCTGGCGTAGACGTCGCCGGTGCGGGAGCCGAAGTAGATCCCGGCGGGGTCGGCGTCGTCGGCGCACATGGCGTCGCGCATGACGGCGGCCCAGTAGTTGTCGGGGAGGCCGGAGCCCAGGGCGTCCCAGGATTTGCCGGCGTCCTCGCTGCGGTAGACGCGGCACTTGCCGTCGGGTGGGAACCGGTGGGCGTCGGCGACGAGGGGGAAGTTGTAGATCACGTCGGGGCGGTGGGGATGCACGACCATGGGGAAGCCGAAGTCGCTCGGCAGGCCCTCGGCGATGGACTGCCAGCTGGCCGCGCCGTCGTCGCTGCGATAGACGCCGTGGTGCACCTGGGCGAAGAACCGCTCCGGAGCATCCGGGTGCGCGGCGATCTTGTGCACGCACTGGCCGTACTCGGGGTACGGGTCGGGCACGTGGACGGCCCTGATGCCGGTGTTGCTCGCCTGCCACGAGGCGCCGCCGTCGTCGGTCCGGTAGACGCCGCCGGTCGACATGGCCACGGTGATCCGGCTCGGCGACGTCGGGTGCGGGACCACCGTGTGGATCGCCTTGCCGCCGCCGCCCGGCGTCCAGTGCTCCCGGTGCGGGTGGTCCCACAGGCCGCGGACCAGCTCGTAGGTGCGGCCGCCGTCGGTGGACCGGAACAGCGCCGAGGGCTCGACCCCGGCGTAGACCACGTCCGGCTCGCTCGCCGGGCCCGGCGCGAGCTGCCAGGCCCTGGCCAGCGCCTCGCCGGTGTCCTCAGGGAAGGCGATCGGGGCGTGGTCGGGCTCCTGCCAGGTCGCGCCGAGGTCGTCGCTGGTGGCCACGCTCGGCCCGAAGTGCTCGCTGTTGACGCCGGCGAGCAGGCGGGGCGCCGACCGGCGGGTGTCGATGCCGACGGCGTACACGTCGGTCATCGGGTGGTGCGGGCCGGTCACGTCCCAGCTCCCGCGCCCCTCCTTGCTGGTGGCCAGCCACAGGCCCTTCCTGGTGCCAATGGCCAGCAGAACGGTCTCCGACATGCGGTCCCTCCCAGGTGGCTTTAGATCACTTGGAGACCTTACGCCGCCGCGCCGACACCGACGCCCGGAGCACGTCGCGGTTGAGCCGGGCGATGGCCTCGAGCGGGATCTCCTTGGGACAGGCGGCCGTGCACTCGCCGGTCAGGGAGCAGCCGCCGAAGCCGAGCGCGTCCTGGGCGGCGAGCATGTCCACGGCCCGGGTGTCGCGCTCGGCTTGGCCCTGGGGCAGCAGGCCGAGGTGGGTCACCTTGGCCGCGGTGAACAGCGACGCCGAGCCGTTCGGGCAGGCCGCGACGCAGGCCCCGCACCCGATGCAGGCGGCCGCCTCGAACGCCGCGTCCGCGTCGGCCTTGGGCACGCCGACGGCGTGCGCGTCCGGGGCGCTGCCGGTCGGGGCGGTGATGTAGCCACCGGCCTCGATGATCCGGTCCAGCGCGGAGCGGTCCACCACCAGGTCCTTGAGCACCGGGAACGGCCGGGCCCGCCACGGCTCGACGACGATCGGCACGTTCGGGTCGAAGTGCCGCATGTGCAGCTGGCACGTGGTGGTGGCGCGCTCCGGCCCGTGCGCAACGCCGTTGATCATCATGCCGCACGCGCCGCAGATCCCCTCGCGGCAGTCGTGGTCGAAGGCCACCGGCTCCGCGCCCTCGGCGGTCAGCCGCTCGTTGAGGACGTCGAGCATCTCCAGGAACGACATGTCCTCGGTGACACCGTCGATCACGTACGGCACCAGCCGCCCGGCCGAACCCGGCCCTGGCTGCCGCCAGATCCGCAGCGTGTACCTCACGTGTAGCTCCGCCGGCTCGGGCTGACCGCCTCGAAACGCAGCCACTCGGCATGCAGCACCGGTTCCCTGCCGGTGTGCTCCCACGCGGCCACGTAGCCGAAGTTGTCGTCGTCGCGCAGCGCGTCACCGGCCGGGGTCTGGCTCTCCACCCGGAAGTGGGCGCCGCAGGATTCCGTGCGGTGCAACGCGTCCAGGCACATCAGCTCGGCCAGCTCGAGGAAGTCGGCCACCCGCCCGGCCTTCTCAAGTGACTGGTTGAGCCCCTCGCCGTCACCCGGAACCCGCACGTTGCGCCAGAACTCCGCGCGCAGCTCGGGGATCCGGTCCAGCGCCTTGCGCAACCCCTCCGCGGAGCGCTCCATCCCGCAGTGGTCCCACATGAGCCGGCCGAGCTCCCGGTGGAACGAGTCCACGCTGCGATCTCCGTTCACCGACAGCAGCCGGTGCACCCGGTCGCGCACGCCGCGCTCCACCTCGTCCACGGTGGCGTCGTCGACCGTCCCGAAAGGAGCGTCGGCGAGGTAGTCGCCGATCGTGGCCGGCAGCACGAAGTATCCGTCGGCAAGGCCCTGCATGAGCGCGCTCGCGCCGAGCCGGTTCGCGCCGTGGTCGGAGAAGTTGGCCTCGCCGATCACGAACAGCCCGGGAACGGTGCTCTGCAGGTCGTAGTCGACCCACAGCCCGCCCATGGTGTAGTGCACCGCCGGGTAGATCCGCATCGGCGAGCGGTACGGGTCCTCGCCGGTGATGCGTTGGTACATCTGGAAAAGGTTGCCGTACCGCTCGTCGACCACGGCCGTCCCGAGCCGGCCGATCGCGTCGGCGAAGTCCAGGTAGACCCCCAACCCGCCGGGGCCGACGCCGCGGCCGGCGTCGCACACGTTCTTGGCCGCGCGCGAGGCGATGTCGCGCGGCACCAGGTTGCCGAAGCCGGGGTAGAGCCGCTCGAGGAAGTAGTCCCGCTCGTCCTCCGGGATCGCCTCCGGCGCGCGGCGGTCCCCGGCCGCCTTCGGCACCCACACCCGGCCGTCGTTGCGCAGCGACTCGCTCATCAGCGTCAGCTTCGACTGGTGGTCGCCGCTGACCGGGATGCAGGTGGGATGGATCTGGGTGTAGCACGGGTTGGCGAACAGCGCGCCGCGCCGGTGCGCCCGCCAGATCGCGGTGGCGTTGCAGCCCTTGGCGTTGGTGGACAGGTAGAAGACGTTGCCGTAGCCGCCGGTGGCCAGCACAACGGCGTCGGCCACATGGCTGGAGATCCGGCCCGTCACCAGGTCGCGGACCACGACGCCGCGGGCCCGGCCGCCGGCGACGATCACGTCCAGCAGCTCGGTGCGCGGGCGCATGGTCACCCGGCCGGCGTGGATCTGGCGGGCCAGCGCCTGGTACGCGCCGAGCAGCAGCTGCTGGCCGGTCTGGCCGCGCGCGTAGAAGGTCCGTGAGACCTGCGCGCCGCCGAACGAGCGGGTGTCGAGCAGCCCGCCGTACTCGCGCGCGAACGGCACGCCCTGCGCCACGCACTGGTCGATGATCTGCAGGCTCAGCTCGGCCAGCCGGTACACATTGGACTCCCGGGAGCGGAAGTCGCCGCCCTTGACCGTGTCGTAGAACAACCGGTAGACGCTGTCGCCGTCGTTGCGGTAGTTCTTGGCCGCGTTGATCCCACCCTGCGCGGCGATGCTGTGCGCCCGGCGCGGGCTGTCCTGGTAGCAGAAGGAAAGCACCCGGTAGCCGAGCTCGGCCAGGCTGGCGCCGGCCGACGCCCCGGCAAGGCCGGTGCCCACCACCGCGATCGTCAGCCGGCGGCGGTTGGCCGGGTTCACCAGCCGGGTGGCGAACCGCCTGCGCTCCCAGCGAGTCTCAAGTGGACCATCGGGCGCCTTGGTGTCGGCGATCGGCTCGCCGATGTCGTAGGAGATCATCGCAACATTCCGAAGAGGACGGCGTAGGGCACGGAAAGGAAGCCGACGGTGATCACCACCGCGTAGCCGAGCGCGAACGAGTGCGCCACGGCGGTCGCACCGAGGCTGCGCAGCGCGCTCCACACGCCGTGCCGCAAGTGGAAACCGAGCGCGAGCACGGCGACGGTGTAGGCGAGCACCACGTACCAGCGCTGGAAGTCGGCGGTCACGTTGCGGTAGATCTCGCCGGAGACGCCGTGCGGGTTGAGCACGCCGGCGGTCAGGTCGAGCAGGTGGTAGACGACGAACAACGCGATGATCACGCCGCCCCAGCGCATGGTGCGCGCCGCGTAGCTGCCCTGGATCCTGATCCGGGTCTGGTACCGCCCGGCCGCCCGCCGGCCCGCCCGCGCCAGCTGGGTGGCCGCGACCAGGTGCAGCACGACACACGCCACCAGCACCGAGCGCATCAGCCACAGGACGCCCTCGTAGCCGAACACCGGCTCGAGCAGCTCGCGCAGCCAGCGGCCGTACCCGTCCAGCGAGCCCGCGCCGAAGAACACCTTGAGGTTGGCCAGCATGTGCACGGTGACGTAGCCGAGGAGCACGATCCCGGTGACCGCCATGACGGCCTTCCTGCCGACCGTCGTCCGCACCATGAGCACCACGAAGGCAACGGTAGGAGCCGACCCGTCGAGTCGTCCAATATATCGTTCGGCTCGTCACGATAGCCTGCAGCTATGACCCTCCAGCAGCTGGTCTACTTCGTCGCGGTCGCCGAGACGCGGCACTTCACCAAGGCGGCCGAGCGGACCCACGTGGCGCAACCGTCGCTGTCCAAACAGATCCACGCGCTGGAGAGCGAGCTCGGCGCCCCGCTGTTCAGCCGGGCGCGGGGCAACGTCACGCTCACCCCGGCCGGCGAGGCGCTGCTGCCGGTGGCCCGGCGCATTCTGTCCGATGTGGATACGGCGCGGCTGGAGGTGGCCGAGCTGGCCGGACTGCGCCGCGGGCGGGTGCGGCTCGGCGCCACCCCGAGCCTGTGCGTCGGCATCCTGGCCGACGTGCTGCGCCGGTTCCACGACACCTACCCGGGAATCCAGTTGGTGGTCCAGGAAAGCGGGTCGCGGGACCTGACCCGCGCGCTCATCGGCGGCGAGCTGGACCTGGCGCTGATCATCATGCCGCCGCAGGGTGCGGACCCGGCGCTCACCGTGACGCCGATCCTGCGCGAGCAGCTGTCGGTGGCGTCGGCGGCCGGTGGAGCGCACGCCCTCGCTCGCGGCCCGGTCCGGCTCACCGCGCTGCGGCACACCCCGATGGTGATGTTCCGGGAGGGCTACGACCTGCGCGAGACCACCCTGCAGGCCTGCCGGCGGGCCGGCTTCGAGCCCACGATCGCCGTCGACGGCGGGGAGATGGACGCCGTGCTGCGCTTCGTGGAGGCCGGGCTCGGCGTCGCGGTGGTGCCCAGCATGGTGCTGCCCGGCCGGACCCGGCTGCACGGCACCGCGCTGGCCGCCCCGGGCCTGCGCCGGACCGTGGCGCTGGCCCACCGCACCGACGCACCCCCGACCAGCGCGGCCCGCGCCTTCCGGGAAAAGCTGGTGCGCTTCCTCGCCGACGCCCGGCTGCCGGCCGGTGTCGGGCTGATCCGGTAGGAATGCGCGTATGACCGTTGAGCGAACCGACCCGCCGGGACAGGCGGACGAACGCACCAGCCTGGCGTCCTTCCTGGACTACCACCGGGCCACCCTGGCCTGGAAGTGCGCCGGCCTGACCGCGGCGCAGCTGCGTGAGCGGCCGGTTCCCCCGTCCACGATGTCCCTGCTCGGACTGGTGCGGCATCTGGCCGATGTGGAGCGCGGTTGGTTCCAGCGCACCTTCGCCGGCGAGGAGGCGCCGCGGATCTACTACTCCGACGACGATCCGGACGGCGACTTCGACAACGTCGACGAGGCCGACGCGGACGAGGCGTTCGCCACCTGGCGGGCGGAGTGTGAGCGGTCCCGGCAGATCCTCGCCGCGGCGCCGTCGCTGGACGCGACCGCCACGACCCGGCACGGGGAGATCGTGTCGCTGCGCTGGATCATGCTGCACATGATCGAGGAGTACGCCCGGCACAACGGCCACGCGGACCTGTTCCGCGAACGGCTCGACGGCGCCACCGGAGAGTGAGTCACCAGCTCTCCGGCGGCTCCACGAACGCCTTCCCGACGTCGCGGCACAGCTCAAGGGCGCGCTTGGCCCAGCCCGCGGTCGCGCCGGCAAGGCCGCACGCCGGGGTCGGGACGGCCCGCTCGGCCAGCAGGGTTCTTGGGAACCCCAGCCGGTCCACCAGGCGCAGCGCCGGCCCGGCGGCGTCGGCCAGGCTCGGCGGGGCGGCCGGGTCGACGGTCGGCAGCACGCCGAGCAGGAACACGGCGCCGGCGTCCCAGGCCTCGCCGATCTCGTCGGCCAGCGCGGCCGGCGCCCCGTCCAGCAGCGTGGCGTCCAGCGCGATCGCGTCCGCGCCGGCCGATCGCAACAGGCCGACCGGAGGCCGGGTGGCGCAGCAGTGCACGATCACCGGCTGGCCGGTCGCCGCCCTGGCCGCGGTCACCATCCGCTCGAGGATCTCCCGCGCGTCCGACTCCGGCACGGCGGGCACGGTGCCGAGCCCCGACGGGGTGGACAGCGCCCCGGCCAGGATGGTCGGCAGCGACGGCTCGTCGAGCTGGACGACCACCGGGTGGCCGGTCCGCCGGCTCAGCTCGTCGACGTGCCCGGTGAGCCCCTCGGCCAGCGACTCGGTGAAGTCGTGCAGCGCGCCGCGATCGGTGAGCACCCGGTGGCCGCGGGGCAGCTCGATGCCGGCCGCCAGCGTCCACGGCCCGGCGACCTGCACCTTGACCGCGGCCGGTGCGGCAAGGTCGACCGCGTCGGCGAACGCGTCGAGGTCCCAGCGCATCAGGTCGACCGCGCGCCGGTGGTCGGCGCCGGGCCGGGCGGTCACCCGGTAGCCCGACGGGACCACCTCGATCGCCAGGTCGATCAGCAGCGCGGCGGCCCGGCCGATCAGGTCCGCGCCGAGGCCGCGGGCCGGCAGCTCGGGCAGGTGCGGCAGGTCGGGCAGCTCACCGACGACGACGGCGGCGGCCTCGGCGGGATCGGCGCCGGGCATCGAGCCGATCCCGGTCGCGGCGCCGGTGGGCCAGGGCATGGTCGACACGGGGTTAGTCTGGCTCATGACCACCTCGACGATCATGCTCACCCCGGCCGACGTGGCCGGCGCCGCGCGGCGGGTGGCGCCCTACGTCCGCCGAACCCCGGTGCTGCGGGCGTCCGTGGACGGCCGCCCGGTCGTGCTCAAGCTCGAGCACCTGCAGCGGACCGGCTCGTTCAAGCTGCGCGGCGCGGTCAACGCCGTGGTCGGCGGGGACGGGCCGGAGCACGTGGTCACGGCGTCGGGCGGCAACCACGGCCTCGCGGTGGCCACCGCGGCCGGGCTGCTTGGGCGCCCGGCGACGGTGTTCGTGCCGGTGACCGTGCCGGACGGCAAGGCCCGCCGGATCGAGGCGGCCGGCGCGCGGCTGGTGCGGCACGGCGCGATCTACGCCGAGGCGGTCGCCGCCGCGCTGGCCGAGGCGGCGGCGATCGGCGGCCGGTGCGTGCCGGCGTACGACGATCCGCTCGTGGTGGCCGGGCAGGGCACCTGCGCGCTGGAGGTCACCGAGCAGGTTCCCGACGTGGACACCCTCGTGGTCGGGGTCGGCGGGGGCGGGCTGGCCGCGGGCACCGTGCTCGGCTCGGGCGGTCGCGCGGTCGTGGCGGTCGAGCCGACCGGGTGCGCCTGCCTGCATCACGCGCTCACCGCCGGCGAACCCGTCGACTCCACTGTGGACTCGGTGGCCGCGTCGGCGCTCGGCGCCACCCGGGTCGGCGGCATCCCGTTCGCCGTGCTGCGGGACTCCGGAGTGCGCTCGGTGCTCGTCGACGACGCGGAGATCCTGGCCGCCCGCGACCGGTTGTGGGAGGAGTTCCGGCTGGCCGTCGAGCCCGCCGCGGCCGCCGGCTTCGCCGCCTGGCTCGCCGGTCGCATCCCCGGCGACCTCCCCTGCATCGTCCTCAGTGGATCGAACACGGACTGGAGCCCGGCCTAGCCGCGCAGGGCCCAGGCCTCGCGCAGGGTGGTGAGGAACGCCTGGACGGACGGGCGGCGGGTGGTTTCCTCGCGCCAGACGGCGAAGACGCGCCGGGAGATGGTGGGATCGACGGGGATCAGCCGGACGTCCGGGGGGACGAAGTCGCCGGCGAGGCGGGGCATGAGGGCGACCCCGAGGCCGGCCGAGACCAGGGCCAGCTGGGTGGGGAACTCGGCCGCCTGGTGGGAGATCCGCGGCTCGTGGCCGGCGTTGCGCAGCGTGGACGTGAGCCACTCGTAGCAGATCGTGCCGACGGTGGAGGCGACCCAGGTCTCGTCGGTGAGCTGCTCGAGGGACAGCCGGGGGCGATCGGCAAGCGGGTGCGCGGCGGGCAGCGCGAGGTCGGCGGGATCGGCGCCGATGTCGGTCTTGCACACGCGATCCGGGACCGGCAGCGGGACGGTGGCCCAGTCGGCGTTCACCACCACGTCGAGATCACCACGGGACACTTTGGACATTGCCTCGTAGGACTCGGTTTCCTGCAAGCGGATTCGCAGCCTGGGATAACGCGTTGCCATCGTCACCAGCACGTCGGGGAGCAGACCCCTTGCCGCGGTGGGAAAGGCGCCGACGGACAGCTCGCCGAGCACCTGACCGCGCCGTTCGTCCAAATCGGACTCCGCTTCGGCGACGGCGCCGAGAATCCGGCGCGCGTGCTTGGCCAGCAGCTCGCCCTCCTCGGTGAGCCGGGCGCGGCGACCGTGCCGCTCGATGAGCCGGCAGCGCGCCTCCCGCTCGAGCTTGGCCATCTGCTGGGACACCGCGGACGGCGTCAGGTGCAGCACGTCGGCGGCCGCGGCCAGCGTGCCCTGATCGGCCACCGCCGCCAGCACGCGCAACCTGCCCAGATCGAACATGCAGTGATGCTAACCCGATCTGACAACGAATATTAACCTGTCCTTCACCGTGAACGTGATGATGGGGGTGGGGCGCTCAGCCCGCCACGAGTCCGGTCCGCACCGCCGCCAGCGCCGCCTGGGTCCGGTCCTGCACCCCCAGCTTCGACAGGATCGCGCTCACGTGCGTCTTGACCGTCTTCTCCGACAGGGAAAGGGCGCGGGCGATCTCCCGGTTGGACCGGCCGCGGGCGACCTCGGCGAGCACCTCCCGCTCCCGCGCGGTCAGCGCCGTGCCGGCCGGCTGGGCCTCGCCTGCGGCGAGCAGGCGGGCCACGTCCGGGTGCAGCAGCACGTGCCCGGCGTGCACCGACCGGATCGCCGCGGCCAGGGCGGGCGGGTCGACGTCCTTGTAGACGTAGCCGGACGCGCCGGCGCGCACCGCCGGCAGCACCGCGGCCGGCTCGGTGAAGCTGGTGATCACCAGCACCCGGGCCGGGTTGCCGCGCTCGCGCAGGCCGTGCAGCGCGTCAAGGCCGTCGGAGCCGGGCATGCGCAGGTCGAGCAGGACCACGTCGGGGCG
This sequence comes from Actinophytocola sp., assembly GCF_035942955.1. Classification (GTDB taxonomy): domain Bacteria; phylum Actinomycetota; class Actinomycetes; order Mycobacteriales; family Pseudonocardiaceae; genus DASYTH01. The sequence continues at coordinate 81,670 of NZ_DASZCQ010000217.1, read as the reverse complement.
CAGCTCCTCGGCCGCGGCGACCCCGGCGGAGCCGTCGGCCGCCTCGCCCACCACGGTGATGTCGCCCTGCAGGTCCAGGAACGTGCGAAGCCCTTGCCGGACAACGGGATGGTCGTCGACGAGGAGCACGCGGATCGGCTCAGGCATCGGTCGGCACCGCCAACCGCACCGTCGTTCCGGCGCCGGGGCTCGACGTCACGGTGAGCTGGCCGCTGAGCGTGCGGGCCCGCTCGCGCATCGAGGCCAGGCCAAGCCGGCGGGTGGCCTCGCCGGCGGCGAGCGGATCGAAGCCGCGGCCGTCGTCGGTGACCTCGAGCACCACGTATCCGTTGCGGCACAGCAGGTTTACGTCGATCCGGCCGGCCTCGGCGTGCCGCAGCGCGTTGTGCATGGCCTCCTGCGCGACCCGGTAGACGCCCTCCAGCCGGTCGTCGGACAGGCGGGGCACGCACCGGCCGGCGAACCGCACCTCGGCGTCGTGCACCCGGTCGAGCAGGTCGACCTGCTTGCGCAGGGCCACGCTCAGATCGTCGCCGGTGAGGTCGACCGGGCGCTGGCCGACCACGATCGCGCGGAGCTCCTCGGTGGCCTCCGCGGCCAGCTTGCGCACGCCGTCAAGCACCGCGCCGGCCCGGTCCGGATCCTCGCGCAGCAACGAGGCCGCGGCGTCGGCGGTCAGCCGCAGGCTGAACAGCTTCTGGGTGACCGCGTCGTGCAGCTCCCGGGCGATCCGATTGCGTTCCTCCACAATGGACAGCTCGCGGCTGCGCTCGTAGAGCCGGGCGTTGACCAGCGCGATGGCGGCGTGCGCGGCGAGCAGGCGGAGCAGCTCCTCGTCGGCGGCGGTGAACCCGCCGGGGCGGCGGCTGTTGGCCAGGAACAGCTCGCCCAGGATCTCCTCACCGTCCACAATGGGCATACCGAGGAAGTCGGTCAGCTCCGGATGCGCCGCCGGCCACCAGCCGAACTTCGGGTGGTCGCGGATGTCGGCCAGCCGCACCGGGTTCGGGTCGCACAGCATCAGCCCGAGCAGGCCGTGCTGACGGGGCACCGGGCCGATCGCCGCCCACTGCTCGTCGCTGATCCCGTCGGCGAGGAACTCCCGGAACGAGCCCTTGTTGTCCGGCACGCCGAGCGCGGCGTACCGGGCGTCGAGCAGCCGCCGCGCGGTGGTGAGGATCGTCTGCAACACGTCCCGAACGGACAGATGGGAGGTGACCGCCAGCACCGCGGCGCTCACCTCGCGCAGCTCGTCGCGCTCGATTCCGGTCACACGGCCACGGTACCCAGCCGGCGGCGGTTCGGGATCGGGCCGCGGTCCTAGGTCCAAAGTCCGAGGCCGGTCCGGCCCGCGGCCCGATGGCGGCGGCGGGCGGCGAACCTAGCGTCGACAGCAGAGGAACGGAGGTGCGCACGCGATGCCTGTCGCGATCATCACCGGAGCGTCAAGGGGATTGGGCCTTGCCTTGGCGCAGGGCCTGGCCGAGGCGGGGTGGAGGCTCGTCGTCGATGCCCGCGGCGCGGCGGCGCTGAGCCGCGCGGCCGCGGTCCTCGGCGACGTCCGCGCCCTGCCCGGCGACGTCACCGACCCCGCGCACCGGGCGGCCCTCGTGGCCGCCGCCGACGAGCTCGGCGGCGCGGACCTGCTGGTGAACAACGCCGGCATCCTCGGCCCGAGCCCGCAGCCGCGGCTGGCCGACTACCCCCTCGAGGCGCTGCGTGAGGTGTACGAGGTCAACGTGATCGGCCCGCTCGGGCTCATCCAGTGGGCGCTGCCGGCGCTGCGCGAGAAGTCCGGGTCGATCGTCAACATCACCTCGGACGCCGCCGTCGAGGGCTACGAAGGTTGGGGCGGCTACGGCTCGGCGAAGGCCGCGATCGAGCAGGCCAGCCGGGTGCTCGCGGCGGAGGAGCCGGACGTCCGGGTGTGGTGGGTGGACCCCGGCGACCTGCGCACCCGGATGCACCAGGAGGCCTTCCCCGGCGAGGACATCAGCGACCGCCCGCTGCCGCAGACCGTCGTCCCGGCGTTCCTCCACCTGGTATGCACCCGCCCTGACTCGGGCCGCGTGCGGCTGACCGACCTCGCCGTGCCGGCGCGGGCATGACCGCGCTGGAGTTCACCCTGCCGGCCGAGCTTGAGGCGCACGAGCCGCCCGAGGCGCGCGGGCTGAGCCGCGACCGCGTGCGGCTGCTCGTCGGCCACCGGTCGAGTGACACCGTGCGCCACCACCGGTTCACCGATCTGCCCGGCCTGCTGGCACCGGGGGACGTGCTGGTGGTGAACACCTCGGCCACCCTGCCGGCCGCGGTGGGCGTCACCGGCGGCGAGCTCACCGTGCACTTCTCCACCGAGCAGCCGGACGGCTCCTGGCTGGTCGAGCCGCGCCGCAACACCGCGAAGGCCACCGAGCCGTTCGGCGACGCCGCCGCGGGCGACAGCTACCCGCTGGTCGGCGGTGCCACCGTGACCCTGCGCGAGCCCTACTCGGCCGGACGCCTCTGGATCGCCACCCTCGACACGGCCGTTCGCCCGTACCTCGACGCGTTCGGCGCGCCGATCCGGTACTCCTACGTCCACCGGCGCTGGCCGCTGTCGTACTACCGGACGGTGTTCGGCACCACCCCGGGCAGCGCGGAGATGCCGAGCGCCTCCCGGCCGTTCACCGACCGCATGGTCAGCCGCCTGGTCTCGGCCGGCATCCAGTTCGCCCCGGTGCTGCTGCACACCGGCGTCGCCTCACCGGAGGCCCACGAGCGCCCCTATCCCGAGCCGTTCGCCGTGAGCGCGCACAGCGCCAGAGTGGTCAACCAGGCCAGGGCGGCCGGCGGCCGGATCATCGCGATCGGCACCACGGCGGTGCGCGCCCTGGAAACCGCGGCCGGCGCGGACGGTCTCGTCCACCCGGCCAACGGCTGGACCGACCTGATCGTGACACCCGGTCGAGGGGTACGGGTGACCGACGGCCTGCTGACCGGTTTCCACGAAGCGCAAGCCTCCCATGTGGACATGCTGACCACGATCGCCGGCCCCCGGCTGCTCGACCACACCTACACCGAGGCCATCTCGGCCGGCTACCTCTGGCACGAGTTCGGCGACGTCAACCTGATCCTGCCCTGACCGGGTACCGTCGGGCCGTGGACTGGGTGGCCTGGCACGAGGAATACGACGAACCCGGATCATCGTTGCGGCGCCGGCTCATGGTGGTGCAGCGCCACATTCGGCAGGCGTTGGACGGCCGGCCGCCCGGCCCGATCCGCGTGCTCAGCATGTGCGCCGGGCAGGGCCGCGACCTGCTCGGCGTGCTCACCGACCACCCGCGCCGGGGCGACGTGCGGGCCCGGCTCGTCGAGCTGGACCCCCGCAACGCCGCGCTGGCAAGGAAAGCCGCTCCCGCGGGCGTCGAGGTCGTCACCGGCGACGCCGGGCTCACCGCCGCCTACGACGGCGTGGTCCCCGTCCACCTGGCTTTGGTCTGCGGCGTGTTCGGCAACATCTCCGACGAGGACATCCGCCACACGATCACCGAGCTGCCCCGCCTCTGCGCGCCGGGCGCCACCGTGATCTGGACCCGCCACCGCGAGCCCCCCGACCTGACACCGGCGATCCGGGAGTGGTTCGCCGACAACGGGTTCGAGGAGCTGGCCTTCCACCCCGACCCGGATTCCTCCTCGACGGTGGGCGCCAACCGGCTGACCGGTCCGGCCCTGCTCTACCGCCGCGACACCAGGCTGTTCGAGTTCATCCGGCACCCAGGCAGATGAACGGGCGGCGGAAGGGGTCGGCGGCGATGGCTTCGGCGAGGGCGACGGCGGGGCGGGTGCCGGCGGCGACGCTGGTGTGGTAGTCGACCATGGCGGTGGCGGCGGCGAGGTCGCCGACGCGGCTGATGGCGGCGACGACCGTGCGGACGCCGCCGGCCAGCAGGGCGCCGGCGAAGCCGAGGGCCTCGTCGCCGGGGCGGATGTGGTTCATGGCCAGCTCGCACGCGGCGAGCACGACCTGCCGGGGTGGCTCGCGCAGGCGGGACAGCTCGTGGGCGAACAGCGGGCCGTCGGCCAGCTCGAGGCGGGAGAACAGGGCGTTGGTGGGCTCGTGCGCGCCGTGCGCGGCGAGGTGGGCGATGCCGGCGCCGTCGAGGGCGTCCAACACGGTCGACACGGTGGCGGCGGTTCCGCTCAGCCGCACGGAGTTCGGGTAGATTGTCCGAAGTGGACCCTCTTCGGCGATGGCCTCGGTGAGCAGCGGGCCGCGGGCGAGCACGACCCGGTCGCCGTGGTGCTCGCCTCGTTCGGCGGCCAGCCAGGCGGTGGCCGAGGGCGCGACCACGACGGGGCAGCCGGCCAGCGACGGGAGGCTGCCCCACGGTACGGCGTAGAGCGCGCCGGTGGGCACGACGATCAGCTCGCGGCCGCCGGTGAGTGTCGACAGTGGACGGACGAGCTGAGTGTCCAGCGCGCGGGCGGCGGTGCGGACGCTGCGGTCGAGCAGGCCGTGCAACGGGCGGACCAGCTGCGCGTCAAGGGCGTCGGCGGTGCGGCTGGCCGATCTGGCCACCACCGCGGCCATCGCGCCGGGCAGGCTGTCCGGCGCCAGCGCGTCGAGGTCGGCGTGCAGCCGGGCGGCCCACTCACCGGCCAGGCTCGCCGAGCCGAGGCGGACCAGCCGGGCCCTCGACGCGGTGGCCACGACGGCGACCAGCTCGTCACCGGAGGTCGCGAACGTGATCAGCGCCCGGTCGCCGAGCGCCGACGCCACGTCGGCGAAGGTGGCCACCGGTTTCGGCCGGCCCCACGGGGTGGCGTACCAGCCCTGGCTCACGATCTCCCGCTCCAGCATGGCCACCTGGCGGGCCTGGCGCCGCGCCGGCCGCCCGGCCACACGTTCCAGCTGCACCGCCCGGCGCTTCGAGCGCAGCTCGTCGACCTTCTCGGCCAGCACCGGGTCGTCGATCGTCGGCATCGGCTCATAGCGGTACACCTGCGCCCTGGTGCGCTCCAGCCAGCCGAACAGCTGCCGGACGTTGGTGCGACCGGCCTGCAGCACCAGCCGGGTGCCCAGCTCGCCGAGCTCCTGACCGTGGATCGCGGTGCCGCACACCAGCTCGAGGCCACCCATCCGGTCCCTGGCCCGGCCCAGCTCGGCCAGCCCGGCCCGCGCCTCGGCCAGCGCGGCCCGCGGATTTCCCTCCGCCACGGCCAACTCCGCCCGGCACAGCCGGCGCAGCATCCGATGGTCCACAGGGGACGTCGCACGTGGACGCCGCACCTGGTCGAGCAGCAGGGCGGCCGCGGCCGGCTCGCCCCGCGCGATCTCCAGCCGCACGGCCAGCATCAGCGCCAGCTCGGTCTCGTCCTCCAGCATCAGCGCGCGCAGGTGCTCGGACAGCTTGACCGCCTTGGTGGGCAACGACTCCGGGATCCGGCGGGCGCCGAGCGCGGCCACCGTGGCGGCGCGCAGCTCGGCGAGCGCGGCGATGGCCGCCCATCTGGTGTTGCCGCGCCGGGTGAAGCGCCGCTCCGCCGACCGCGCCAGCCGCGCGGCCCGCCGCACGTCGCCCTCGAGCAACGCCGCCGCGGCCCTGGTCACCTCGGCCTCGGCGACGTCCTGCCCGGCCCGCCGCCTGCGCAGCAACGGCAGCGCCTCGTCCAGATGCCGGGCCGCGTTCTCCACCAGCCCGGCCGCCAGCAGCGCCCGCGCCTGGTCCAGCCGCACCACGGGAAGCATCCCGGGCGCGCGGGTCTGGCAGCTGCGAGCGGTGTCCTCGTAGTACCGCAACGCGGTCGGCATGTCCCCGGTCATGTAGGCGACGTAGCCGAGGTTGTGCCGCGCCTTGATGCCGATGATCGGGTGCACCTCGTGCTGGTCGCACAGCTCGATGCAGCGCTCGAGGGCGCGGGCGGCAAGCCGAGGCTGGGCCCGTCCGATGTGGGCAAGGCTCTGGTTGAGGTACAGGCTGGCCAGCACGTTGGGATCGCCGAACCCGCTGGCCAGCCCGCTTTCCAGCCACTGCGCGGCGACGTCGAGCTCCTCGAGGCCGTCGTCGATGCGACCGGCCCTGATCAGCAGGAACCCGCGCTGCTGCAGCACGGCGCCGGCCAGCTCGGTGCGCCGCGCACCGTCCGGAATGGTCGCCAGCAACGCGTCCGCGGCGTCGAGATGCTCGAGCCCGACCGCGATCGGCCCGCCCTCCGTCTCCGCGTATGCGAGGCTGACCAGCACGTACACCCGCAACGCGGTCAGCTCGACGTCGCCGGACGCGTCCAGCGTGTCGAGCACGGCAAGCGCCTCCCGAAGCAGCCGGCGCGCCTCGGCGAAGCTGTACGCGTAGGTCGCGTCGCGGGCCCGCCCGCGCAGCGCTGCCGCCTGCCGGAGGACCTGCTCGCGGGCCGCGTCTCGCGAGCTGCGCCCATCCGACATGCTCAGTACGTTACGGGCTGCGCGGCGCGGTCCGACGCGGGCCTGGAGATCAGTTGTGCCACTTGTTTTCGGCCAGCTTCGCCCTCGTCTCGGCCAGCGCGGCCCTCGCCCGCTCGAAGCGCTCCTCGTCGGTCTTCCCGTCCGGCCGGTCGGCAAGGCATCCGGCCAGGATGCCGGCCACCACCGGCGTGGCGAAGGACGTGCCGGCCCATACGGCGAACCCGGTCCTCAAGTCGTCGTTGTCCGGACCGGTCCGTGGCCGCTTCTGCCCGTTGCCCGACGCCGGCTCCGCCTCCAGCTCGGCGTCCGGGTCGGGAACCACCACGTCCGGACCCTCGGCGCCCTCCCACAGCGGCACGGTGCTGACCACGGCGTTGCCGGGCGCCCAGCAGGTGACCCAGTCGCCCTCGTTGGAGAACGCCGCGACGGTCCGGCCGGACGCGTTGAGCGCGCCGACCGCGACGAGCAGCTCGTTGCCGTTGTTGGAGCCGTCGGTGTTGAGCGCCATGGCGGCCGGCACGAACGGCCGGGTGGTGGCGTCGTTGCCGGCGGCGGCCACCACGGCGACGCCGAGATCGGTCAGCTTCTTGACGGCCCTGGCCAGCCGGCTGCTGATCAGCTGGTTGCTGGCCTCGGGGTAGAACCCCAGCGACAGCGACACGACGTCGATCAGCTCCTCGGGGCGGTTGTCGGTCAGCGCGGCCTTGTGCCGGTCGTGCAGCCATTCCAGCGCCAGCAGCACCGAGGCGTCGGAGCCGATCCCGTCGGTGTGCAGCACCCGCAGCGACAGGATGCGCGCGTCGGGGCAGTTCTGGAACACCAGCCCGGCCACGAACGTGCCGTGCCCGGCGACCGAGTCGGTCAGCCCGAGCAGCGGCTGGATCACGTCGCGCTCCTCGAACGGCGTCAGCCGCGGCGGCTCGGGCGCGCCACTGGCCAGTGCGACCGCGGCCTCCTGGTCGGACAGCAGCGTCTGGAACTCCTCGGAGACCTCGATCACCGGGTCCGGGTCGGCCGGCGCGAGGGTGAGCCACGGGTGGTCTCCGATGCCGGTGTCGAGCACCGCCACGACCGGGCGCCGGCCGGCCGGAAGCTGCTTGGGATCACCGCAGCGCTTGGGCTCCGGCACGAACACCCGCACCGGGTTGCGCGCTCCGGTCGCCAGCGACAGGCCCGCGCTGCCGTTGCCGAACGGCATCCCGAAGGATCCGTTGCCGAACGGCGACGCCACCGAGCCGTTGCCGAACGGGGCCCCGCCGACCTCCACGGCCGCGGCGGCCACGAGGTGCTCCAACTCGATCACGTCGACGTCCGCTTCCGCGGCGTCGAATCCGGCCATCGAACGGCGCAGCGCGACCAGCGCCGCCCACGGGTCGGGCGCGCGATCGGACAGCCTGTCCTCACGCGACAGCAGCAGGATCGGAATCTGGAGGTCGGGGCTGAGCCGGTCGCGCGCCTTGCACCACGTCGGCGTGTCCGGCAGGACGACCTTGAGCTCGAAGCCCAGCGGCTCCAACGCCTTGTTGTACCGCTCGATCACATCCGGCAGCAGCGCCTGTCGCAACGGGAGCAACAGCGTGTCCGCTCGGTACACGGTGGACTCCACTCGGCGACCGCTCGGTCCCACGACGGCGGTCGAGGGGTCGAGCAGCCTGGCCCGGTGCCGAACCAGCACATCGGCGGGAAGCCCGAGAAACTCCGGAACCCGGCCGCGGCTCGCCGGATCCCTTGTGCCGTCGCCGACCTTCGTTTCGGCCGGAAGGCGTATCTCCATCGTCACCCCAAGATCGTCGTCACGTCGGTTCACTTACCTAGGTCGACGAGTCGACCGAGGGCGTAACGGTTTTCGCGGGAGAGGCTAACGGACACCCATTCGGGTGCGATCCCGGTGGCCATAGGGTGATGTGCGTGCGCGCTATTCAGATCACCGAGTTCGGCGGGCCCGAGGTGCTCAACCTGGTGGAGGTGCTCGAGCCGAAACCGGAGCCGGGGCAGGTGCTCATCGACGTGTCGCGGGCCGGCGTCAACTACGCCGACACGCACAACGCGGACAACTCCTATCTGGCGCCGGTCAGCCTGCCGTTCATCCCGGGCGGGGAGGTCGTGGGGACGACGGCGGACGGGCGGCGGGTGGTGGCCCTGCTCGCCGGGGCCGGCGGGTACGCGCAGCGGGCGGTGGCGCCGGAGGACTGGGCGTTCGAGGTGCCCGAGAGCGTCGACGACGTCAGCGCGCTCGGGTTGATCGTTCAGGGGACGACGGCGTGGATGCTGCTGCGGCAGTGCGCGCACCTGCAGCCGGGGGAGTCGGTCGTGGTGCATGCCGCGGCCGGCGGCGTGGGCACGCTCGCGGTGCAGCTGGCGCGGTCGCTGGGGGCCGGGCGGGTGATCGCGGCGGCGAGCTCGGAGCGCAAGCGTGAGCTGGCGCTCGAGCTGGGCGCGGACGTGGCGGTCGATCCGGCCGCGGAGGACCTCACCGCCGCGCTCCGCGAGGCGAACGGCGGCCGGCGGGTCGACGTCGTGCTGGAGATGACCGGCGGGCGGGTGACCGACCAGAGCATCGCGGCGCTCGCCCCGTTGGGCCGGTTGGTCTTCTTCGGCATGGCCAGCCGGGAGGCGCCGAAGCCGATCGACCCGCGGAACCTGCTCGGCCACTCCAGCACGGTGGCCGGGTTCTGGCTGCCGCACGCGTTCACCAAGCCGGGCCTCATGCAGCGGGCGATGACTGAGCTGATCACCGCGGTGACCGACGGCAGCCTGCGGGTGATCCCCGGCGGCGACTACCCGCTCGCCGAGGCGCGCCGGGCCCACGAGGACCTACTGGCCCGCCGGACCATCGGCAAGCTGGTTCTCGACCCCAACCGCTGACCGGCGCTCACCGGCGATCTCGCGCACCGCCAGCGCCTCGGAATGTCCTCAGTGGACGGATGGCCGGGTACGACTGCCCCGCGCTCGCGCTGGATCCGGACGAGCTAACCGACCCTCACCCACATGAGGGACGACCATTGCCGCGATATGACTGCGAACAGTAGCGTCCTGACTACTCACCATGCTCGAGGGTCAGGAGCCTGCGCCGGTGTCCTCCAGGTCCGTGCTGAGCCCGATGCGGCTGCTGATCACCGCCGCCGGGCTCGCCGTGGCACTCATCGCCGTGCTACTCCTGCTGAACTGGTGGATGGTCAGCTGCGGCCGGCTCGCCTGCGACATCAAACCCGCATGGGCCGCCGCCGAAGCGTCCACCCCGGACAGCTGCCCACCCAACCTCAAAGCTGCCGCGTCCGACGCGGTCTGGGCGCGCGGCGTCTACGACAACCTCCCGGCATGGCGGCCAGCCGACCCGGCAACCCATCGGCCGGCCGACAAGACCACGGGATGGTTCTTTGCCGAAGGCTTCTCCACAAGGAAGCTGATCAGCGGCGAAGGCAGCAAGGCCGAGCCCGATCCGCTGTGGCAGGAAGCGGTCAACCTGCTCGGCGCCGCTCAAGGTGTTGCCCATCCACCGAACCCACGGGCACCGCATCCAGCGGCTTCGCACAGCGAGACGAAGGCCGCTGTATGGATGCGGCAGAACAAGATCACCTACGCCGTCGCGGTGATCAACAACACGCGTGGACCCTGCGGCCAGGAAGCACCCCAGGACTACCCTTGCACCGCGGCTATTCCAGCAATCCTGCCGGTGGGTAGCACAATGGTGGTGTGGTGGTGGGCCGCCCAGGACGGCCACATGACTTCGGCCACCTACGAGGGGACGGCACGATGACGGCAATGGTGGAACGCGCTGCCACCATGCTTGGCGGCGACACCTACCGACGCGAGGTCTTCGCCGCCCACGAGTTCGACCGGCTTGTGGACGCGGCGCTCGTGGACGGCGGGGGTGTAGCGCAGCGCGTGGTGTGGGCGCAGGCCATCCCGGATCCATATCCGCGTGGCTGGGTGCCGGAGACCGTTCTCGTGGTAACCGTTCGCGAGAGTTGGGGCGCGCTGTACTACCGCGGCAACGACCATCGAGCGTGGATCACCGAGAACCCGCAGCCGTCGCCCGATGCGCCCGTGCTGATCTTCGATGACCAGGCACCAGCCGACTTTCCGGCCGATGCCGTGCTCCCGGTCGATCAGATTCGCGCCGCCGTTGAGGAGTACGTGCATACCGGAGAACGTCCGACCTGTGTGCGATGGCGGGAACCTGACCGGTACATGACCTGGTAATGCGACAGCCGGCCAGGTCCGATGGTCGGGGTGCCGCATTGAGTTGTCGATCAGCAGGCTTCAGCGGGGGTCGAACCCGGGTTTCTTGAACTGGCGGACGGTTTGTTGGCTTAGACGGGCGCTTAGCGGGTGCGGGCGATGGTGGCGCTGCCCAGCACGACGTCGCCGGCTTCGTCCGGGCGGTAGAGCACCACGGCCTGGCCGGGGGCGACGCCGCGCAGCCCGCCGTCGAGCCGCACGACCAGCTCGTCGCCGGCCACCGAGGCGACCGCTTCGGCCGTGCCGCCGTGCGCGCGCACCTGGATGGTGCACCGCACCGAGCCGGCCAGCGGCACACCCGACGGCCACACCGGGCGTTCGCCGGCGATCTCGCGCACGGCCAGCGCCTCGGCCGGTCCCACGTGGACGGTGCCGGACACCGGCTCGAGCGCCAGGACGTAGCGCGGCCGGCCGTCGGGGGCCGGCGCGTCGATGCCGAGCCCGTGGCGCTGGCCGACGGTGAACCCGTGCACTCCCGTGTGGACGCCGAGCACCGCGCCGGTCTGCGAGTCGACGAGCCGGCCGGGCCGCTCGCCGAGCCGCTCGGTCAGGAACGCGCGGGTGTCGCCGTCCGGGATGAAGCAGATGTCGTGGCTGTCCGGCTTGTCCGCGACGGCGAGCCCGCGGACCGCGGCCTCGGCCCGCACCTCGCCCTTCACCGAGGCGCCAAGCGGGAACATCGCGTGCCGGAGCTGATCCGCGGTGAGCGAGGCCAGCACGTAGGACTGGTCCTTGGCGGTGTCCGCGCTGCGCCGCAGCTCCGGCTGTCCATCCACAAGGGACAGCCGGGCGTAGTGCCCGGTGCACACCGCGTCGAAGCCCAGCGCGAGCGCCTTGTCGAGCAGCGCCTCGAACTTGATCCGCTCGTTGCACTTCAGGCAGGGGTTGGGGGTGCGGCCGGCGGCGTACTCGGCGACGAAGTCGGAGACCACGTCCTCGGTGAACCGTTCGGCGAAATCCCAGACGTAGAACGGGATCCCGAGGATGTCGGCGACCCGCCGGGCGTCGCGCGCGTCCTCGACCGTGCAGCACCCGCGGGCGCCGGTGCGCAGCGTGCCGGGCTTGGCGGACAGTGCGAGGTGCACCCCGACCACGTCGTGCCCGGCGTCCACCGCGCGGGCCGCCGCCACCGCGGAGTCGACCCCGCCACTCATCGCCGCGAGGACCCGCATCAGACCTCGATCCCCGGCTTGGCCGAGCGCCGCATGCCGGCCATCCCGGCGCTGCGGGCCCTTGCCACCACCGGGCCGATCACGTCGGCGACCGCGCGCACGTCCGCGCGGGTCGAGGTGTGCCCGAGCGAGAACCGCAGCGATCCGCGCGCCGCGGCCTGGTCCATCCCCATGGCCAGCAGCACATGGCTGGGCTGGGCGACGCCCGCGGTGCACGCGGAGCCGGTGGAGCACTCGATTCCCTTGGCGTCCAACAGCATCAGCAGGCTGTCGCCCTCGCAGCCGGGGAACGTCAGGTGCACGTTGCCCGGCAGCCTGGACGGTCCACCGTCCACATCGGACTGGCCTGGGTCGCCGTTGAGCTCGACGTCCGGGACCGCGGCGCGCACGGCGTCGATCAGCTCGTCGCGCAGGGCGGCCAGCAGCTCGGCCTGCTCCACCCGCCGCTCGACCGCGACCCGCACCGCGGCCGCCGTCGCCACGATCCCGGGCACGTCAAGGGTTCCGGAGCGCAGGTCGCGCTCCTGCCCGCCGCCGTGCAGCAGCGGCGCGCACGGCACGTCCCGGCCGAGCAGCAGCACGCCGACCCCGTACGGCCCGCCGACCTTGTGCCCGGTCATCGTCAGCGCGCTGACCCCGGACGCGGCGAAGTCGACCGGGAGCGCCCCGACCGCCTGCACCGCGTCGGTGTGGAACGGGATCTCGTGCTCGGCGCACGTGGTGGCCAGCTCGCGGACCGGGTTGACGGTGCCGACCTCGTTGTTCGCCCACATCACGCTGACCAGGGCCACGTCGTCGGGGTTCTCGGCGATCGCGGCGCGCAGCGTGTCCTGGTGCACCCGGCCGAACCCGTCCACCTCCAGCACGGTCAGCTCGGCGCCCTCGTGCTCGGCCAGCCAGTGCGCGGCGTCGAGCACGGCGTGGTGCTCGACCGCGGAGACCAGCACCCGGTTGCGGGCCGGGTCGCCGGCCTTCCTCGCCCAGTAGATCCCCTTGACGGCAAGGTTGTCGCTCTCCGTGCCGCCGGCGGTGAAGATCACCTCGGACGGGCGGGCGCCGAGCGCGGCGGCGATCTCCTCGCGGGCCTCCTCGACGACGCGCCGGGCCCGCCGGCCGGAGGCGTGCAGGGACGAGGCGTTGCGCAACAGCGGCAGCGCCCCGGTCATCGCCGCCACCGCCTCGGCGACCATGGGCGTCGTGGCCGCGTGGTCCAGATACGTCATCAACCCACGAGAGTAGTCCGCGTCGGTGAATATCAGTCCCCTACGTCGGTCGCCGCGGCGCGGGCGGGGCGGAACACCAGCACGCCGAGCAGGGCCAGACCGGCCATCAGCAGGTCGATGGCGATGACCGCGGCCGTGGGGTGGGCCGCGGAGGCCAGCGTGGTGAGCAGCACACCGCCGAGGCCGATCGTGATCGCCGCCGTGGTCAGGTCGGAGACCTGCAGCGCGGCGGAGGCGAAGCCGCGCTCGCGCGGTGCGGCGTAGTCCAGGGTGAGCAACCCGATGGACGGGATGGCCAGCCCCATCGCGGCGCCTGCGACCAGCCACAGCGGCGCGGCCAGCAAGGGCAGTCCCCAGCTCGGTGCGGTCAGCGTCATCGCGGCAAGGGCCGCGGCCAGCGTCACGTAGCTGATCCGGATCAGCACCGGCCGCGGGATGTCCGGGTGGCGGCCCTGCCAGTGCGACGCGCCGGCCCAGCCGAGCGCCCCGATCGTCAGCGGCAGCCCGGCCATGGCCGGCGAATGGTGGTGCACGGCCACCAGGGTCAGCGGGACGTACGCCTCGACCCCGAAGAACGCCCCGGCGAACAGGCCGCGGGACAGGATCGTCGCCGGCAGCCCCGGCCGTGCGGTGAGCGTGCCGCGGGGCAGCAGCACCCGCAGCGCCGGCACCAGCGCGGCCAGCCCGGCCAGCCCCAGCCAGAGCGTGCCGAGCGACGGGTGCTGCGCCGCCCAGCTCAGCGCCGTGACGCCGAACCCGGTGGCCACCGCCGCCAGCGGGATCCCGCGCCGGGGGGTCGCGGCCGGGGCCGACGGGTCGAGGTCCGGCAGCCGGCGCACGGTCGGCAGGATCAGCAGGACGCCGAGCACGCCGAACGGCACAAGGCCCAGGAAGACCCACCGCCAGCCGAGGTGCTCGGTGATCAGGCCGGCCGCGGTCGGGCCGACCAGCGACGGCACCACCCAGGCCGCGGCGATCAACCCGAACACCCGGGGCCGGGCGCGCTCCGGGTACACCAGCGCCACCAGCACGTAGATCGCCACGATCTCGGCGCCGAGACCCAGCCCCTGCAGCACCCGCCCGGCAAGCAGCACCGGCATCCCGCCGGCCGTCCCGGCGACCACCAGCCCGACCAGCAGCAGGCTCGGCCCGACCAGCAGCCCCGGCCCCGGCCCGAACCGGTCGGACAGCCGCCCGGACAGGACCGTGGCGGTCACGCTGGCCGCGAGGAACGCGGTGAACGGCCAGGAGTACAAGGCGTTGCCGTTGAGGTCGGCCAGCATCCGCGGCATCGCCGTGCCCACGCCCATGTGCTCGAACGCGGCCACCGTGACAATCATCACCATCCCGACCGTGGTGGCGCGGATCTGCGCGCCCCACAGCGGGTTCGGCCCCGTGGCCTTGGCGGATTCCGGGTTCGCAGTCACCGTCACGAGATCATGGTGCAACCTCCACCGTGGTGGAGGTCCAGCCCGTGCGGCGGACTAGTGCGGCGAGACCGGGGTGCGGGTGTCCTTGCGGACGGCCGAGCGCAGGCGGCGCTGGCGGGGAAGCTGCACGCGGCCGAGGGCGGAGCTGATGGAGGCCTCGGCCAGGGCGGCGAGCTCGCGGCGGCTTGTGGTGCGGCCGGGGGGCAGCTCGTCGAGGACGTGCATCTCCATGACCAGCCCGCGCAGCCGGGCCACCCGGAGGATGGAGTCGATCAGCGTCTCGTCGCCGATGAAGGCCGGGGCGGTGGTCTCCCGGCCGCCGGACATCCGGAAGCGCAGGGCGATCGGGATCACCGGCACGCCGCCGTCGATCGCCGCCTGGAAGGCCGCGGCGCGGAACGGGCCGGACGCCCGGCCGCACCAGCTGGTGCCCTCCGGGGTGACGTTGACCATCGAGCCGGCCCGCATCACCTCGGCGAGCTCGGCCACGGCCGCCGGCAGCAGGCGCAGCCGCTCGCGGTCGACGTAGACCGTGCCCGCGGCGTCGGCCAGCCGACCGATCACCGGCCAGCTCCTGACCTCGCTCTTGGCCTGCGCGCGCATCGGCTGGGCCGCGTTGATCGCGACGATGTCCAGCCAGGAGATGTGGTTGTTGACCACGAGCGCACCCCGGCCGGGGACCGGCCGCAGCCGGGCCGCCCCGAACACCGCCAGCCGGATGCCGAACGCGCGCAGCACCGCGCGGAAGAACCAGCGCGCCACGTAGGCCCGGCCGCGCCGGCCGACGATCGGCATCAGCGGCGAGACCGCGAGGGCGCGCAGCACCACCCCGGCCGCCGCGATCAGCCGGCCGGCGGCGCGCAGCCGCCCGACGGTCGGCTCGCCGCCGGTGATGCAGTGCGGCCCACACGGCGAGGTGGGCATCCAGGCATGGCTCATACTGTCCCGTCCCCCAGGAAGAACCGAAGGTAACGCTGGTCGACGCCGTGCACGTCGAGCAGCACGAACAGGTCGGCGACGCCGAAGTCGGGGTCGTGGGCCGGCGGCCCGCACACCCAGGCGCCGAGCCGCAGGTAGCCCCTGAGCAGCGGCGGGATGATCGGGCGGGGCGGCGGGTCCACCTCGCCGGTCCGCCATGGCCGCAGCGGCCTGACCCGGTACTCGGGCGGCGCGTAGTGCTTGGCCCGCACCAGGTTCCACACGCCGTTGGCGAACGATCCACCGTCGGACAGCGGCACCGAGGCGCAGCCGGCCAGCCAGCGGTGCCCGGCCAGCAGCATGTACCGCCCGATGCCGGCCCACACCAGGCTCACCACGGCGCCGGTGCGGTGGTCCCGGTGCACGCACGACCGGCCGGTCTCGACCAGCGCCCCGCGCAGCGGCGCGATCGCGGTCAGGTCGAACTCGGTCTCCGAGTAGAGGGTGCCGGCCGCGGAGGCCCGGTCCGGCGGCAGCATCCGGTAGGTGCCGACGATCTCCCCGGTGAGGTCCTCGCGCACCACCAGATGGTCGCAGAACTCGTCGAAGCGATCGATGTCCAGCCCGGGCTCGGTGGTGTGCAGGCTGGCGCCCATCTCCTCGGCGAACACCTGGTGCCGCAACCGCTGAGCGGCCCGGATCTCCGTGTCGTCCCTGGCCACGAGCAGCGAGTAACGCGGGGCGTCGGTTCCGGATTGGGCGGTGCTGACCAGCAGCTCCGACATCGTCATACAGCCGGTCTACTTGGTACGGACCAACGGGCGCGAGTCTGAATCGATGACGTACGAGTGCAGACTGGGTGAACCCTTAGCCAATGTCCTTAGCCCTTGCGCTTGGCGACTTCCTCGGCGAGCTGCGGCGCAACCTTGAACAGGTCCCCGACCACGCCGAAGTCCGCGATCTCGAAGATCGGCGCCTCGGGGTCCTTGTTCACCGCGACGATCGTTTTGGAAGTCTGCATCCCGGCCCGGTGCTGGATGGCACCGGAGATTCCCAACGCAATGTACAGCTGTGGGGACACCGTCTTGCCGGTCTGCCCGACCTGGAACTGCGCGGGATAGTACCCGGAGTCGACCGCCGCGCGGGACGCTCCCACGGCCGCGCCCAGCGTGTCGGCGAGTTGCTCGACCACCGCGAAGCTCTCCGCGCTGCCGACCCCGCGGCCGCCGGAGACGACCACGGACGCCTCGGTCAGCTCCGGCCGGTCGCCGCCGGCCGCCGGCTCGGTGCCGGTGATCCGCGCCGTCTTGGCCGCGTCGACGGCGGGCACGGCGACGCTCTCCTCGACCGCGGCGCCCTGCGCCGGCTCGGCATCGAGGCCGCCGGGGCGCACGGACACGATCGGCACACCCTTGGTGGACTTGGACTTCACCACGAACGCGCCGCCGAAGACGGACTGGACGGCGGTCAGGTCGCCGCCGGAGCCCTCCAGGCCGACGGCGTCCCACAGCAGGCCGGAGCCGGTCCGCGCGGCCAGCCGGGCGGACACCTCCTTGCCCTCCGCCGAGGCCGCGACCAGCACGGCGGCCGGGGACGCCCGCTCGACCAGCGCGGCGAGCACGTCGACCTTCGGGGTGACCAGGTAGGCCGCCGCGTCGTCGGACTCGGCGATGTACACCTTCGTCGCGCCGTAGGAGGCCAGCGACTCCCGCAGCTTGGCGCCCGTGCCGGGCGCGCCCACCACGACCGCGGCCGGCTCGCCGAGCTGGCGCGCCGCGGTGAGCAGCTCGAAGGTGACCTTCTTGGCCTCGCCGTCCGCGTGCTCCACGAGGACCAGGACCTCGGACATGTTCTGTTCTCCTCGTTCTTGTGAGGGCTTACCGGCGCCGAGGCCGGGCCGAAGGCTCGCCGAGGGGTCGGTGTCTGCCAACCGCCGGCCGGACCGCGAAAGTAGTGCTTCCAGCCCTGCCCTCACATTGATTTGTCACTGTCAGATGAGCTTCTGGGACACCAGGTACTCGGCGATCTTGACGCCGCCGTCGCCCTCGTCGGTCACCCGCTGGCCGGCGGAGCGGGGCGGCTTGGGCGCCGCCTCCACGACGGTCGTGGCGGCGTTGGCCAGGCCGATCTCGCCGGCGTCGATGCCGAGGTCGGCGACGGTCAGCGTCTCCACCGGCTTCTTCTTGGCGGCCATGATCCCCTTGAAGGACGGGTAGCGCGGCTCGTTGATCTTCTCGCCGACGCTGATCACCGCGGGCAGGCCGGACTCCAGGTGCGTGATGCCGTCGTCGGTCTCCCGGTCGACCTTCAGCGTGGCGCCGTCCAGCTCGACCTTGCGGGCGTGGGTGAGCTGCGGATAGCCGAGCAGCTCGGCCAGGATCGCCGGCACCGCGCCGCCGCTGCCGTCGCTGGACTCGTTGCCGGCGATCACCAGGTCGACGCCGTCGAGCCGGCCGATGGCCGCGGCGATCACCATGGCGGTCTGCAGCACGTCGGCGCCGTGCAGCGCCGGGTCGCAGACGTGCACGGCCTTGTCGGCGCCCATGGACAGCGCCTTGCGGATCGCCTCCGCGGCGCGCTCCGGGCCGACGGACAGCACGGTCACCTCGCCGTCGTGGGCCTCCTTGAGCTGCAGGGCCTCCTCGACGGCCCGCTCGTTGATCTCGTCGAGCACCGCGTCGGCCGAATCACGGTCCAGGGTGTGGTCAGACTCGGTGAGCTTGCGCTCCGAGTAGGTGTCCGGCACCTGCTTGACCAGCACAACGATGTTTGGCATTGGCCCTTCCCGACCTCCCGATCAACGCACGGTGACGTGCGCCCGCATGTTACTTGCGAGTAGCATAGGGGCAAGCTCGAGCATGCCGCCGGCCTTCGTGATCGTGCTCACCCGCTCTACGGACAAGGTTAGCCCCCAGCCCATGCACGCCCGCGCCGACTCGAGAACCACAGGGACGAGCCCGGGCCACGCGGTGCCATCCGCGGCCAGGGTGGCCGGCGCGGGCGGCGGGCCGCGCCGCGTGCCGGACGCCCTCGCGCGCCGGTGTCCACGTTGGACCGGGCGTGGTCGGCATCTCCGTCTCCCCCGCGTGATGGCTAGTGTGCTGGCGTGACCTCGACACCTCTGCCGCTGACCGGGGAGCGGACCGTGCCAGGGATCCCGGAGGAGAATTACTGGTTCCGGCGGCACGAGGCCGCGTATGCCGAGCTCGCGGGACACTGCGCAGGGGCCGTGGTGCTGGAGACCGGGTGCGGCGAGGGATACGGCGCCGACCTGTTCGCGCGGACCGCGCGGCTGGTGTGCGGGGTGGACTACGACGAGCCGACCGTGGCGCACGTGGCGCAGGCCTACCCGCGGGTGCGGGCGGTGCGCGGAAACCTGGCCGCGCTGCCGGTCCGGTCGTCCACAGTGGACGTCGTGGCGAACCTGCAGGTGATCGAGCACCTGTGGGATCAGGCGGGGTTCCTCGCCGAGTGCCGCCGGGTGCTGCGGCCGGGTGGCCGGCTGCTGATCACGACGCCGAACCGGATCACCTTCTCCCCCGGCCGGGACACGCCGCTCAACCCGTTCCACATCAGGGAGCTGGCTCCGGCCGAGCTGGCCGAGCTGTTGCTGGCGACCGGGTTCGAGGTGGAGCTGCTCGCCGGGCTGCACCACGGGCCGCGGCTGCGGGAGCTGGACGCGGCGCTCGGCGGCCTCATCGAGGCTCAGGTCGCGGTCGCGGTGAGCGGATCGCCGTGGCCGGCCGAGCTGCTGGCCGCGGTCGCCTCGGTGTCCACTGTGGACTTCCTGATCGCCACGGAGGACCTGGACACCAGCCTCGACCTCGTGGCGGTGGCGCGCCGATGACCGCACGAGAACCGGTCGGGTCGTTCTGCCTCGTGCTGCACAGCCACCTGCCGTGGCTGGTGCACCACGGGTCCTGGCCGGTCGGTGAGGAGTGGCTGTACCAGGCGTGGGCGCACTCCTACCTGCCGATGGCCGACCTGCTGCGCCGCCTCGCCGAGCAGGGCCGGCGGGACGTGCTGACCATCGGCGTCACGCCCGTGCTGGCCGCACAGCTCGACGATCCCTATGCGCTGCGGGCGTTTCACGACTGGCTGGGCACCTGGCAGCTGCGCGCCCAGTACGCGGCGGTGCGCTGGCGGGGCGCCGACCCGCTGCTGCGCGACCTGGCCGCGACCGAGCACCGGGCGGCCGCGTGGGCCATCGAGGAGTTCGAGTCGCACTGGCGGCACGGGTTCTCGCCGGTGCTTCGCTCTCTTGTGGACGGTGGGGTGGTCGAGCTGCTCGGTGGCCCGGCCACGCACCCGTTCCAGCCGCTGCTGCGCCAACCGCTGCGGGACTTCGCGCTGCGCACCGGGTTGGCCGACACCGCGCTGCGGATCGGGCACCGGCCGGCGGGCATCTGGGCGCCGGAATGTGGCTTCGCACCGGGGATGGAGCGCGACTACGCCGCGGCCGGGGTGCGGTGGTTCCTTGTGGACGGTCCGGCGCTGCGCGGGGACACGCACGCGGCGCGGCCGGTCGGCGACTCGGACGTGGTGTGCTTCGGGCGGGATCTCGAGGTGACGTACCGGGTGTGGTCGCCGCGGGCGGGGTACCCGGGGCACGCCGCGTACCGGGATTTCCACACGTTCGACCACCCGACGGGGCTCAAGCCGTCTCGGGTGACCGGGCGGAAGGTGCCGCCGGAGGCCAAGCGGCCGTACGACCCCGCGCTTGCCGCGGCCGCGGTTCGCCGGCACGCCAACGACTTCGTCGACACCGTGGTGGGCAGGCTGGCGTCGCTGCGCGCCCGGCACGGGGCGCCGGGGCTGGTCGTTGCGGCGTACGACACCGAGCTGTACGGCCACTGGTGGCACGAGGGCCCGGCCTGGCTGGAGACCGTGCTGCGGGCGCTGCCGGCGGCCGGGGTGCGGGTGACCACGCTGCGCGGGGCGCTCGAGGCCGGGCACCTCGGCACGGCGGTGGACCTGCCCGCGTCCTCCTGGGGATCGGGCAAGGACTGGCGGGTGTGGGACGGCGAGCAGGTCGCCGACCTCGTCACCGCCGGCGCCGCGCTGCAGGACGAGCTGCTCGCGCTGCCGCTCGGTGGCGGACCGGCGCGTGATCCGGTGCTGGACCAGACGGTGCGCGAGGCCCTGCTGGCGCTGTCCAGCGACTGGGCGTTCATGGTGACCAAGGACTCCGCGGCCGACTACGCCCGGCGGCGCGCCAAGGTGCACGGCGACCGGTTCGCCGAGCTGGCGAGCCTGGTCCGGGCCGGGCACCGGGCGCGGGCGGCGGACCGGGCCGACGAGCTGCGCGCCGAGGATGGGGTGTTCGGGCACCTCGACGCCCGGACGTTAGTTGGTACCGGCCGGTAGGTCGCGGCGCGCTGATGCGAGGATCACTCCCATATGCGCGTCCTGATGCTGTCCTGGGAGTACCCGCCGGTCGTGGTCGGCGGGCTTGGCCGGCACGTGCACGCGCTGGCCAAGCACCTGGCCGAGCAGGGGCACGAGGTGGTCGTGCTGTGCCGGCACGAGGCCGGGACCGACGCGCTGACCCACCCGACCGCCTGGTCGGTGCACGAGGGCGTGCGGCTGGTCCGGGTCGCCGAGGACCCGACGCACCTGGTGTTCGAGAAGGACCTGGTGGCGTGGACCCTGGCGATGGGGCACGCGATGATCCGCGCCGGGCTCGGGCTGCTGCGCCGGTGGCGGCCGGACGTGGTGCACGCGCACGACTGGCTGGTGACGCACCCGGCCATCGCGCTCGCCGAGCAGGCCGGGGCGCCGCTGGTGGCCACGTTCCACGCCACCGAGGCCGGCCGGCACAGCGGGTGGCTGGCGCAGCCGCTGAACCAGCAGATCCACTCGGTCGAGTGGTGGCTGGCCAACCGGGCGGACGCGTTGATCACCTGCTCGGCGGCGATGCGCGCGGAGGTGGCCCACCTGTTCGAGGTGGACCCCGACGGGATCGCCGTCATCCACAACGGGATCGAGCCGCGCCGCTGGCGGGTGCCGGCGGAAACCGTGCGGCAGACCAGGAAGCGGCACAGCCCGCACGGCGAGCCGCTGATCGTGTTCTTCGGGCGGCTGGAGTGGGAGAAGGGCGTGCATGACCTGATCACCGCCCTGCCCCGGATCCGGCGCACCCATCCGGGCGCCCGCCTGGTCGTTGCCGGGCGCGGGCGGCAGGCGGCGACGCTGCTCGCCCTGGCCCGCAAGCACCGGGTGGTCCGCTCCGTGGAGTTCGTCGGGCACCTGCCCGACCGGGAGCTGGTGGCCTGCCTGGCCGCGGCCGACGTCGTGGTGCTGCCCAGCCGGTACGAGCCGTTCGGGATCGTCGCGCTCGAGGCCGCCGCGGCCGGCGCGCCGCTGGTCGCCGCCGCCACCGGCGGGCTCGGCGAGGTCGTCATCGACGGCGAGACCGGGCTGTCCTTCGCACCCGGCGACGCCGCCGGCCTTGCCGGTGCCGTGCGCGCGGTGCTCGACGACCCGGTCGCCGCCGACCGCCGGGCCCGCCGCGCGAAGTCCCGCCTCGCCGAGGACTTCAACTGGACCACGATCGCCGCCGAGACCGCCGAGGTCTACCGCCGCACCGAGATTCGCGAGCACGAGCCGCTGGGCCGCCCGAAGATCGCCTCGGGCAACGCGTTCACGGCCTAGGAATCCAGCGTCTGCTTGAGCGCCTCGCGCGCCTTGCGGGCCATGTCGGCGACGGCGGCCCGGCGTTCGGCGTCGGCCTCGTAGTCGGCGAGGCGGTCCCGGACGACCCTGGCCGGGGAACCGACCGCGATCGCGTAGTCCGGGATGTCGCCGCGGACCACGGCGTGCGCGCCGATCACCGCGCCGCGGCCGATGCGCGAGCCGCGCAGCACCGAGACCTTGGTGCCCAGCCACGTGTCCGGACCGATCCGGACCGGGGCCTTGACGATGCCCTGGTCCTTGATCGGCCGGTGGATGTCGGAGATGACGTGGTCGAAGTCACAGATGTAGACCCAGTCGGCAACCAGGGCGGCGTCGCCGAGCTCGATGTCGAGGTAGCAGTTGATCACGTTCTGCCGGCCGAAGACCGCCTTGTCGCCGATCCGCAGCGAGCCCTCGTGGCAGCGGATCGCGTTGCCGTCGCCGATGTGCACCCAGCGGCCGATCTCCATCCGGCCGTACCCGGGGCGGCAGTGGATCTCGACGTTCTTCCCGAGGAACACCATGCCGTGCACGACGATGTGCGGGTTGGCCAGCCGGAACCGCAGCAGCCGCCAGTACCGCACCAGGTACCACGGCCGCCACGCGCGGTTGCGGATCACCCAGCGCAGCGAGGCGAGGGTGAGAAACCTGGCCTGCGCCGGTTCCCGCCGCGTACGCCGCCAGCGCTGAGCGATCGGCGCGCCCCACATCGTGGTCATGAGTTCCTGCCCGAGGACGTCGCGGCACCCGAGGCGACCACCGGGCGCGCCGGGCCCGAAGTTCGCGCAAAGTCGCGTGGATGGACCGTCATGGGAAAGACGGTAGCCGACCGGATTACCGTCGAATTCATGACGTCGCTGATCATCGACACCGATCCCGGGGTGGACGACGCGTTCGCCATCGCGTTGGCGTGCGCCAGCCCGGAGGTCGACCTGCTCGCCGTGACCACCGTGTTCGGCAACGTTCCGCTCGAGTCGACCACGCGCAACGCGTTGCGGCTGCTGGCCTTGTGCGGCCGGGAGGACGTGCCGGTGGCCCGCGGCGCCGCCCGGCCGCTGGTCTACCCGCGGGTGCAGGAGGCGGAGTACGCGCACGGCAGCGACGGGCTGTCCGGCCGGGCGCACACCCTGCCGGACCCGAGCCGGGACGTCGTCGGGCTGGACGCGGTGGCCCTGATGGCGCAGATCCTGCGGGACGCCGCGGCGCCGGTGACGATCGTCCCCATTGGACCGTTGACCAACATCGCGCTGCTGCTCGCAGCCCATCCCAGCCTGCACGCCAAGATCGAGCGGCTGGTGATCATGGGCGGCGGGCTGTCCGGCGGCAACACCACCGCCACGGCGGAGTTCAACCTGTGGTCCGACCCGGAGGCCGCCCACCGCGTGCTGGTCGAGGAGCGGGTGCCCACGGTGCTGGTGCCGATCGACCTGACCTTCGCCTGCCGGGTCGACCGGGCCTGGCTGAGCCGCCTTGTGGCCGCGGGCCCGCTCGGCGCGACGCTGGCCGGCCTCACCGACGACTACGTCGCCCACTACACCAAGTTCTTCGGCTACGAGTGCACGATCCTGCACGACGCCATCGCCGTGGCCGAGGCGATCCGGCCGGGCCTGCTGCGCACCAAGACGTACCCGGTCGAGGTGGACAGCACCTTCGGGCCCGGCCGCGGCACGCTCATCGCCGACCGGCGCGAGCCCGACATCATCGCCACGTTCGGCGCCAAGCAGGCCCGCGCCCTGGACATCGCGCTGGAGACCGACGTCGACGAGGTGCGCGCGTTCCTCCTCGAGCGCCTTGCCACAGGGTGAGCCCGCGTGCCGGCCGGAGGGTGGGGGTATCGCCCGGCACGCGGGCCCAGGTCAGCCGACGGCGTACCGGGTCGATGGATGGCACGGAGCTGGGCCTCGCTCAGCTCCGTGTCACCCCTTTCGACACCCCCGGTGGTGCCGTCGGGATCGCTTTGTTGCGGCCCACAACATTTGGCTGCGAGTGCACCGTAGCGCTCCCCACAGGCGGGGTCCAGCCCCCAATGGCCCATGCCGGCCCGGTGTTCGGCCGTCACCCAATCGGCCGTTCGGCGTCAACCGCGCGCAACGATCTGCTCACCGGAGCAGCTGGGCGGCCTGCTCGCGGAGCTCGGCGTGGGTGCCTCGGTAGGCGGGTCGGGCGGGCAGGTAGGACTTGTCGATCTTGCTGGTGACGGTGTAGATGGGGTTGCAGACCTGGGCGACCGGGGCCAGGGCGGCCTGGGCGACGATCTGGTAGGCGTCCATGTGGTCGAGTCCGTGGAGGTCGGCCAGCCAGCCGATCATGTCGACCTGGGCCACGCGGTAGGCGTTCTCAAGGGGGCGAGCGGCGCCGACGGTCATCAGGTGGGTGTCGGACTCGAGGCGGGGCCACGGGGTCAGCATGCCGGGGATGAGGCCGACGATCAGCACGGTGTTCATGGCCACCTCGACGCCGGTGCCGCAGGCCTCGCCCTCACCCTGGCGGGCGTGGCCGTCGCCGAGCGAGAACAGGGCGCCCTCGACGTTGACGCCGAAGTAGGCGGTCACGCCCGCGCGCATCTCCGGGGTGTCCAGATTGCCGCCGTGGGAGTCGGGCACGAGGGCCGACCGCGCCTCGAACGCGGCCGGGGCGACGCCGACGGTGCCGTGCATGGGATCCATCGGGAACTCGAGGGTCAGGTCCGCGCTCTTGGCGTGGTAGGTGACCGTGCGCCGCTGCCGGTCCAGCTCGTAGAGCCAGACGAGCTCGGGCAGCGCCTCCTGCAGGGTGGCGGTGTGGTGGTCCGAGGTGAGCGCGCCGAAGAACGGCACGGTGGTCGCCGCGCCGATGTCGCGGGCGGGCTCGATGGACACGAAGTGCAGCGCCAGGGTGTCGCCGGGCTTGGCGCCGTCCACATAGAACGGTCCGGTTTGCGGGTTGAGAAAGGGAAACTCGCAGACCTGGGAGACGAGGTCCTGTTCGGACCGAACCTTGCCGGCGTAGCAGTCCTCGGTCCACAGCCGGATGACGTCGCCCGGCTTGACCTTGCGGGCCGGCGGCGCGCCGCCGAAGGTCCAGACGAACTCGCTGGGCTCTGGCCGGTACTCGACGATGGTCATGCGCCCTCCTTCACCGGAGCGGTGGGCTCGGCCGGTGGCTCGGTCGGCTGGGCCAGCGTCGGCGTCCGGCCGGCAAGCACCAGTCCGATCATGACGACGATCCCGATGCCGAGCCAGCTCAGCCCGACCACCTGCGCCGCGACCTTGGCCTTGATCACGACGTAGCCGAGGATCACCAGACCGCACACCGGAACCAGCAGGTGGCGAACGTAGTCCCGGCTGCGGTTGCGCACCAGGTAGTGCACGATCACGGACAGGTGCAGCAGCAGGAACGCGGTGAGCGCGCCGAAGTTCACCAGCGCGGTGAGCGTGGTCAGCCCGTAGTCGTCCCGGAAGGTGAGGCCGACGCCGACCCCGACCGAGATCACCGCGACGACGAACGTGGCGTACTCCGGCACCCGGTAGGTCTCGTGCACCTTGGCGAGGAACCGCGGCAGCTGGCGGTCGCGGGCCATCGAGTAGAGCACCCGCGACGTCGCCGCCTGCGCGACGAGGGCGTCGGCGAACCCCCACGCGATCGCGGTCGCCACGGCGGTGAGCACATACAGCCAGTGCCCGCCGGCATGCTCGGCGGCCTCGTAGAACGCCGTGCCCCCGGGATCGCCCTCGTTGAGCAGCTTCGCCCGGTCCGGCACCAGCAGCGCCGCGACCCAGGTCTGGACGATGAACAGCACGGCGACGACGAGCAGCGACGCGACCGTCGCGCGGGCCACCTGCCGGCTGCCCTCACGGTTCTCCTCGGACAGCGTCGAGATCGCGTCGAAGCCGAGGAAGCTCAGCGCCGCAAGGGAAACCGCGCCGAAGATCAGGCCGACGGAGAACGTGTCGGAGTTGTACAGCGGCGAGAAGAAGTCGCCGGTGCCCTTGCCGCCGGCCAGCGCGATAACGCCGATCAGCAGGAAGACCGCGAGCACGATCAGCTCGCCGACCAGCATGACCCGGTTGGCTCGCGCGGTGAGCTCGATGCCGAAGTAGTTGATGGCCGTGTTCAGCACGATGAACCCGACCACCCACAGCCACACCGGGATGGCCGGCACGAAACTGTGCATCGCGATCCCGGAGACGATGTAGAGCAGCGCCGGGATCAGGATGTAGTCGAGCAGGATCTGCCAGCCGGCGATGAACCCGACCGGCGGGGCGATCCCCCGCCCCGCGTACGAGTACACCGACCCGGCGAGCGGGAACGCCTTGGCCATCTGGGCGTAGGAGATCGCGGTGAACACCATGCCCACCGCGCCGATCGCGTACGCCAGCGCGACCATCCCGCCCGACGCGTTGAACACGCCGCCGAAGATCCCGAACGGCGCGATCGGCACCATGAAGATCAGGCCGTAGATCAGCAGGTCCCAGAACGACAGGGAGCGCTTGAGCTCCTGCCGGTAGCCGAACTGCTCGATGTTCTGCTCGGACATGGCCGGCATTAGAGCACTCGGCCCGCCCCCGGGGAAGACTCTTAGGTAGGACGTTCAGACCACGGAAAATTCGCCGGAATGCGTACGGCTGCGCAGACGAACGCCGTTGGCGTGTGGCCGACGCGGGTGAGCACGGCGGTGGCTTCGGCCGGGCCGCCGAGCTTGAGCCGCGGGCGCAGCGTGTTGGGGTCGATGTCCAGGCCGCGCACCAGGATCTCCAGCCGGCCGACGCCGAGGCGGCGCAGCGTCGCCCGCAGCGCCTTCTCCGAGTAGTGGCCGTGCTCGAGAACGCGGAAGGCGCGGACGCCGGGCGGCGGGGTGTCGCCGGTCAGGTAGGCGATCCGCTCGTCGAGCTGGCCGAGGCCGTGCCGGGCGGCGTAGTGGCGGACGAGGCCGGCGCGCACGACGGCGCCGTCCGGGTCGACGATCCACTGTCCCGGCGGCCGCACCGGGCAGTCGTCCGGCTCGGCGTCGGTGACCGTCCACGCCGGACCGCCGGTGCGCAGGACGGTGGCCCGCCGGCCGGCGGTGGCAAGGGAACCCGACCACAGGCAGGCCTCGCGCACCTGGCCGTCCAGCGAGACCAGCTCGACCTCGCCGGCCCACGGGATGTCGATGCCCGGCGCACACTTCACCGCCAGATCCCGACCGCGGTAGGCCTCCGCCAGCGCGTCCAGCGGCGGGGTGAAGTCCGACGGGCGCCAGCGCCGCCGGCCGGCCGCGTCCCGCCGGCCGGGGTCGGCGAACACCGCGGTGCCACGGCTCACCGGCCGCAGGGCGTCCGCCCGCACCAGCGCAGCCGCGCAGTTGTGCCGGGCCATCGCCAGGCGCACCGGATCGAGGTCGGATCCCAGGCAGCGCGCGGCCACCGCGGCGAGAGCCGCGAGATCAACCCCCACCGAGCACGTCACGTCGTGCACATCCCGCCCGGCGAACCGCTCCGCCCGGTGCCGGGCCACCGGCATCGGAGTGGCCTGCTGCAACGCCGCGTCGGTGAGCAACCAGCGACCCGGATCGTCCACCTTGGACACCGCTTTCCGGCGCAACAGCACGGTCTCCAGCACCGCACCGGCCCGGTCCCCCACGATGCCGCGAGCGGTACGCACATCGGCCAGGTACGACGCGCCGGTCAAGGCCAGCCGGTCGACCTGGGCGACCGCCGCCACCCCGGCCGGCGAGGTCAGGAAGGCGACGTCGGCAAGGCTGAACTCGTAGCTCACACGGGTTTGGTTCCGGTGATCATGACGTTGTAGAACAGTTGGCGTGGGGTGATGCGGCGGAGGATGTGCTCGTCGAGCCAGGAGAGGCGGAGCCAGGATTTGTAGGCGAAGAACTTCCAGCGTAGGCCGAGTTTCTCGGGTGGGACGGCGGCTTCGAAGGTGCGGACCGGCCAGCCGAACAGGGCGGCGGTGAGCTCTTCGGTGCGGGCGTGGACCTCGGCCGCGCCGGCGTCGCGGGCCAGGCGTTCGAGTGCGGTCGGGTCGAAGGTGTGGAGGTCGACGACGGCCTCGAGGGCGGCGGCTCGGGAGGACTCGTCCAGCTCGGCTTGCGGGCGGCGCCAGTCGCGCAGCGGGCCGAGGCGGGTGAGGTTGGTGGTGAGCCACCAGACGGCGCGGCCGAGGCGGCGGGCGTACCAGTCGCCGATCTTGGTGGGTTCGCCGGCGAAGACGAACCGGCCGCCGGGCTTGAGAACGCGGAGGATCTCGCGGAACGCGGCGGGCAGGTCGGGGATGTGGTGCAGCACGGCGTGGCCGACGACGAGGTCGAACGTGTCGTCGTCGTAGGGAATCCGCTCGGCGTCGGCGACCCGGCCGTCGACGTCGAGCCCGAGCTGCGCCGCGTTGCGCAGCGCGACGTCGACCATGCCCGGCGACAGGTCGGTCACCGAGCCCTTCTTGATCACGCCGCCCTGCATGAGGTTCAGCAGGAAGAACCCGGTGCCGCAGCCCAGCTCCATGGCCCGCTCGTAGGGCCAGTCCCGCTCCCCCGCGACGGCGCGGAACCGCCCGACGGCGTAGTCGATGCACCGCTCGTCGTAGGAGATCGACCACTTCTCGTCGTAGGTGCCGGCCTCCCAGTCGTGGTACAGCACGTTGGCCAGCTTGGGATCCGAGCGCGCGGCCTCGACCTCCTCGGCCGTCGCATGTGGATTCGGCGCGGGATCACTTGCCACTGAACGTCGCCTTCCCCGGCCCGTTCTCGATGAACGACCGCATCCCGGTCTTCTGGTCCTCGGTGGCGAACAGCGCCGCGAAGATCTGGCTCTCCACCTTGAGCCCGTCGGCCAGCGAGCCGTTCAGCCCGATGTCGATGGCCGCCTTGGCCGCGGCGAGCGCCCTTGCCGGACCGTTGACGAACTGCTGGGCCCACCGGGTCGCCGCCTGGTAGACGTCGTCCGGGGCGACCACCTCGTCGACGAGGCCGAGCGAGAGCGCCTCGCCGGCCTCCACGAACCGTCCCGTGTAGACGATGTCCTTCGCCTTGCTCGGGCCGACGAGCCGGGCGAGGCGCTGGGTGCCGCCGGCGCCGGGGATGACGCCGAGCAGGATCTCCGGCTGGCCCACCTTGGCGTTGTCGCCGGCGATCCGGCGGTCGCAGCACAGCGCCAGCTCCAGCCCGCCGCCGAGCGCGTAGCCGGTGACCGCGGCCACGGTCGGCTTCGGGATGTCGGCGACCGAGCTGAACGCCGAGGACAGCGCACCGGCCCTGGCCGCCATGTCCACATAGGACATGTCGGCCATCTCCTTGATGTCGGCGCCGGCCGCGAACACCTTCTGTCCACCGTAGACGATCACCGCGCGGACGTCGGCGCGCTCGCCCGCCTCGACCGCGGCGGCCCGGATCTCCTCCTGCACCTGCTTGTTGAGCGCGTTCATCGGCGGGCGGTCCAGCCGAATCGTGCCGACGCCGGCTTCCACCTCGAGCCGAACGAACTCACCCACGACGCCTCCCTCGAGTCTGGACTGGCAGGTTACCCGGCGGTACGGCGGCGGGCGAAGTAGCGGTCGCCGGAGCGCTGCACCTGGAGCTCCGCCCCGAACGTGGCGGACAGGTTCTCGCTGGTCAGCACGTCGTCCAGCAGCCCATGAGCGACCACGGCCCCGTCCCGCAGCAGCATCAGGTGGGTGAAGCCGGGCGGGATCTCCTCGACGTGGTGGGTGACCAGGATCGTGGTCGGCGCGTCCGGGTCGAGCGCCAGCTCGGTCAGGCGGGCCACCAGGTCCTCCCGGCCGCCGAGGTCCAGCCCGGCCGCGGGCTCGTCGAGCAGCAGCAGCTCCGGGTCGGTCATCAGCGCGCGGGCGATCAGCGCGCGCTTGCGCTCCCCCTCGGACAGCGTGCCGAACGGCCGGTCCCCGAGGTGCGCGACGCCCAGCGCCTTCATCAGCTCGGCGGCCCGCGCGGTGTCGGTGGACTCGTAGGCCTCCCGCCAGCGGCCGAGCACCGCGTATCCGGCGCTGACCACCAGGTCGCCGACCTTCTCCTCGCCGGGGACGCGGGACAGCAGCGCCGCGGAGCAGAAGCCGATCCGGGTGCGCAGCTCGAACACGTCCACCCGGCCCAGCCGCTCGCCGAGCACGTGCACCGTGCCGGTGGTCGGGTGCAGCTCGGCCGCGGCCAGCCGGAGCAGGGTGGTCTTGCCCGCCCCGTTCGCGCCGAGGATGACCCAGCGCTCGTCCAGCTCGACCTGCCAGTCCAGCCCGGTGAGCAGGTGGGTCGCGCCGCGGCGGACGCCCACGTTCGCCATGCGCACGACAAGGTCGTCATCAACGGCCACAGCGCTATTCAACACAGTGTTGGATCCGATGTGCGGGCGAGGCCGGTAGTACTACTCGCCGTTGTCGGCCGGCGGCCGGCACACACCGACCCCTCGGCGGACCTCCGGCCCGGCCTCGGCGCCGGTAAGCCCGCACAGGTGCCGCGGCAGCTCCGTGGTGTGCAGCACCCCGAGCCGCCGGGTCGCCCTGGTGAGCGCCACGTAGAGATCGGCCGGGCTCTCCACGAGACCCGGCTCGACCACGATGACCTCGTCGAACTCCAAACCCTTTGCGGCACGCGGCGTCAGCACGGTTGCCGGCACGTCCAGCCGCACCTTCTCCGGGGCGATCACGGCGACCGTGCCGTCGCCGGCGGCCTCGACCGCGCGCCGCACCGCACCGGCCAGCTCGACCTGCGCGACCCGGCGGAACCACGGGCGCTCCCCGGTCCAGCGCACCGACTCCGGCGCCTGGACGCCCGGCAGCACCCGCGCCGCGACCTCCATGATCTCGGCCGGGGTGCGGTAGTTGATCGTGAGCCGGCGGTGCGCCCACCGGTCCGCCACGAACGGCTCGAGCATCGCGCCCCATGAGCGCGCGCCGGCCGGCGACTCGCGCTGGGCGAGGTCGCCGACGATCGTGATCGACCGGCTCGGGCAGCGCCGCATCAGCACCCGCCAGTCCATTTCGGACAGCTCCTGCGCCTCGTCGACGACGATGTGCCCGTAGGCCCACTTCCGGTCCGCGGCGGCGCGCTCGGCCAGCGTGCGGTGGTCGAGCTCGACGTGCCGCTCGGCCAGCCGCTCGGCGGTGAGCACGTCGACCGCGCGCAGCAGCTCGGAGTCCGGGTCCTCGTCGGTGTCGAGTATCTCCAGCACGCCCTCGGCGTACTCGACCGGGTCCTGCTCGGGCGCCCGCTCCGCCCGCTGCACCGGGCCGAGCAGCTCGGCGGCCTCGTCGAGCAGGGCCACGTCGGACACCGTCCAGGCGTCGCCGGCCGGCCGGTACAGCGCCGAGCCGGCCATGGCCACGGCCAGCCGCGCCGGGGAGCTGAACAGATCGGCGAGCAGTCGCTCCGGGGTCAGCGCCGGCCACAGCCGCTCCACCGCGGCCGCCAGCTGCGGGTGCTTGGCCAGCTCGGCACGGATGTCCGGGCCGAGGATGTCGTACAGGTCGGCGTCCCCGTCGGCCAGCGGGTCCGCGGCCAGCTGGGCCTGGATCTCCGGGTCGAGGATGTCGTACTGCTCGGGGTCGATGCGGTCCACCGCCTGCCGGGTCAGCGCCTCGACCACGGCGTCGGCGAACACGGCCCTGGCCTGGTTGTGCCGCAGCCCGGTGGCCCGCGCCTCGTCCCTGGCCTTCGCGGCGAGGAACCAGTCGATCGACACGGTGACGTCGTCGAGCTCGATGGAGATCGGGTCCATCGGCAGCTCCTGGCGGTCGGCGACCGCGGCGGCGAGCACGTCGACCATCGCCACGGAACCCTTGAGCCGCTTGATCTCCGGCGA
Source organism: Actinophytocola sp. (assembly GCF_035942955.1). Taxonomy (GTDB): domain Bacteria; phylum Actinomycetota; class Actinomycetes; order Mycobacteriales; family Pseudonocardiaceae; genus DASYTH01. The sequence continues at coordinate 49,810 of NZ_DASZCQ010000217.1, read as the reverse complement.
CTCCTCGGCCGTGACCGACAGCCCCGGCCACAGCTCGCCGGGCGTGGCGAACACCACGTCGGTCTCGCCGAGCGAGGGCAGCACGTCGCCGATGTAGCGCAGGAAGCCGGCGTTGGGCCCGACGATCAGCACGCCGGCGTGCGACAGCCGGTCCCGCTGGTGGTACAGCAGGTAGGCGACCCGGTGCAGGGCCACCGCGGTCTTGCCGGTGCCGGGCCCGCCGTCGATCACCACCACACCGGCGTGCGCCAGCCGGATGATCTCGTCCTGCTCGGCCTGGATCGTGGCCACGATGTCGCGCATGGTGCCGTCGCGCGGCGCGGCCAGCGCGGCCAGCAGCGACGTGTCGGCCCCGTCGGCGGCCGCCACGTCGAGCAGATCGTCGTGGAAATCGATGATCCGGCGCCCGCTGGTGCGAAAATGCCGGCGCCGCACCAGGCCCTCCGGCCGCGCGCCGGTGGCGCAGTAGAACGGGCGCGAGGCGGGCGCGCGCCAGTCCACCAGCAGCGGCTCGTAGTCGTTCTCGGCGTCGAACAGCCCGATTCGGCCGATATACGCGCGGCCGCCGTCCCGGCCGTCGATGCGGCCGAAGCACAGCCCGCTCTCCGCCACCCGCAACCGGTTCACCTGGGTCGAGAGGGTCCGCACCCGAACGTCCCGCTGCCAGCGCGCCTCCGGGTCGGTGGCCGAGCTGTCCCGCAGCGCCCGGTCGAGCTCGGCCCGGAGCACACCGCGCTCGGCATCCAAACGCTCATAGAGAAAACTCACGTATTCGCGCTCGGCAGGCAATTCCGAGTTTGTCAAGAGCCCCTCACCTGTGGTATCCTCAAGCAACCTTCGCGGCGTTATCGGAATTGTCGGTAGCGCCGATTTTCTATTATGAACGCATTGTCAAGCCGCGCAGCGGCCTTGCCCGGCCGTGCAACACGGCTGTCGGCGCGCCCTGGCCGGCCGGTCTACTGGGCGCATGGGACAGGGTTATGTGGCCGACACGGACGCGCTGGCGATCCGGGTCGGGGAGCTGCGGGCGGTGGCCGGAGAGGTCGAGGGGGCGTGCTCGGCGTTGGAGATCGCCGGGTGCGACCTCGGCCCGGGAGAGCTCAACGCGGCCGTCGCGGAGGTCGTCGGGCAGTGGCGGGACAACCTCGTGGCGATGACGGACAAGATCAACACGATCGCCGGCAACGTGAGCAGTGCCTGCGCGAACTATGCGACGCTGGAGCAGCAGGGCGCGGACGCCATGCGGGCACTGGCCGAGGGCAAGGTGGTCGAGTCCCAGCTTGACGTGCTGCGCGGGGCGGCCGCGGTCGTGCTGGCTCGGCAGCGGGTGGGGGGCTGATCGCGATGGGGCGCAGCTTCCCGGCGCTGGGTTTCGACCCGGCGGAGGGCGACAAGGGGTCGGTGCAGGCCGTGTTGCTGTCGATCGCCACGGCCCTTGAGACGATCAACGCGACGCTGCCGCGGCTGGAGGAGGCCGCGACCATCACCGACGACGCGGACTGGGGCGGCAGCGCGGCCGAGGAGTTCAGCGACCACGGCGACGACCTGCCCATGGCGCTCGGCTCCGGGGCCGAGTCGATGAGCGCGGCGGCCGAGGGGCTGAGCACCTGGGCCGGGCAGCTCGCGGCCAACCAGGCGCGCGCCGACGAGCTGGAGCGTAAGGCCAAGGAGCTCAAGGAAAGGATCAAGCAGGCCGAGGCCGAGCTGGCCGACGCGGCCGGCGCCATCCCGCGCGACGCGAGCAACCCGCAGTACCAGGCCCGGTACGACGCGTACCTGGGCGCGGTCGACAAGTGCGCGCGGCTCGACGACGCGCTGCGGAAGGTGATCGACGACGCGACCCGGCTGAAGGCCAGGCACCTCCGGCAGGCCACCGAGGCCGCCGACAAGATCCGCAGCGGGCCGGACGACGCGTTCGAGCCGGAGAACGACACGTGGTACGTCCAGACGCTCGACGGCGTGTCCAAGGTGTCCGGCATCGTCTCGGCGGCGACCGGGGCGGCGGCCGCCGGGCTCGCGCTGACCGGGGTCGGCGCCCCGGCGGCCGCGGTGCTCGGCACGGTCTCCGCCGGCACGGGCGCCGTCAACGCGCTGTCCGGGATCGGGCAACGCATCGCCGGCTCGAAGAACGCCCCGGGCAACCTCGACCTACTGCTCAGCGCCATCCCGGGCCGTACGGTCACGTCGGGCGCGATCGGGGGAATCAAGGGCCTGGCCCGGCCCACCATCGGGGCGAGCCGGGCGCGCAACGGGCTCCGCGGGCTGCGCGAGGGCGCCGCCGACGGCTTCACCTCCGGCGGCTACCCGGCGATCGTCAAGGACCTGCGCGAGGTCCGGGACCTGGCCAGGAAGTACGGCTCGGTGGAGAAGGCGTTGCGGGCCAAGGCCGCGACCGATGGCGCGATCAAGGTGCTCAGCGGCGACGCGAAGCTGGCCGGCGAGGCGTTCGCGAAATCCGTCGACGCCACCGTCAAGACCATCGAGGCGTCCGGCACTCAGCTGACCCCGGCCCAGCGGCGCGAGCTGGAGCTGCTCAAGGTTCTGGCCAACCCGACCCAGAGCCAGCTGGAGAACGCGGCGATCAACACCGCGACCAACGCGGCCAAGGGGAAGTAGCACCATGCGACTCGCCATGCCGGACGCGGTGCACCGGCTCCCGATGGAAGCGCCGGAGCGGGCGGTCCAGGAGCTCGCGACGATCATCGGCCGGCTGCGGGACACGCCGGCCGGGACCGCGGCCGAGCGCGAGGCGGTGGCCAGGGAAGCGGTCGAGGCGGCCCGCGGCGAGGGGGCGTTCCTGATGGCCGTGGTGACTCCGCCGGACGCGGCGCCCGCCATCCTCACCGGGGTCGTGCTCGAGATCCCCCCGGCCTGGACCGACGACGTCGCCGAGCGGCTGCGCGACTCGCTGGAGGACGTCGGCGGGCCGGACGTCCGGGAGACGATCACGCTGGACACCGGGCTGGGGCCGGCGGTGATCGTGCAGCGGGTGCCCGGGGTGGAGCAGGCAAGGGAGCGCCGGCCGCTCAGCCTGCAGCTGCAGGCGTTCATCGCCGAGCCGGGCACCGACCGGATGCTGCTGTTGACGCTGGCCAGCCCGGCGACCGACGGGTGGGCGAGCCACCAGCTGCTGTTCGGCGAGCTGGTCGCGTCGGCGTCGGCCGCGGGCGGGTCGGTGGAAGAGGAAGAGTCTTTCGAGCATCACACGTACCGACTGGGGTAAACATGTACGGGTGTCCTCCCCGCTGCATATCCTGCCCGGCCGCCCGTTCCCCCTCGGCGCGCACTCCGAGGCCGGTGGGGTGCGCTTCGCGGTGAGCTCGTCGGTCGCCGAGGCGGTCGAGCTGTGCCTGATCTCCGAGGACGGCGACGAGCAGCGGATCGAGCTGACCGAGCGCACGTTCGGCATCTGGCACGGCCTGGTTCCCGGGGTGATCCCGGGGCAGCGGTACGGCTACCGGGTGCACGGGCCGTACGCCCCCCTGCACAGGGTGCGGTGCAACCCGGCCAAGATCCTGGTCGACCCGTACGCCCGGCGGATCACCGGCACCCTGCGCGAGCTGGATCCGGCGCTCGGCTACACCGGCGACCCGATGACCGGCCCACCGTCCGAAGTGGACTCACTGGGCAAGGTGCCGCTGTCCGTGGTCACCTCGCCGGGCGGCCCGGACACCGGGGTCAAGCCGGACGTGCCGTTCGAGGAGACGGTGATCTACGAGCTGCACGTCCGCGGGTTCACCAAGCGGCACCCGGACGTGCCCGAGCACCAGCGCGGCACCTACCTCGGCCTCACCCATCCGTCCGTTGTGGACTACCTGGTCCGGCTCGGTGTCACCGCGGTGGAGCTGATGCCGGTGCACGCGTTCGCCGACGAGCCGCCGCTGCTGCGCTCCGGCCGGCACAACTACTGGGGCTACTCGACGCTCGGATACTTCGCCCCGCACCCGGGCTACGCCAGCGAGCCCGGCCGGGAGCTGGCCGAGTTCCGCACGATGGTCGCCGCGATGCACGCCGCCGGCATCGAGGTGCTGCTGGACGTGGTGTTCAACCACACCTGCGAGGGCTCGGTGAGCGGGCCGACGCTGTCCCTGCGCGGCCTGGACGCGCCCGCGTACTACCTGCTGGACGCGCAGGGCCGGGACGTGGACCTGACCGGGTGCGGCAACACGCTCAACCCCGCGTCCCCCACCGTGGTCCGGATGGTCGTCGACTCGATGCGCTACTTCGCCACCGAGCTCGGCGTCGACGGATTCAGGCTCGACCTGGCCACCGCGCTCGGCCGGCCGCACGGCGGGGAGTTCGACCCGCACTCCCCCCTGTTCACCGCGATCACCTGCGATCCCGTGCTGGCCCAGTGCAAGCTGATCGCCGAGCCGTGGGACGCTACCGCGGCCGGCTACCGGATCGGGCAGTTCTCTCCACAGTGGACGGAATGGAACGGCATCTACCGGGACGGCGTCCGGGACTTCTGGCGCGGCGCGGTCGGGGTGCGCGACCTGGCCTACCGGCTGTCCGGCTCGGAGGACCTCTATGCGGCCAACACCCGCCGGCCGTGGGCGTCGATCAACTTCATCACCGCGCACGACGGGTACACGCTGCGCGACCTGGTTTCCTACCAGGACAAGCACAACGAGGCCAATGGGGAGCAGAACCGGGACGGCACCAATGATCACCGCTCGTGGAACTGCGGCGTCGAGGGCGAGACCGACGATCCCGCCGTGCTGTCCACCCGCGACCGGCAGGCCCGCAACCTGATGGCGACGCTGCTGCTGTCCACCGGCACGCCGATGATCTGCGCGGGCGACGAGCGGTGGCGCACCCAGCACGGCAACAACAACCCGTACGTGCTCGACGACGAGACGAACTGGGTCGACTGGACCCCGGCCGAGCGGGCCGAGGACATGCTGGCGTTCACCCGCCGGCTCACCCTGCTGCGCGCCGTGTCGCCGGCGCTGCGCCAGCCGGCGTTCTTCACCGGGCGGCCGACCCGCTCCGGCGAGCCGGACCTGGTGTGGTTCCGGCAGGACGGGCACCCGATGACCGACGGGGACTGGTTCGACGACGCGCGGCGCTTTCTCGGCATGTGGATCGACGGCTCGGAGTCGCTGTCCCGGGACCGGGCGGGCGAGCTGGTGCCGGACGACTCCTGGCTGGTGCTGCTGCACGCCGGTGATCGGCCGATCGACGTGACGCTGCCCGGTGTCCGGTACGGCAAGCGGTACGAGCCCGAGCTGGACACCACCTCCCGGCGCGGCACGCCGGCGTCGAGCATCCCCCTGGAGCCGGGCGACATCGTGGCCATGCCCGCTAGAGCGCTGCTGGTGTTCCGGGCGCCGCGTACCACCACTTGAGACGGCTGGTGGTGACTCGACCGGCATGTCACGGTAGCGCCATGGTCCGGTCGACGCCGCGCTTGCTCTGGCGTGACCGCACGGTCGATCTGCTCCTGGTGGCGTCGTGCGGGTGTACCGCCGCGCGCGCCTGACCACCACGACCATCCCGACACCCAGGAGCATCCGATGACGGCTTCTCTTGCCCTGCGCTCTGCCCGGCTGGACGACCTGCTCGCTCGCCGGGGTTCACCGTGGACACCGAGCCAGCTGCGCGACCTGACCTCGACCGTGGCGGCCGAGCTGTACGAGCCGCTGCTGGCCGAGCTGCGCTTCCGCAGCCCGGACCGGTGGTGGACCCGGCTGCGGCTGACCGACGAGGTCGAGCTCTGGCTGCTGTCCTGGCTTCCCGGCCAGGGCACCGTGCCGCACGACCACGGCGGCGCGGCCGGCGCGTTCACCGTCATGCTCGGCAACCTGGCCGAGACCTACCGGTACCCGTCCGGGCCGATCAACAACCAGCTGCGCGGCACCGGCTCGTCGATCGGCTTCGACCCGTGGCGGGCGCATATCGTGCAGAACCTCGGGCCCGACCGGGCGGCCAGCGTGCACGCCTACTCCCCGCCGCTGGTCCCGATGCGGGAGTACACCAGCCTGCGCGACATTCCGCCGGATCTGGTACCCATGGAGCCATGAGCGCGGTTGACGATCTTCTGGCCGAGGCAAGGGCCGAGCTGGATCGGGTGGAGCCGGCCGAGGCCGAGCGGCTGCGCGCGGCCGGCGACACGCTGCTGGTGGACATCCGGCCGTACGCGAACCGGGCCGCGGAGGGCGAGATCCCCGGCGCCGTGCCGGTCGAGCGCATCGTGCTGGAGTGGCGGCTGGACCCGCACGGCAGCCACCGGCTGCCCGGGTTCACCGAGGACAGCAGGGTGATCGTCGTCTGCAACGACGGCTACGCGTCCAGCCTGGCCGCCCGCGACCTGCGCCGGCTTGGCCTGCGCCGGGCGACCGACCTGGTCGGCGGCTTCCGCGCCTGGCGTGCGGCCGGCCTGCCGACGCAGGAGGGTGGCACTCCGGCGGTGCCCTAGGGGTTTCCTTGACCCGTCTGAAGACCCTGTCGCCTCGTTCCTCGGCGACAGGGCGGTGTTCGATGGTTCGCTCTGCAAGCTCCGCTCACCGGTCTTGCCCCTTTGGCCTCCCGCGGGGCCATGTGGGGAACTTGCGGACAGGCGTAGCGTCTGCTCGTGCGCACACTGCTGCGGCCCGGATGGCTGGTCGTCGTCGCCACCGTGGCGGCCATCGTGGCGATCGAGTGGTCGGTGTCGGGCGTGCTGGCCGGCCTGGCCGGCGCCGCGCTCGGCGTGCTCGCCGGGCTGGCGGCGCTGCAGCTCGGCCTGCTGGCCGGCGCGCTGGTCCTCGGCGTGCGGGTGGATCGCGTCGTCATCGGCATCGGCCCGCGGCTGCTCGAGTGGGGATCCACGGCCCGGACCCGGGTGCTGCGCACACTCCCGGTGCTGCTGTCGGTCAGCGTCGGTCCGGGCCGGGCCCCGGTGCGGCCGCGGATCTGGGGGGCGGCGCTGTGCTCGGCGATCGTCGGGGCGGCCGCGTCGGTGCTGGCCGTGCTCGCGGCGCTCGGCGGCGGCTCGGCGGTGCTGCACGGGCTGGCGATCACCTGCGGCCTGACCGTCGGCCACGCGCTGCTGCCGAGCAAGACCCCGATCTCCACCTCGACCGGCTGGATGCTGCTGCGGCTGCCCCGGCTCGGCGGCCGGCACCTGCAGCAGCTCGAGGCGGCGCCGCTGACCAGGGCGGCGATCGACAGCGCGCACACCGGAGACCTGGCCAAAGCCGAGAAGATCGCCGCGCAGCTGGCCGAGTCCTACCCGGAGCTGCGCACCGCGATCGCGGCCCGGATCGTGGTGCTCGAGGCGCGCGGCCGCTACGCCGAGGCGATGGTGCTCGCCGTGAAGCTGGCCTCCCAGCTCGACCAGGAGCCGCACGAGGCCGCGGTGTCGTTCGCCGCGCTCGCCGGCCTGGCCTGCGCCACGGTGGAGGCCGGCCAGCTCGACGCGGAGCTCGGCCTGTCCACCGCGAGCACCGCCATGTCCAACGCCGAGACCCTCGGCTTCCCCAGCCACCGCCTCAACGGCTCCCGCGCCCTGCTGGCCCTGCTGCGCGGCAACCTCGACCGCGCCATCTCCCTGGCCCGCCTGGCCGCCGGCGGCTGCGACGACGTCATCGCCCGCGCCGACGACCTCGCCACCCTCGCCCGCGCCCACATGGCCGCCGGCGACAACCGCACCGCCCGCCGCGTCCTCACCGAAGCCGAGCGCCTTGTCCCCTGGTGGCCCCGCGTCGCCGCGACCCGCAGCCGGCTGGAGGTCTGTTAGGCGAGCACCACCCGGCTGAGCTCGGCGGGGGAGGCGAGGAGCTCGTGGCGGGGTAGGACCCGGGCGGTGACGCCGAGGGAGCCGGTGTGGGGCAGGGGGAGTTGGGCGAGGTAGCGGCCGTCGTCGAGTTTGGTCATGGTGGCGGTGACGACGTCGGTCAGCTCGTCGGTGTCGCCGACGCGGCCGATTACGGCTTGGACCTCGACGTCGGAGGGGTCGAGGCCGGCCAGGTCGACCGTGGCGTGCACGCGGACCGGCTCGCCGAGCACGGCGGCGTGGCCGTCCTCGAAGCCGAGCTCGCAGTCGGTGATCCGGACGTGCGGCCAGGCGCCGGCCAGCCGGGCCCGGTAGGCGGCCAGATCCTTGGCGAGCTTGAAGCTGTCCGCCCTGGCCCGGCCGACCGCGGTGGCGGCGGGGGCGTAGTGGGACTCCACGTACTCGCGCACCATCCGCGAGGCCTGCACCTGCGGGCCGAGCGAGGCGAGGGTGTGCCGCACCCGGGCCAGCCACCTGGTGGGCACGCCGTCCACGCCGCGCTCGTAGAACAGCGGCGCCACCTGGGAGCCGAGCAGCTCGTAGAGCGCGGCGGCCTCCAGGTCGTCGCGGCGCACCGGGTCGTTGACGCCGTCGGCGGTGGGGATCGCCCAGCCGTTGCTGCCGTCGTACAGCTCGTCCCACCAACCGTCCCGAATGGACAGGTTGAGACCGCCGTTGAGCGCCGACTTCATCCCCGAGGTGCCGCAGGCCTCCAGCGGCCGCAACGGGTTGTTCAGCCAGACGTCGCAGCCCCAGTACAGGTAGCGGGCCATCGACATGTCGTAGTCGGGCAGGAACACGATCCGGTGCCGCACGTCGGGGTCGTCGGCGAACTTGACGATCTGCTGGATCAGCGCCTTGCCGCCGTCGTCGGCCGGGTGCGACTTGCCGGCCACCACCAGCTGCACCGGCCGCTCCGGGTGCAGCAGCAGCGACTTGAGCCGCTCGTGGTCGCGCAGCATCAGCGTGAGCCGCTTGTAGGTCGGGACCCGGCGGGCGAAGCCGACGGTGAGCACATCCGGGTCGAAGATCTTGTCGGTCCAGCCCAGCTCGAGGTCGGACGCGCCGCGCTGCAGCCAGGCCGAGCGGACCCGGCGGCGCACCTCGCGGACCAGCCGGTCGCGCAGCCCGCAGCGCAGCTCCCACAGCACCGCGTCGGGCAGCGGCTGCAACCCGCCCGACCCGATCTCCAGGATGTGACTGTCCAAATCGGACTCACCGTGCAGCAGGCTGGTCATCTCCCGAGCCGCCCAGGTGGGCCCGTGCACCCCGTTGGTGACCGAGGTGATCGGCACCTCCGCGGTGTCGAAGCCGCGCCACAGCCCGCCGAACATCTCCCGGCTCACCTGGCCGTGCAACCGGGAGACCCCGTTGGCGCGCTGGGCCAGCCGCAACCCCATGTGCGCCATGTTGAACATGCCCGGGTTGTCCTCGGCGCCCAGCTCGAGCACCCGGCGCAGCTCGATGCCCGGCAGCAGCGTGCCGTCGCCGAAGTAGTGCTGCACGAGGTCGACGGGGAACCGGTCGATCCCGGCCGGAACCGGGGTGTGCGTGGTGAACACCGTGCCCGCGCGGACCGCCGACAGCGCCTGGTCGAAGTCCAGCTGCTCGCCGGACACCAGCTCGCGCACCCGCTCGAGGCCGAGGAACCCGGCGTGGCCCTCGTTGGTGTGGAACACCTCCGGCTGCGGGTGCCCGGTCAGCTCGCAGTAGGTACGCACCGCCCGCACCCCGCCGATTCCGGCCAGGATCTCCTGGCGGATGCGGTGATCCTGGTCGCCGCCGTAGAGCCGGTCGGTGACGCTGCGCAGGTCGTCGGGGTTGTCCTCGATGTCGGAGTCCAGCAGCAGCAACGGAACCCGGCCGACGCCGGCCTTCCAGATCCGGGCCCGAAGCACCCGGCCGCCGGGCATAGCGACGTGCACGAGGATCGGGGCCCCGGACGGCTCCACCAGCAGCTCCAGCGGCAGCGCGTTCGGGTCGATCACCGGGTAGTGCTCGATCTGCCAGCCGTCCAGCGACAGCGACTGGCGGAAGTATCCGGACCGGTAGAGCAGGCCGACCCCGATCAGCGGCACGCCGAGGTCCGACGCCGCCTTGAGGTGGTCGCCGGCGAGCACCCCGAGGCCGCCGGAGTAGTTCGGCAGCGCCTCGGTCACGCCGAACTCCATGGAGAAGTACGCCACCGCGTCCGGCATCCGCGCGCCGTCCGGGCCGTGCCCGGCCACCTCGTCGCGCCGCCGCTGGTACCACCGCGGGCCGCTGAGGTACCGCCGCAGGTCGTCGGAGACCGCGCCGGCCCTTGCCAGGAACGGCGCGTCGGCGGCCAGCTGCTCGAGGCGCTCGGCGGGAACCTCGGCCAGCAGCCGCAGCGGGTCGCCGAGCCGCTCCCATGCCTCGGGGTCGACCGCGGCGAACAGGTCCTGTGTGGGCGGATGCCAGGTCCAGCGCAGGTTGGTGGCGAGCGTTCCCAACTCGGCCAACGGTTCCGGCAACCCGGCACGAACGGTGAAGCGGCGTACTGCTTTCATCCTGGCGACCTTAGACGACGGCCGGCGGGCCCCGACCCACCCACCTGGATCGTGCAAGGGAGCTCGTCATGTAGGCGTAAGACCGGCCGGGCAGACTTGACGGTGGGATCACGAGACGGGAGGTCCGAGCCGGTGAGCGGGCGCCTTGGCATCGACGACGTCGCACCTGTGGTCAGCTGTGGTCGCTACCCCGCCAAGGCCGTGGTGGGCGAGCACGTTCCGGTGTACGCGGCGGTGTGGCGGGAGGGGCACGACGCGGTGGCCGCCACGGTGTCCTGGCGCGGGCCGGGCGACAAGGCCGACCGGCACACCCGGATGGTTCCGCACGGCATCGGGCTGGACCAGTGGGTCGCCACGATCGTGCCGGACGCCGAGGGCCGGTGGACGTTCCGGGTGGACGCCTGGGCCGACCCGTGGACCACCTGGCGGCACACCGTCGAGGTCAAGGTCGGCGCGGCGCAGGGCCCCGACGAGCTGGCCAACGACCTGGAGACCGGCGCCCGGCTGCTGGAGCGGGCCGCCGACGCCGGTCACGGCGACCGCGTCCTGCTGCGGTCGGCCGCGGCGGCGCTGCGCGACACGACCCGGCCGCTGCCCGCGCGGATCGCCGACGCGCTCGGCGAGCCGGTGCACAAGATCATGCACGGCACGCCGATCCGCGAGCTGGTCACCAAGGGCAAGAAGTACGAGATCTGGGTGGACCGGCCGCGCGCGCTGTTCGGCTCCTGGTACGAGCTGTTCCCGCGCTCCACCGGCGGTGTCGACGAGTCCGGCAAGCCGGTGCACGGCACGTTCACCACCGCGGCCAAGGACCTGGACCGGGTCGCGCGGATGGGCTTCGACGTGGTGTACCTGCCGCCGATCCACCCGATCGGCCGGGTCAACCGCAAGGGGCCGAACAACAGCGTGATCTCCGTGCCCGAGGACGTCGGCTCGCCGTGGGCCATCGGGTCGGCCGAGGGCGGGCACGACGCGATCCACCCCGACCTTGGCACGCTGGCCGACTTCAAGGCGTTCGTGGCGCGGGCGCAGGAGCTGGGCATGGAGGTGGCGCTGGACTTCGCGCTGCAGTGCGCGCCGGACCACCCGTGGGTCACCGAGCATCCGGAGTGGTTCACCACCCGCCCGGACGGCACGATCGCCTACGCGGAGAACCCGCCCAAGAAGTACCAGGACATCTACCCGCTCAACTTCGACAACGACCCGAAGGGCCTCTACGCGGAGTGCCTGCGGATCGTGCTGCACTGGGTGGCGCAGGGCGTGCGGATCTTCCGGGTGGACAACCCGCACACCAAGCCGCCGGACTTCTGGCACTGGCTGATCGGCAAGGTCAAGGCGCAGGAGCCGGACGTGCTGTTCCTGTCCGAGGCGTTCACCCGGCCGGCCCGGCTGTACGGCTTGGCCCGCCTGGGTTTCACCCAGTCCTACACCTACTTCACCTGGCGCACCTTCAAGCACGAGCTGATCGAGTTCGGGGTGGACCTGGTGGCGCACTGCCACGAGGCGCGGCCCAACCTGTTCGTCAACACCCCGGACATCCTGCACGTCTCGCTGCAGACCGGCGGGCCGGCGATGTTCGCGCTGCGCGCCGCGCTGGCCGCCACGATGTCGCCGACCTGGGGCGTCTACTCCGGCTACGAGCTGTACGAGTGGGAGCCGGTCCGGGAGGGCAGCGAGGAGTACCTCAACTCGGAGAAGTACGAGCTGCGGCCCCGCGACTACGCCACCGCGCTGGCCGACGGCCGGTCCCTCGAGCCGTGGATCACCCGGCTCAACGCCATCCGCCGCGCCCACCCCGCCCTGCAGCAGCTGCGCACCCTGCACTTCCACGACGTCAGCAACGACGCCCTGATCGCCTACTCCAAGACCGACCCGGGCAGCGGCGACAAGGTGATCACGGTGATCAACCTCGACTCCTACCACGCCCAGGAGGGCACCCTCTGGCTCGACCTCCCGGCGCTGGGGCTCGACTGGACCGACCGGTTCGCCGTGCGCGACGAGGTGTCCGGGGAGACCTGGGAGTGGGGGCAGGCCAACTACGTCAAGCTCGAGCCCTGGAACCGGGTGGCCCACATCGTGAGCATCGAGGGCCGGCGCTGAGCCTCACCACCCGACCGGCAGCACCCGCGGACCGCGGATGAGCATCCCGGTCTTCCACTCGACCTCGCCGGCCAGGTGCAACCCCGGCAGCCGGGCCAGCAGCACCCACAGCGACTCCTGCAGCTCCACCCTGGCCAGCTGCGCGCCGAGGCAGTGGTGCGCGCCGTGGCCGAACCCCAGGTGCGAGTTGTCCCTCCGGGCGAGCCGCACCTCGTCGGGCGCGTCGAACCGGGCGGCGTCGCGGTTGGCCGCGGCGAGCGCCACCAGCACCGGCTCGCCGGCCCGCACCAGGGTGTCGCCGACCGCGACGTCCTCGGTGGCGTAGCGGACGAAGCTGCCGGCCGTGCCGAGCGGCAGGAAGCGCAGCAGCTCCTCGATCGCGCTCGGGACCAGCTCCGGGTCGTCGCGCAGCCGGGCCCACCGGTGCGGCTCGGTGAGCAGCGTGTAGACGATGCTGGACAGCTGCGTCTCGGTGGTCTCCAGGCCGGACATGAGCAGCATCAGGCACAGGTCGATCAGCTCCCGCTCGGAGAGCCGGCCGTGCTCGTCGCGGGCCTCGATGAGCGCCGTCATCAGGTCGTCGGCCGGCTCGGCCCGGCGGATCTCGATCATCCCGTGCAGGTAGTCGCGCAGCTCCTCGCGGGCGGTCAGCACCTCATCGAGGGTCACCCGGGTGCCGGCCATCATGGTGTCGCTCCACACCTGGAACTGCGGCCGGTCGGAGGCGGGCACGCCGAGCATCTCGCAGATCACCGAACCCGGGATCGGGCGCGTGTAGTGCTCGACGAGGTCGGCCGGCGCGCCGGCCGCGACCAGCTCGTCGGCCAACCCTTCGGCCAGCTCGCGCACCCGCGGCCGCAGCCGGGCGACGCGGTGCATGGTGAACGCCTTGGCCACCAGCGTGCGCAGCCGGGTGTGCTCCGGCGGGTCCAAGGTGAACATCTGGCCGGGCTCCTCGCGGGCCTCGGTCAGCCGCGGCCCGTCCCGCTCGGTCGCCATGGCCCGGCTGAACCGCGGGTCGCTGAGCACCAGCCGGGCGTCGGCGTACCGCGTGACCAGCCAGACCGGTTCACCGTAGGGAAGCCGGACCCGGATCATCCCGGCCGCGCGGGCCACCGCGTACGCGTCGTCCACGTCGAGCCCGGCCGGATCGTCGAACGGGTAGGCGACGGGCTCGCTGTCCTTCAAGGTGGTCACCCAGGTATGGTGCCCGCGATCCGTGTCCCCGTAAGGAAATTGCGCACGCGGGGAGAACCCTGGGGCTCACCACCCTACCGGCATCATCCGGGGCGCGCGCATGATCATTCCAGTCTTCCACTCGATCTCCCCGGCCACGTGCAGCCCGGGCAGCCGGGCGAGCAGCACCCGCAGGGCCTCCTGCAGCTCCACCCTGGCCAGCTGCGCGCCGAGGCAGTGGTGCGCACCGTGCCCGAAACCGACGTGCTGGTTCTCCCCGCGGTCGAACCGCAGCTCGTCGGGCGCGTCGAACTGCTCGCCGTCGCGGTTCGCCGAGCTGACCGCGGCGAGCACCGGCTCACCCGCGCGCACCAGGACTCCCCCGACCTCGACGTCCTCCGTGGCGTAGCGGGCGAAGGCCGACCCGACACCGAGCGGCACGAAGCGCATCAGCTCCTCGACGGCGGCCGGGATCAGGTCCGGGTCCTTCTGCAGCTCGGCCCACTTGTCCGGGTTGCGGAGCAGGACGTAGACGAAGTTGGGGAGCTGGGACGCGGTGGTCTCGTGCCCGGCGACCAGCAGCCCCCAGCACAGGTCGACCAGCTCCAGCTCGGAGAGCCGGTCGTGCTCGTCCCTGGCCTCGATCAGCGCGGTCATCAGGTCGTCGGCCGGCTCGGCGCGGCGGATCGCGATCAGCCCCGCCATGTAGGCGCGGGTCTCCTCCCGGGTGGCCTCGAACTCCTCGGCGGTCAGCCGGGTGGTCGACAGCATGGCGTCGCTCCACACCCGGAACTTGGGCCGGTCGGTCGTCGGCACGCCGAGCAGCTCGCAGATCACCGCCACCGGGAGAGGCAGCGCGAACCGCTCCACCAGATCGGCGGGCGGGCCGAGCGACACCATCTCGTCGAGGGAGGTCTCGGCCAGCTCGCGCACCCGCGGGCGCAGCCGTTCGATGCGGCGCATGGTGAACGCCTTGGCCACCAGCTTGCGCAGCCGGGTGTGCTCGGGCGGGTCCATGGCCAGGATTCCCATCGACACCCGCCCCGGGGACGTCCGCGGCTCGTCGCGCCGGATCGCCTCGGCGCGGCTGAACCGCCGGTCGCCTAGCACCTGCCGCACGTCGGCGTAGCGGGTGGCGAGCCAGGCCGGTTCGCCGTACGGCAGCCGGACCCGGATCAGGCCGGCGTCGGCCCTTGCCGCGGCGTAGGCCTCGTGCAGCTCGAGACCGGCGGCGTCGTTGAAGGGATAGGAGACGGGTTCAACGTGTATTGACGTGCTCACAATTCGTGTATATCGGGTCGGCTAGCCCTACGTAAGCCCCTATCGACGCCTCGCGCCCGCCACAGAAGCTCAACATCCGGCGGCAAGGACACCCGGGTCGCCTACCGCGTGACCTAAGTGGACTCTCGGCGGATCGGGGTGATCACGATGTCGCCCCGGTCCAGCCACGTTGTCCTGCGAAACCGGCCCGACGTGATAACCATGGAGTAGACCAACGACGGCCGCGTAGGAAATGGGTCCAACCATGACCGAACCCCTGGATGAACCACGCCCCGACGCGGCACTCGGGCTCCACGGCGTGCCGCACACCGGGGAGGCGGTCACCGCCGACGGCCACCTGGTCGAACCACAGGCAGGGGATTTCGCGCATGCCCGCTCCGCGCCCGCCGAGCCGCAGTGGTACAAAACCGCCGTCTTCTACGAGGTGCTGGTCCGCGCGTTCAACGACTCGGACAACGACGGCACCGGTGACCTGCGCGGCCTTGCCGACAAGCTGGACTACCTGGAGTGGCTCGGCATCGACTGCCTGTGGCTGCCGCCGTTCTACGCCTCCCCGCTGCGCGACGGCGGCTACGACATCAGCGACTTCCGGGCCGTGCTGCCCGAGTTCGGCGACGTCGACGACTTCGTCTACCTGCTCGACCAGGCGCACCGCCGGGGCATCCGGGTGATCACCGACCTGGTGCTCAACCACACCTCCGAGGCGCACCCGTGGTTCCAGGAGTCGCGCAACCACCCGGACGGCCCGTACGGCGACTTCTACGTCTGGGCCGACACCGACACCGGCTACCCCAAGGCGCGGATCATCTTCGTCGACACCGAGACGTCGAACTGGACCTACGACCCGGTGCGCGGCCAGTTCTACTGGCACCGGTTCTTCTCCCACCAGCCCGACCTCAACTACGCCAACCCCGAAGTCCAGGAAGCGATGCTGGACGTCATCCGGTTCTGGCTGGACCTCGGCATCGACGGCTACCGGTTGGACGCGGTGCCGTACCTGTTCGAGGAGGAGGGCACCAACTGCGAGAACCTCCCGCGCACGCACGAGTTCCTCAAGCGGTGCCGCAAGGTGGTCGACGACGAGTACCCGGGCCGGGTGCTGCTGGCCGAGGCCAACCAGTGGCCGGCCGACGTGGTGGAGTACTTCGGCGATCCCGCGGTCGGCGGTGACGAATGCCACATGGCCTTCCACTTTCCGTTGATGCCGCGCATCTTCATGGCGGTGCGCCGCGAATCCCGGTTCCCGATCTCGGAGATCCTGGCCCAGACGCCGCCGATCCCGTCCGGCTGCCAGTGGGGCATCTTCCTGCGCAACCACGACGAGCTGACCCTGGAGATGGTCACCGACGACGAGCGCGACTACATGTGGGCCGAGTACGCCAAGGATCCCCGGATGAAGGCGAACATCGGCATCCGGCGCCGGCTGGCCCCGCTGCTGGACAACGACCGCAACCAGCAGGAGCTGTTCACCGCGCTGCTGCTGTCCCTGCCCGGCTCGCCGGTGCTCTACTACGGCGACGAGATCGGGATGGGCGACAACATCTGGCTCGGCGACCGCGACGGCGTGCGCACCCCGATGCAGTGGACCCCGGACCGCAACGCCGGCTTCTCCCGCTGCGACCCCGGCCGGCTGTACCTGCCGGTGATCATGGACCCGATCTACGGCTACCAGGGCGTCAACGTCGAGGCACAGTCCAACAGCACGTCCTCGCTGCTGCACTGGACGAGGCGGATGCTGCAGGTTCGCCGCCAGCACACGGCGTTCGGGCTCGGCGACTTCATCGAGCTCGGCTCGTCCAACCCCAGCGTGCTGGCCTACCTGCGCCGCTGGGTCGACCCGAGCGGCGAGGAGGACCTGGTGGTGTGCGTGAACAACCTCTCCCGCTTCCCGCAGCCGGTGGAGCTCGACCTGTCCGACCACGCGGGGTGCACCCCGGTCGAGTTGACCGGCGGCGTACCGTTCCCACCCATCGGTGAGCTGTCCTACTTGCTGACCCTCCCTGGCCACGGCTTCTACTGGTTCCAGATCACCTCGCAGGGGGAGGAAGGCGAGACACCGTGACGTGCATGCAACCGACCACGCTGGTGGGCGACCTGACCGAGCCGATCCGGCAGTGGCTGCCGGGTCAGCGGTGGTTCGCGGCCAAGCGCAAGGGCGCCGCGGTCGTCGAGGTACGGCACGCGGCCACGATCATCGACGGCGACCCGGGCCTGGTGCAGGCGCTGGTGAGCGTGGACGGCGAGGCCTACCACCTGCTTCTCGGGGTCCGCTCGGAGCTGGTCGACCACATCGGGCACGCGGTCATCGGGCAGGTGCACGGCGTGCACGTGTACGACGCGCCGCACGACGCCGAGCTGATGGGGCAGCTGCTCGAGCTGCTCGCCGGCAACGCCGACCGCGGCGGGCTGCGGTTCCGGCACGAGCCGTGGACGACGCTGGAGCGCGGGCTGCGGGCCCGGCCGATCGGGGCCGAGCAGAGCAACACCTCGGTGATCTACGGCCAGAACTACATCCTGAAGCTGTTCCGCCGCCCCTCGCCCGGACCCAACCGGGACGTCGAGCTGCACCGGGCGCTGCACGACGCCGGGAGCACCCACATCGCCGAGCCGCTCGGCACCATCGAGGGCGAGGGCACGACGTTCGGCTTCCTGCAGCAGTTCCTGCCGGACGCCGTCGAGGGCTGGGCCACCGCGACCGCCAGCGTGCGCGACCTGCTGGCCGAGGCCGATCTGCACGCCGACGAGGTGGGCGGCGACTTCGCCGGCGAGGCCAACCGGCTCGGGGTCGCCGTGGCCGAGGTGCACGCCGACCTGGCCGCGACGCTGGGCACGGAGATCGTCCAGCCGGAGGACATCGGCAACCGGGTGGAGGCCATGCACGGCCGGCTGGACGCGGTGCTGGCCGAGGTGCCCGAGCTGCGCGAGCACGAGGGCCTGCTGCGCGCGGCGTTCGACGCCGTCCGCGGGCTCGACACGCCGGTCGAGGTCCAGCACGTGCACGGCGACCTGCATCTCGGGCAGGTGCTGCGCAGCACGGCCGGCTGGGTGCTGATCGACTTCGAGGGCGAGCCGGACGCCGACGTCGAGCACCGGCGGGCACTGCGCTCGCCGCTGCGGGACATCGCCGGGATGCTGCGCTCGTTCGAGTACGCGGCGTTCCACCTGCTCGCCGGCGGCGAGGACGACCGGCAGCTGCTGGCCAGGGCCGCCGAGTGGGCCGACCGCAACCAGGCGGCGTTCTGCGAGGGGTACGCCAAGGTGGCCTTCGACCCGCGCAGCCAGCCGCTGCTCCTGCGGGCGCTCGAGCTGGACAAGGCCGTCTACGAGGTGGCCCTCGAGCACCACTACCGGCCGGACTGGCTGGCCATCCCGCTGGCGACTTTCCGAAGGCGCCCGAGCTGGCTAACCTGATCGACATCGGGGATTTACTCGGAGTAGCTGCGACTCGGACAGGATCGGGGTGTCCAGATGCGGATCTCGGATGTGCTGCGCGGCAAGGGCGACGCCGTGGCCACGGTCGACCCGGCGACCACGGTCGGCGGGCTGATCGGTGAGCTGGCCCGGCACAACGTGGGCGCCATGGTCGTGGTGGACAACGACGCCGTGGTCGGCATCGTGTCCGAGCGCGACATCGTCCGCCGGCTCAACGAGCGCGGCGCCGAGCTGCTCAACGACCCGGTGTCGCAGATCATGACCACCTCGGTGGTGACCTGCACGCCCGCCGACAGCGTGGACAGCCTGGCCGCGACCATGACCGAGCGCCGGATCCGGCACATGCCGGTGATCGTGGACGGCCGCCTCGCCGGCATCGTCAGCATCGGCGACGTGGTCAAGAGCCGCATCACCGAGCTGGAGAGCGACCGAGAGCAGCTCGCCTCGTACATCTCCGGCAGCTGACCAGGCGCGGTGGCGTTCGGCGAGGCTCGGGCTCTGCGGCGAGAATGAACCAGTGGAAAAGCAGAAGCTACAGAGGCTACGACCGGTACTGCCCCCGTCCGCGGACCTCGAGCGCCTGCTGGCCGGCGCGCACCACGACCCGCACTCCCTGCTGGGCGTGCATTCCGACCATGCCGGCACCACGGTGGCCCGCGCGCTGCGGCCGGGCGCCAGGAGCGTCACGCTGATCGCCGGGGAGAACCGGTTCCCGCTCGACGAGCTGGCCGACGGGCTGTTCGCCGGGCAGCTGCCCGAGCCGCCCAACGAGTACCTGCTCGAGGTCGACTACGGCCACGGCGCGGTCGTCGTGGACGACCCGTACCGGTGGCTGCCCACGCTCGGCGAGATCGACCTGCACCTGATCGGCGAGGGCCGGCACGAGCGGCTGTGGGAGGCACTCGGCGCGCACGTGCGGTCGTACGAGACCGTGAGCGGCGTGGTGACCGGCACCTCGTTCGCCGTCTGGGCGCCCAACGCGCTCGGCGTCCGGGTGGCCGGCGACTTCGACGGCTGGGACGGCCGGGCCAACCCGATGCGCTCACTCGGCTCGTCCGGGGTGTGGGAGCTGTTCATCCCCGGCCTGCCGCCCGGCACCCGGTACAAGTTCCGCATCCACGGACCGGACGGCCGCTGGCACGAGAAGGCCGACCCGCTGGCGTTCGCCACCGAGGTCCCGCCGGCCACCGCGTCCGTAGTGTCCATTTCGGACTACACGTGGGGGGACGACGCCTGGCTGGCCAAGCGCAGGGCGACCGACTGGACCGCGGCGCCGATGAGCGTCTACGAGGTGCACCTCGGCTCGTGGCGGCCGGGCCTCGGCTACCGGGAGCTGGCCGATCAGCTGGCCGACTACCTCGACGACAACGGGTTCACCCACGTCGAGCTGCTGCCCGTGGCCGAGCACCCGTTCGGCGGCTCATGGGGCTACCAGGTCACCTCCTACTACGCGCCGACCGCCCGGTTCGGCCCGCCGGACGAGTTCCGCTACTTCGTCGACACGCTGCACCAGCGCGGCATCGGCGTGCTCATGGACTGGGTGCCGGCGCACTTCCCGCGCGACATCTGGGCGCTGGCCCGGTTCGACGGAACCCCGCTCTACGAGCACTCCGACCCGCACCGCGGCGAGCACCCCGACTGGGGCACGCTGGTGTTCGACTTCGGGCGCAACGAGGTGCGCAACTTCCTGGTGGCCAACGCGCTGTACTGGATCGACCAGTTCCACGTCGACGGGCTGCGGGTGGACGCCGTCGCCTCGATGCTGTACCTGGACTACTCCCGCAAGCCGGGCCAGTGGACGCCGAATGTCCACGGTGGACGGGAGAACCTGGACGCGGTGCGGTTCCTGCAGGAGCTCAACGCGACCGTCTACAAGCACCACCCGGGCGTCATCATGGTGGCCGAGGAGTCCACGGCCTGGCCGGGCGTGTCCCGGCCGACGCACGTGGGCGGGCTCGGCTTCGGCTTCAAGTGGAACATGGGCTGGATGCACGACACCCTGCGCTACGTCGGCCACGACCCGGTGCACCGCTCGTACCACCACAACGAGCTGACGTTCTCCCTGATGTACGCCTGGAGCGAGAACTACGTGCTGCCGCTGTCGCACGACGAGGTGGTGCACGGCAAGGGCTCGCTGTGGACCCGGATGCCCGGCGACGACTGGAACAAGGCCGCAGGGCTGCGTGCCCTGCTGACCTACATGTGGGCCCATCCCGGAAAGCAGCTGCTGTTCATGGGCGGGGAGTTCGGCCAGATCGGCGAGTGGTCCGAGAGCCGCTCGCTGGAGTGGGAGCTGCTCGGCGACCCGCGGCACGCCGGCATCCGCGCGCTGGTCGCCGACCTCAACGCCGCCTACCGCGCGCATCCCGCGCTGTACGCCGCCGACACCCGCCCGGAGGGCTTCTCCTGGATCGACGCCAACGACTCGGCCGGCAACGTGGTCAGCTTCCTGCGCCTGGCCCCGGACCGGCCGGAGGCCGTGCTTGCCTGCGTGGCCAACTTCGCCGGCATGCCGCACCACAACTACCGGGTGGGGCTGCCACGGGCCGGCCGCTGGCTGGAGATTCTCAACACCGACGCGCAGGCCTACGGCGGCTCCGGCGTCGGCAACATGGGCGCGATCGAGGCGCAGGACCGGCCATGGCACGGGCGTCCGGCGTCGGCGCTGCTGCAACTGCCGCCGCAGGGCGTGATCTGGCTGGTTCCGGACGAATCACCGATGTAGGCCATGGGATCGGGGCACACTGAAGGGGTGCACACCGTCCGGGTCGCCGTGCTCCTCGTGGTCGCCGCCGTCGCGCTCGCCTGCACCAGCAACGTGCCCGGCAGCCCGGTCGCCGGGGGATCGGTCACCAAGACCGATCCGAACACGCCCGGGGTGGATCCCTCGTTCGTGAAGAACACCGACGGCGGCGAGATCGATGTGCTGGCCGCCACGGTCGTCACGGATCTGCTGACGTTCTGGCGGGAGAGCTTTCCGGCCACGTTCGACAAGCCGTGGAAGGACCTCGCCGGTGGGTTCTACTCGGTGGACACCGCCGACGAGACCAGCCCGGCGCCGCCGTGCGTGCGGATCTCGTCGGACGTGGAGGGCAACGCGTTCTACTGCCCCACCGAGGACGTGATCGCCTGGGACCGGTCGGCGCTGCTGCCGGTGCTCAAGGACCGGTTCGGCGAGGCCGCGGTCATGCTCGTGCTGTCCCACGAGATGGGCCACGCGGTGCAGCGGCGGGCCGGGCTCACCGTCGCCGAGCAGCGCCGCAACCCGGACAAGTACCCGACGATCCTGATCGAGGCGCAGGCCGACTGCTACGCCGGCGCGTTCGTGCGCTGGGTGGCCGACGGCAAGGGGGCGCATCTGCAGGCCGGCATGGACCGGCTGGACTCCGCGCTGCAGTCGCTGACCACGTTCCGCGATCCGATCGGCACCGAGCAGACCGACAAGGGCGCGCACGGCGACGCGTTCGACCGGGTGTCGGCGTTCCTGGACGGCTACGACAAGGGCGCCCCGCTGTGCGCCGCGATGAGCGTGGACAACCGGACGTTCACGCTGCGCGGCTTCCTGTCCGCCGACGATCAGGAGCGCGGCGG
The DNA here is from genome assembly GCF_035942955.1 of Actinophytocola sp. Lineage (GTDB taxonomy): Bacteria > Actinomycetota > Actinomycetes > Mycobacteriales > Pseudonocardiaceae > DASYTH01. The sequence continues at coordinate 27,940 of NZ_DASZCQ010000217.1, read as the reverse complement.
CAACCTGCCGTTCGACCAGCTGCTTGAGTCGATGACCGACGACCTGAACACCTACTTCGGTGCGGTCGTCGCCGAGCGCGGCAAGCAGTGGGCCAAGCCGGCGCTGCGTCCCATCGAGGACAACCCGAAGTGCGCCGGCGACCAGGGGCCGATCGCGTTCTGCCCGGGCGGCGGGGAGATCGACATCGCCACCCGGGGCACGCTGCCCGAGCTGCACGCCGACATCGGCGACTACGCCACCGGCACGATCCTGGCCAGCCGGTTCGGCATGGCGGCCATATCCATCCTCGGCAAGCCGCTCGACGGCGCCGACGCCCAGCGCCAGGTGCTGTGCCTGGCCGGCTCCTACACCGGCACCCTGATCAGCCGCCAGACCGGCTTCGCGCTGTCCCCCGGCGACCTCGACGAGGCCATCGCCGTCCTGCTCCGCTACGACTACGCCGGCCGCGACAACGCCGGCCGCGCCCTGCCCACCGGCTTCGAACGGGTGTCGGTGTTCCGGGCCGGCACCCTGCAGGGCGCCAAGGCCTGCAACCTGTAGATGTCCCCACGCCGGCCGTCCCCGGCAAGTAAGGTGCCGAACTGTGCAGATAGTCAGGGGGCGCCTGGTACGCGCGGGGATCGGGCTGGCCGCGGCCGTGCTCATGATCGCACAGCTCGGTGGCTGCGCCGGCACGCCGGTCGCCGGCAAGGCCCGCGCGGTCGGGGAGATCGACACGAAGACCGTCGGGGGCAAACCGCTCACCGACGGCCCGAGCGGACCGCGCGAAGGGGTCCCCGACGCCCAGCTCGAGGTCGAGAACGGCGACGGGAGCGAGATGGACCGCCTCGCCATCAACGCCGTGTCCGACCTCTACGACTACTGGGGCGAGCGGCTGCCGGCCGACTTCGACGAGCAGTTCGAGCCCCTCAAACGGCTGGTGTCCTACGACTCGGACGGCACGCCCATCCGGGTCTGCGGCGAGAGCACCGCGGGCCTGGTCAACGCGTTCTACTGCGGCCGCGACGACAGCATCTCCTGGGACCGCGGCGTCCTGCTTCCCTTCCTGGACAAGCAGTTCGGCCCGATGGCGGTGGTCACCGTGCTGGCCCACGAGATGGGCCACGCCATCCAGTTCCGGCTGCTGGAGAAGAGCAACATCAGCCAAAGCACTCCGACCATCGTCAAGGAGCAGCAGGCGGACTGCTACGCCGGCAACTTCTTCGCCCACGTCGCCGAGGGCAAGTCCAAGCACTTCCAGATCAACACCGGCGAAGGCCTGAACAAGGTCCTCGCCACGATGTTCTTCATCCGCGACCCGGCCGGCCTGTCCGCCAACACCCGCGGCGCCCACGGCCTCGCCTTCGACCGCGTCTTCGCCTTCCAGGAGGGCTACACCAAAGGCCCGAAACGCTGCGCCCAGATGGACCCCAAGGAGATCAACGACCGCATCGCCGAGAAAGAACGCTCCGAGGACGACGAGAAGACCCAGGGCGAAGCCGACATCACCGACCCTCGCGTCCTCGAGCTCTTCAAGCAGAGCCTCGACGAGGCCTTCAAGGACAACGGCGCCACCCCACCCGAGCTCAACAACGACGGCGCCCGATGCGACAGCGGCGACGCCACCTCCCCCGTCGCCTTCTGCCCGGACGAGAACGTCGTCGCCATGGATCTCCCCAAGCTCAAGGAGATCGCCACCCCACCCAAGCGCACCGCCCCACCCGGCGCCGATAGCACCGGCATCGGCGACTTCGCCGCCTTCGCCGAAGTCGCCTCCCGCTACGCCCTGGCGATCCAGAAGTCCATCGGCGCCCCCCTCGAAGGCGAAGACGTCGGCCTCCGCACCGCCTGCCTCACCGGCGCCTGGGCCGGCTTCGTCGACAAACCCGGCCCCGCCCTCCGCCTCGCCGTCGGCGACCTCGACGAAGCCGTCGCCGAGCTGTTGCAGGACAACAGCCTCATCGCAGCCGACGTCAAAGGCACCGCAACCAAGGTCGGCTTCGCCCGGGTGGAGGCGTTCCGGGTCGGCTACTTCGAAGGCTCCGGCCGCTGCACCGAGATCGGCAACTGAGCAGCACCCATCGGAACTGCGGCCGCCCACTCAACTCGACCACCACCCAAAGCCCGGCGCCCCACCCCGCAGCCGCCGCCCCTGGGACCGCCACCCGCCAACGGCACCCAGCCGCCCAGCCAAAGCATCACGCCCCCACCCTGGGGCCCCACCCCGGCCCCGGCGCCGCCCTCAGAACAGCGCGCTCGCCAGCTCCCGCCTGGCCTTGGCCACCCGCGGGTCCTCCGGGGAGAACAGCTCGAACAGCCCGACCAGGTGCGTGCGGGCCCGGTCCCGGTCCTCGCCCGAGGTCCGCCGTACGGCGCCCAGCAGCCGGGCGAAGGCCTGCTCGACGCGCTGCTCGGCCAGCTCGATGTCGGCGGCGGCGAGTTGCGCATCGAGATCGTCGGGCGAGGTGTCGGCGCGCACGACGACCGACGGATCGGTGGCCGATGCGCGGGCCACGAAGCGGACCAGGGCGAGGGCGCTCTTGGCCTGCTCGTTGTTGGGTTCGGTGGCGAGGATCTGCTCGTAGGCGGCTTCGGCCTTGGTGAAGTCGCCGTCCTTGAAGGCCTTCTCGGCGGCGGTGAACCGCGGGTCCTCGGGCGGGGGCTCGGACATGGCGCCGTTCTCGGCAGCGCGGATGCCGGGCAGCCGGTCGCGCAGCGCGTCGAGCAGGCCGTCGAGCCACTGCCGGATCTGCGGCTCCGGCCGGGCCCCGGCGAACGCCTCGACCGGTTGGCCGCCGGCGATGGCCACCACCATCGGGATGGACTGGACCCCGAACAGCTGCGCGATCCTGGGGTTGGCGTCGACGTCGATCCGCGCCAGCACCCAGGCCCCGCCCCCGGCGTTGGCCAGCTTCTCGAGGACGGGCGAGAGCTGCTTGCATGGTCCACACCACTCCGCCCAGAGGTCGACGACCACGGGGACCTGCAGCGATCGCTCGATCACCTCGGCCTGGAAGGTGGCCTCGGTGACGTCGACGACATAGTTGCCGGGCTGCACGGCGCCCTGCCCGGAAGCCGATCGACTCGCCTGGGCGCCGGCGGCCTCGGCCCTGGCTTTGAGCGCGGACAGATCGACCGCTCCGGACAGGGCAGCGGACAGTGCCGCGGTTTGACGTGGATCAGGCCGTGTCACATATCCATCCTGACACGCCAGTCCGAGCGGCACGCAGCGACCTTCTTCAGAACTGACCCCGGATCCCCAGCCCGATGTAGAAGTCGCCGGAGAAGCCCTGCGCGCTGGCCTCACCGTTGAGCTTGATCGTGAAGATGCCGTCCATGCTGATCAGCGGCCGGCGCAGCAGGTGCTCGATGAGCTGGGTGTCGGCCGACATCTGCCCGCTGCCGCCGTCTGCCAGGCTGTAGCTGATCCCGGCCTGCAGCGACTGCTCGAGGAACGTCGTGCTGCGCAGCCGCCAGTTGCTTTGCACAACCTGGGTGGCGACGCCGATCTGGAACTCGTCCCAGTTCGACGGGAACTGGACCTGGGCCTCGTCGAACAGGCGCAGCTCCCCGAGCTGCTCGAACGTCCACCCGGCACCGATCCCGGTCAGGGTGAGGGTCATCTCCTCGTCGTTGAACGTCACGCGGGGTGGTGTCATCGCCGTGCCTCCCCTACGCCACGTTCACGTCGTCGGCGCCGAACTCGATGCCCTCGAGCGGCAGGTCGACGCGCTCGCTGATCTCTCCGCCGAACTCGATCATGCTGCCGGCGAGCCAGTCGTCGCCGGACTCGGTCTCGGATGTCGCTTCCATGCCGATCACCGTGGCCGACCGTGGCCGATCTCGGCCATCGACGGCCGTGTGGCAGATCGGGCAGCTCAGCCTGCCCTCTCGGCCATCAGCCCGGACAGCTCGGCCACGGGCGACAGGCCAAGCGGGTTGACGGCCATGGCCTCGTTGCGCTCGGCGATGCGCAGGGCGATCGGGGTGAGCAGCTCGGCGACCCGCTCGGTCGCCTCCCGGCCGATGGCCAGCCACGGGACGGCGGCCCCGGCGTCGGTCCGCTCCTCGACCCAGGCGCGCAGCGCCGCGCCCTCGGCGGTCGGCTCGCCGCCTTCGGTCAGCAGTCCCCGGTCGACCAGCCGGGCCTGCGCCCGCTCCCACTCCCGCGCCGACCAGCCGCGGGCGACCTGCAGGTAGCCGGCGTCCAGCCCGCGGTCGGCGCCGAACATCACCAGCGTCTCGCACGGGTCGAGGCCGGCGGCGACCAGCGCCGCCACGTGCCCGTCGCCGCGGGACTCGCGCAGCCGGGTGGTGGCGTGCCACAGCGCCAGGTGCGGCTCGGCCGGCCACTCCAGCGCGGCGTTGGCGGCGGCCAGCGGGCGGCCGGCGATCGGCGCGTGCTCCGCGGCGGTGCGCAGCAGGGCCGCCGCCTCGGCCAGCTGTTCGCCCTCGAGCACCTCGGGCGGCAGCATCCGGCGCAGCGCACCGTCCACTCCGGACAGTCGGGTGCGCAGGAAGTCCTCCGGCGAGGCGATCTCCCAGGCGTCGGGGATCGCCCTTGCCACCCGGTCCGGGTGGAAGTTGTAGAACACCGCGGTGATCAGCTCCGGGGATGCCGCCCCGAGCGGGGCGGCCCGCATGCCGAAGTAGCCCATCCACCCGCCCTTGCAGCCGAGCGCGTCGGTGGCCGCCCGCGACTCCGGGGTGAAGTAGGTGACGTCGTGGTAGGTCTCGAACCTGATCCACATCGCCCGCGGGTCGATCGTCATGTCGCGAGGTGCTCCTCGACCCGGTCCACCTTGGCCTTCAGCTGCCCGCGGTAGCCGGGGCGGATGTCCGCCTTGAGCACCAGGCTGACCCGCGGGGCATGCGCGGCGACCGCGTCGACGGCGCGCTTCACCACCGCCATGAGCTCATCCCAGTCCTCGCCCTCCACCGTGGTGAACATCGCCGAGGTCTCGTTGGGCAGACCGGACTCGCGGACCACCCGGACGGCGTCCGCGACCGCCTTGCCGACGCTGTCGGACTCGCCGCCGAGCGGGCTGACACTGAACGCGATGAGCATGGACGCACCCTTCCGGATACCCACTGGTAGCTTCAAGCCCCATGAGATCTCGACCGCTGCCGTTCGACCCGATCGTCCGCGCGGCCGAGCTGTGGGCGGAGCGGATCGGCCCGTCCGGCACGATGGCCGCCGTGACCAGCATCATGCGGGTGCAGCAGATCCTGCAGTCCGCGGTGGACGGTGCGCTGCGGCCGTACGGGCTGACCTTCGCCCGCTACGAGGCGCTCGTGCTGCTCACCTTCGCCAAGCGGGGCAGCCTGCCGATGCGGGTGATGGGCGAGCGCCTGCAACTGCACCCGACCAGCGTCACCAACATCGTGGATCGCCTGGAGGCCGACGGCCTGGTCAAGCGCATCCCGCACCCGACGGACCGGCGCACCACGCTGGCCGAGATCACCGAGTCCGGCCGGGAGCGCCGGGCGCAGGCCACCGAGGCGGTCACCGCGGTCGACTTCGGCCTGCGCGGCCTGACCGAGCGGGAGACCGAGCAGCTCACCGCGCTGCTTGCCAAGGTGCGCAAGGCAACCGGGGACTTCATCGGCTGACAGTCACGTTCGGCCAACCGGATGATGACCGTTGACCCGCAGTTATCGGCAGCGCACTCTAGGTGAGAAAGTCCCTGGAGGCAGCCTTGGGTAGCAACCAAGCGGGCCGGGATCGCTCGGTGGATATCGACGAGGAACGGACACGCTCGCTGCTGCACCAAGCGGTGTTCCTCATCGGTTTCGTCGCCCTGCTGGTCATCCTCGCCGTACTCACCATCACTATTCGAGCAACCGCCGCGTTCGGCGTCGCCATGCTCGTCGCAATGGCGGCAATGGTGAGCGGCGGTCTGCTCGGCTTTCTGTTCGGAATTCCCAGGAGCCTGCAGGCCAACCGGGATCCCGCGGATACGGACTCGGAGCCGGTGAGCCCGAACACGAATCTGGAGCAGATCTCCGACTGGTTGACCAAAATCCTGGTCGGCGTCGGTCTCGTCCAACTCGGCACCATCGGTTCCGCGGTGGGCAAATTGATCGGCAATGTGTCCACCGCGTTCGAACCCGCCCCCGAGGCCAAGGTCATCGCGGGCTCGCTGCTCGTGCTGCCGAGCGTGGGCGGGTTCATGATCGGCTATATCGGCACCCGGACCTGGTTGTTCAAGCTGTTCACCGTGTTCGCTCCGGGGTTCACCTCGTTCGTCCGGCACGAGGTGCGGCGCGCGGTGGAACCGGTCAGGGCGGAAGTGCAGCAGGTCCAGCAGGACCAGGAGACCCTGCGCGAGCTGTTCGCCGTGCTCGACGACCAGCTCGATCCACGGGCACCCGAGCCCGAGCACGCGTCGTTGAAAGAGCTGCTGGACAATGCCGACTCGGCGCAGCGTGACCAAGCCTTCCAGACCGCCAAACGAGCACGGCGGTCGGCGTTGACCGATCAGCCCACCATCCGCAGAACCATTCCGGTATTCCAGGCGTTGGTCGAGGTGGCTCCCGACCGGTACGTGTACCAGGCCGAGCTCGCCGCCGCGCTCGCCGACATCGGGGATTACTCCGCGGCACTCGCCGCATCGGACAAGGCGGTCGAGCTGCGCGGCGCGCCGACCCGCTACGACTGGTTCGAGTTCACCCGGGCAAGGGCGCGTGCCGGTCTGATCGACGCCGGCGCCACGCCGGACGAAGAAACGGCGAAGTCGCTGCGCGAGGACCTCGCCGTCGCGTGGCACAAGCCAAGTTTCCGCGCCTACGTGAAACGAATCCTCGACGCCCACGAGGAAAACAATCCCGAATACCAGGAGCTTGCCCGTCTGCGCGCGTATCTCCCGAGCGACTAGCTACTTGTCGTCCCACTGGAACACCCTGGCCGCGATCACACCGAGCACCAGCGTGAAGCCGACCAGGACCAGGCAGGGCACCAGCAGCGCGCCGGCCGCCTTGCCGCGCACCAGGAAGTCCATGATCCCGTCGTTCATGTGCCGCAGCGGGAACACCTTCGACACGTTCTGCAGCCACGCGGGCGCCGCGTCGATCGGGAAGAACGTGCCGGAAAGGAACGCCATCGGCAGCACCACGATGTTGGCCGCCGCGGTGGCCGCCTCCTCGGTCTTGGCGAACGCGCCGACCAGCATGCCGATCGCGAAGAACGCCAGGATGCCCAGCAGGAACACCGGGATCGCCAGCCACCAGGTGCCGGTCAGCTTCAGCCCGAAGAGGGGGAGCAGGCCGATCCCGATGAAGATCAGGGCCTGCAGGATGGCCACCCCGATCGTCACCACGATCCGGGCGCTGAGCACCGACCCGACGGCCACCGGCGCCAGCCGGATCCGCCGCAGCACCTGCTTGCGGCGCCAGCTCACCAGGGTCAGCGCCGCGCCGAACACCGCGGTGACGGCGACGCCCCAGGACATGATCCCCGGCGTGATGAACTGGATCGGCTCGAGCGAGGAGTCCTCCACCTGCGCGGCCTGCACGTCGAAGCGCGGCGGCTGCCCGGTCGCGGCCTGGTTGATGCGGCCGACGACACCCTCCACGATCCCGCGCACGGTGCCCGCCGCGGTCTGGTCGCTCGCCGCGAACCGCAGGGTGATCGTGTTGCCCTGCTCGGCGACCATCGCGGGCAGGTCACCGTCGCGCACCTTCCGCACGGCCGTGTCCAGGTCGGCGAGGCGCTCCAGCTCGACCGCGCCGGTCTGCTCGAGCGTGGTGAGCACCACGCCGTCGCCGACCGCGGCGATCTTGATCGGCTCGCTGCCGGCGTCCCGGAAGATCAGCCCGAACACCACGAGGAACATCAACGGGAACAGAAACGTGAAGAACAGCGTGACCTTGTCCCGGTAGAACCCCTTGAGCATGGCCACCGACAGGCTCTTGAACGCGGTCATGCCCGGTACTCCCGTCCGGTCAGCTGCAGGAAGACGTCCTCGAGGGTGGCGGTGCGCACCTGCAGGCCGTCCAGGCTGCCCAGCTCGGCCAGCGCGGACAGCACCTTGCCCGGCTCGCGGGTGGAGATCGTCAGCGACACCTCGTCGGTGACCACCTCGTCCGCGCCGGGCAGCTCCCTGGCGGTGTCCGGCGGCAGCGCGCCCCGCTCCAGCAGCACCCTCGTCGGCGCCTCCAGCCCGCGCACCAGCGTGGCCGGCGCGTCCAGCGCGAGGATCCGGCCGTGATCCATGATCGCCACCCGGTCGCAGAGAATCTCCGCTTCGTCCAGGTAGTGCGTGGTGTACACGATCGTCTTGCCGCGCTGTTGAATGGCCCGCAACACGTCCCACAGGTTCCGCCGGGCCTGCGGATCCAGCGCCGCCGTCGGCTCGTCGAGGAACACCACGTCCGGGTCGTGCACCAGCGCGCAGGCGATCGACAGCCGCTGCCGCTGCCCGCCGGACAGCCGGTCCTCCCGTGTGTCCGCCTTGTCGGCCAGCCCGACCAGCTCGAGCATCTCGTGCGCGGTCGCCGCGCCGACCCCGTACAGCGAGCCGAACGTCTCCAACTGCTCGCGCGCGGTCAGCTTCTCGAAGAACGACGACGCCTGCAGCTGCACCCCGATCCTGGGCAGCAGCGAAAGCTTGCGCGGCCACGGCGACTCGCCGAGCAACCGCACCGATCCCGAGTCCGGCTCGCGCAACCCCTCGACGATCTCCAGGATCGTCGTCTTCCCCGCCCCGTTCGGCCCGAGGATCCCGAAGAACTCCCCTTCGGACACGGCGAACGACACGCCGTCGACGGCCCGGACATCCCCGTACGACTTACGCACGTCCTCGGCCACGACGGCCGCTCCCCCTGAGTAGCTCACCGGCGCAACCTAGCAGCAGTTCACCGTCGAGCGCCCCGGAACATGTTGCCCTCGGTGGACAGATAGTTGTCGGCGTAGTCGAAGCGGCGGGCGTTGCCGAAGATGAGCCAGTAGTACTTGAGCTGCTCGGACCACCAGTAGCCGGGGCAGAAGTCGCCCTGGGTCTTGGGGGTGGTGGTGACGTCGGTGAGGATGGTGTAGCCGAAGCGGGCCCGCGAGGTGAGCTTCATCTGCCGGTAGTGGGTCAGGGCGCGGTGGCGGAACAGCTCGTCGCGGGTGGCCAGCCACAGCGCGAACGCGGAGTCGGCGAACTCGGGGCGGAGCTGGTTGCCGCGGCTGGTGGCGGCCAGCGTCGTGTAGTCGATGCCCTCGGGGAGCACGCCGTACCGGTTCTGCACGGCGTTCCACGAGTCGTGGTAGGCGCGGCCGCGGCGCAGGTCGCCGGACTCGCCCAGCAGGCCGGCGTAGAACGACGCCAGCTCGCTCTGGCCGCGGTTGACCACCCGGCCGTTGAACGCGTCGACCTGGGCGAACCACAGGCGGCCGTCGACGATCTCGGCCTGCCGCCGCACGATCGCCGCGGTCAGCAGGTCGTACCAGGACTTGAGCTCGGCGTCGCCGAACAGCTTCCAGCCGTCGAACAGGTACTCGTAGAACGAGTCGGCCGGCGGCCCGATGGTCGCCGTGCGGTTGAGGAACGCCCCGGTCTCGGCGTGGATGGCGAACGGGAGCAGGTCCAGCCGGGTCCGGCGCTCGACGGTGACCTGGAACGCGCGCTTGGCGGCGTCGTAGTAGCGGCGGTCGCCGGTCAGCCGGGAGAGGAACCCGAACTCGGTGATGTAGGTGCCGGTCTCGGCCAGGTTGGTCTCCGGGTTGCTGACCGCGCCGGTGCGCAGGTTGACGAAGCGGTACGGGATGCCGGTCGGCGACTTGGTGAACGCCACGAGCAGGCGGTCGCCGAGGTCGACCGCGAGGTCGAGCAGGCGCCGCTCGCCGACGCAGTGGAAGGCCGACAGCAGCCCGCCGAGCATCCTGATGTTGGTCTCGAACACCTGGAACGGCGCGTCGACGTCGAACGACAGGTTGTTGCGGACCCAGGCCAGGCCCTGCTCCAGCTCGGCGTCGAGCTCCATCAGCCACAGCGTGTCGAGCGCCTCCACGATGGTCAGGCCCATCGGGCGGCCCGGCACGAAGAACTCCTCGAAGCCGCCGGACACCGGCTTGATCTGGTCGTGGCCGAACGCCCTTGCCACGTAGTTGCGCCAGGCGAACCGGGTCTCGTTGCGCACATCGGCGGCCACGGCGGCCCAGTCGACCGGCGCGGTGACCTCGGCAAGCGGCGCCGGCGCCGGCGCGCCGGCGCCGTCCGGCGGAGGCGCGGGCGGTGACGGTGGGACGGCCAGCGCGGCCGGGGCGGCCATGGTGGTCAACCCGGTGGCGCCGAGGAATCCGAGCATGCTTCTTCTGGTCATGGACATGGCGAGCTCCACTGATCGCGTCCTGACAACCTTGTCGGTGGTGATTGTCCGCCCGACCCACCCTGGTGCGGCCGATCCACGCGGTCAACCCCTGCCCGGAGAACCTGTCCGGTTGACAATCGGCGGGCCCGGGCGTTGGATCGCCTGCATCATGACAACGTTGTCCAACCGGGCGGGCGGCCGGGTGCGCCGGGCGACCATGAGCGACGTCGCCCGGCTGGCGGGGGTCAGCATCAAGACCGTATCGCGGGTCGTCAACGACGAGCCGGGCGTGCACGTCGACACGGCCGAACGCGTCCTTGCCGCGATCGAACGGCTGGGCTTCCGGCGCAACGTGGGCGCGCTCAACCTCCGCCGCGGCTCCTCGACCGGCACGATCGGCCTGGTCCTCGAGGACGTGGCCAACCCGTTCTACTCCGGGCTGACCCGCGCGGTGGAGGAGGTGGCTCGAGGCTACGGCCGGCAGGTGCTCACCGGCTCGTCCGACGAGGACGCCGGGCGGGAGCGGGAGCTGGCGCTGGAGTTCTGCGCCCGGCGGGTGGACGGCCTGATCGTCGTCCCGGCCGGGCTGCGGCACGGCTACCTGATGCCGGAGATCGCCTCGGGCACCCCGGTGGTGTTCGTCGACCGCCCGCCGGGCGACGTGCTGGCCGACACCGTGCTGGTGGACAACATCGAGGGCGCGTCCGCGGCCGTGGTCCACCTCGCCGCGCACGGCCACCGCCGGGTGGCCTTCCTCGGCGACGCGCCGGACATCTTCACCGCGACCGAGCGGCTGCGCGGGTTCCGGGAGGGCTGCGCGAAGGCCGGTATCCCGTACGAGGAGCGGTTCGTGGCCATGGGGCCGCACACCGAGGCCAGCGTGGCGGCGACGCTGCGGCGCATCCTCGGCGGACGCCACCCGGCCACCGCGCTGCTGACCGGCAACAACCGAATCACCGTGCACGTGCTGCGCGCCATCGCGGGGATCAGGCGCCGGCCGGCGCTGGTCGGCTTCGACGACTTCGAGCTGGCCGACCTGCTCGACCCGCCGGTCAGCGTGGTCGCGCTGGACCCCGGCACGCTCGGCAAGTCCGCGGCCGAGCTGCTGTTCGCCCGCCTCGACGGGGACACCACACCACCACGCCGAATCGTGCTGCCGGTGCGCCTCGTGCCGCGCGGTTCGGGAGAGGTAGGCCCATGAGCGGATCTTGCGGAGCGAGTCGTTCGACGCTGCCCCGTCGCCGTGGGACGAGCGAACTTTCGGCTGGGTTCTGCCGGCTACCGAGCTTGCGAGGTGATGGATGAAAGCGATACGGCTGCCGGCCAACCAGCCACCCCGGTTCTACCGCGGCGGCGCGGCGATCGCGGCGCTGCGCGGCACCGAGCCCGTCGAGTACGGGCCGGAGGACTGGGTCGCGTCGTGCACCACGCTGTACGGCGAGACCGTCGCCGGGCTGTCCGCGCTGCCGGACGGGCGCTGGCTGCGCGACGCGGTCCGCGCCGATCCGGAGCACTGGCTGGGCCCTGGGCGCGGCGCGGATCCGGCGCTGCTGGTGAAGCTGCTGGACGCCGGTCAGCGGCTGCCGGTGCACTGCCATCCCTCGGACGGCTTCGCCAAGGCGCATCTGGACTCCCGCTACGGCAAGACCGAGGCGTGGATCGTGGTGGGCACCACCGGACCGAGCCCCACCGTCCACATCGGATTCCGAGAGGACCGGGACGAGGGCACCGTGGCCGACTGGGTCGCCGCGCAGGACACCGGCGCGCTGCTCGGCGCGCTGAACGAGGTCGCGGTCCGGCCCGGGGACGCGGTGTTCGTGCCGGCCGGGGTGCCGCACGCGATCGGGGCCGGCGTGTTCATCGTGGAGCTTCAGCAGCCGACCGACCTGTCGATCATGTTGGAGTGGAAGGGTTTCCTGGACAGCGAGGCGGCCGGCCATCTCGGGCTCGGCTACCCTGCCGCGCTCGGCTGCGTCGACCGGTCGGGCTATGCCGGGCGGCTCGACGAGCTGGTGCGCCGGCCGGACGGCGGCGAGGTCGTCGACCTGTTCGGCCCGGCCGCCGAGGGTTTCTTCCGGGCGCAGCGGCTCGCCATCCGCTCGGCGGAGGTGGAGCTCGAGCCCGGCTACGCGGTGCTGGTCGTCCTGTCCGGCGCCGGCCAACTGACCACGGGGGACGGTGAGATGCTGGCGCTGGCCAAGGGAGACACCGTGGTCGTGCCGTACGCCGCCGGATCGACGACGATCGGCGGCGAGCTGGTCGCGATCCGCTGCGCGCCGCCGGGGGTCGCCGGTGGCTGACGACGTCGTGCTCGAGGCCGTGAACATCGTCAAGCACTACGGCTCGGTCGAGGCGCTGCGCGGCGCCTCGTTCTCCGCCACGGCCGGCGAGGTGGTCGCTCTGATCGGGGACAACGGCGCCGGGAAGTCCACTTTGGTCAAATGCATGGTGGGCGCCGAGCAGCCGACGTCCGGCCTGATCCGGTTCGAGGGCCGAGACGTGCACTTCGACTCCCCGACCGAGGCGCGGACCGTCGGCATCGAGACGGTGTACCAGGATCTGGCCGTCGCGCCGGAGCTGGACCCGGCGGCGAACCTGTTCCTCGGCCGGGAGCTGCGCCGGCCGGGGATCCTCGGCATGCTCGGGATGCTCGACAAGGCCCGGATGCGCCAGCGCGCGGTCAAGGAGTTCGACCGGCTCGGCATCACGCTGCAGAGCATGGACGTTCCGATCGGCTCGCTGTCCGGCGGGCAGCGGCAGAGCGTCGCCGTGGCCAGGTCGGTGGTGTGGGCCAGCAAGGTCGTGTTCATGGACGAGCCGACCGCGGCGCTTGGCGTGGTGCAGCGCGAGCGGGTGCTCGACGTGATCCGCCGGGTGCGCGACGAGGGCATCGCCGTCGTGCTGATCAGCCACAACATGCCGGAGGTGCTCGCGGTGTCCGACCGGGTCGAGGTGCTGCGGCTGGGCCGCCGGGTGGCCCGGTTCCGGGCGGCCGACGCGACCCTGGAGGACCTGGTTGGCGCCATGACCGGCGCCCTGACCCACGAGGATGCGGCATGAGCGGGCCGGCGGTGTCTGGACCGACGAGCAGCGCAGGGAGCGAGGACCCAGCGACCGAGCAGCGCAGGAGGGAAGACACCGCGCATAGGCCCGCTCACGCGCGCGGAGCGCGCAAGATATACACAGCCAACACGTTCTGGATCGCGCTGGTGCTGCTGGCCCTGATCGTGATCTTCGGTGCGCTCGCGCCGGACTCGTTCCTCACCGTGTTCAACTTCCAGCGACTGGCCATCGAGACCGCGGTGCTGCTGGTGCTGTCCGTCGGCATGACCTTCGTGATCATTACCGGCGGCATCGACCTGTCCGTCGGCTCCGTGCTGATCTTCTCCGGCATGGTGTCGGCGAAGGTGATGAACTCGTTGTCCCCCAACGACAGCGCCATCAACGCCGGCTGGGGTGTGATCACCGTGGGGCTGCTCGTGGCGCTGGCGTCCGGCGTGCTCTGGGGGTTCGTCAACGGCTGGCTGACCGCCAGGGCGAAGATCCCGCCGCTGATCGTCACGCTCGGCTCGCTCGGCGCCGCGCTCGGGGCGGCCAGCCTGATCAACGACGGCTCGGACATCCGCAGCGTGCCGAACGCGCTGAAGCGGGCGCTGGGCTCGGGCACGTCGTTCGGCGGGATCCCGAACCTGGTGATCGTCGCCGCGGTGATCACGATCGTCGCCGCCTGGCTGCTGCACACCACCCGGTTCGGCCGCTACACGTTCGCGGTCGGCTCCAACGCCGAGGCCGCGCGCCGGGCCGGCATCAACGTGACCGCGCACCTGGTCAAGGTGTACCTGCTGACCGGCTTCCTGGCCGGCGCCGCGGGGTTCATGTCGCTGGCGTACTACAGCACCACCGGGATCGCCGCGCACACCACGGACAACCTCAACGCGATCGCCGCCGTGGTGATGGGCGGCACCAGCCTGTTCGGCGGGATCGGCACCATGCTCGGCACGGTGATCGGGGTGTTCATCCCGGCCGTGCTCAAGAAGGGCTTCAACATCGTCGACGTCCAGGACTACTGGCAGATGATCGCGGTCGGCGCGGTTCTGGTCGCCGCCGTGTGGTTCGACCAGCAGCGGCGCCGGGCCCGGAGTCAGTTGTAAATGCGAAAGTCTATGAACACCAACGGAGGTGTCGGTAGATGGTGACAACACGACGCGCGCTGGCGCTCGGCGCCGCCATGGCGGCCGCGACGGTGCTCGCCGCGTGCGGCTCCGGGCAGGTCGGGGAGGCACCCAACCAGGGGGGTCAGACCGGCGCCCAGGGCGGCAACAAGAAGCTCGCCCTCGTGCCGGGCGTGCAGAACGAGCCGTTCTACATCTCCATGCAGTGCGGCGCCGAGGAAGAGGCCCGCGGCGCCGGCTACGAGCTGCAGACCAACGCGCCGCAGCAGTTCGACGCGACCCTGCAGGAGCCGATCGTCACCGGCCTTGCGGCCACCAAGCCGGCCGCGCTGCTGATCGCGCCCACCGACGACGTGGCCATGACCGAGCCGATCAAGCAGGTCAAGAACCTCGGCGTGGTCGTGGTGGAGGTCGACACCGCGCTCAAGGACACCTCGGTGGCCGTCTCCACCATCACGTCCAACAACGAGCAGGGCGGCCGCCTTGCCGCCGAGACGATGTCCAAGCTGGCCAACGGCAAGTCGGGCTCGGTGCTCGTGCTCGACACCAAGGCGGGCACCTCGACCACCAACGCAAGGGCCAAGGGCTTCGAGGACGAGCTCAAGAAGTACCCCAACCTCAAGTCGGCCGGCGTCGAGTTCACCCAGAACGAGCCGGACGTGGCCGCGTCCAAGGTGACCGCGGCGCTGTCGTCCAAACCTGACCTGATCGGCATCTTCGCCACCAACCTCAACTCCGGTGAGGGCGCGGCGACCGGCCTGCGCAACGCCGGCAAGATCGGCGCGGTCAACCTGATCGGCTTCGACGCCTCCCCAAGCGAGGTGGAGGGCCTCAAGGCCGGCGAGTTCCAGGCCCTCATCGCCCAGGACCCCGCCACCATCGGCAAGGAGGGCGTCAAGCAGGCCATCGCCAAGCTCGACGGCAAGGACGTCAAGCGCAACATCGAGGCGCCACTGATCGCCATCACCAAGGAGAACATGAGCGCCAACGAGAAGTACTTCTACAAGACCAAGTGCTGACTCCCCGGGGGGCCAGGGCGCACTGGCACCACACCGGACGCCAGTGCGCCCGTCCGCGCCGCATGCTCGAGCTCGCGCAGCGGATGCTCCCCGAGCCCGTAGCCGACGAACACCACCACGGCATGCTCGTCGTCGGCGACCCTGCGCCAGCCGCCGGGAAGATCCAGCGGGACGTGCTCGAGCAACGGACGGAACCGCGGCCACTCCAGGGTCACCGCGCCGTCCGGGTCGATCCACACCCACCAGCCCGGAATCGGCCGCGGGTCGAGATGCTCGAGATCGGTCGTCAGATGCAGCCCGCGCCCAAGCACCGCCCGGTACAACGCATCGACCGTCACCCCGCCACCGTTGGCCCGGTCCGCCGCCTCCCCTTCCATACACAGCACCGCGCGGCTGCCGCCATGGTTGCCCCAGACGCCGGCCTGCACATGCAACGTGCCGCTCATAACACCAATTCTCATTGGTGAAACTCGGTTACGACAGCCGTGACCGGGCCCAGTTTCCCTTGGTGGGGCAGAAATACCTAAGGGTCCGGCCGCAGCCCGGCGCACCACCGGTCGGCGGCGGTGTAGGGGTCGAGCTCGCCGGCGACGACCTGTTTGGACAGTCGGTCGAGGGTCTCGTCGCCGCGGACGTGGCCGAGGCGCTCGCGGAGCGTGCGCAGGGCGATGGCCTCGATCTCGTCGGCCGCGCGGCGGGTCCGGCGAGCCTCGAGCTCACCGTGGGAGACCAGCCAGTCGTGGTGGGCGTCGACGGCGGACACGAGCTCGTCGACGCCGTCGCCGGTGGTGGCGACGGTGCGGACGACCCGGGGGCGCCAGTGCGGGCCGGGGATCTCCCGGCGGCCGAGGGAGATCATGTGGATGAGGTCGCGGACCGTGGCGTCGGCGCCGTCGCGGTCGGCCTTGTTGACCACGAACACGTCGGCCACCTCGAGGATGCCGGCCTTGGCGGCCTGGATGCCGTCGCCCATGCCGGGGGCGAGCAGCACCAGCGTGGTGTCGGCGAGCGACACGATGTCCACTTCGGACTGTCCAACACCGACGGTCTCGACCAGGACCAGGTCGTAGCCCGCCGCGTCCAGCACGCGTAGCGCCTGCGGGGTCGCCAGGGACAGGCCGCCGAGGTGGCCCCTGGTGGCCATCGATCGGATGAACACGTCCGGGTCGGTGGTGTGGTCGTGCATCCGGATCCGGTCGCCGAGCAGCGCGCCGCCGGAGAACGGCGAGGACGGGTCGATGGCCAGCACGCCGATCCGCCGGCCCCTGCGGCGCAGCGCGGCGATCAACGCCGAGGTGACGGTCGACTTGCCGACCCCGGGCGGCCCGGTAAGGCCGAGCACCCGCGCGCGACCGGTGTGCGGGGCGAGCGCCGCCGCGACGTCCCGCAGCCGCGGGCTGGCGTCCTCGACGAGGGAGATCAGCCGGGCGACGGCGCGGGCCTCGCCGGCCCGCGCCCGGTCGACCAGCCCGGCAAGATCGACCATCAGCCCTTCGGCACGCGGATGATCAGGGCGTCACCCTGCCCGCCGCCGCCGCACAGGGCGGCCACGCCCACGCCGCCGCCCCGCCGGCGCAGCTCGTAGCTCAGGTGCACGACCAGGCGAGCGCCGGACGCCCCGATCGGGTGGCCGAGGGCGATCGCGCCGCCGTTGACGTTGACCTTCTCCGGGTCGAGCCCGAGCGCCTTGGTGGACACCACGCCCACCGCGGCGAACGCCTCGTTGATCTCCACGAGGTCGAGGTCGCCCGGCTTGAGGTTCTCCCTGGCCAGCGCCGCCTTGATCGCGTTGGACGGCTGCTCGTGCAGGCTGGCGTCCGGCCCGGCCACGACGCCGTGCGCGCCGACCTCGGCGATCCAGGGCAGGCCGAGCTCTTGCGCCTTCGCCTTCGACGCCACCACGACCGCGGCCGCGCCGTCAGAGATCTGCGACGACGAGCCGGCCGTGATCGTGCCGTCGGCGGCGAACGCGGCGCGCAGCTTGGCCAGCTCCTCCGGCGTGGTGTCCGGGCGGACGCCCTCGTCGGTGTCGAACACGATCGGCTCGCCCTTGCGCTGCGGGATCGTCACCGGGGCGATCTCCTCGGCGAACACGCCGTTGGCGATGGCCGCGGCCGCCCGCCGGTGCGAGGCCGCCGCGAACGCGTCCTGCTCGGCGCGGGTGACGCCGTAGCGGGTGTTGTACTTCTCCGTGGAGGCGCCCATGGCCACCTGGTCGAACGCGCAGAACAGGCCGTCGTAGGCCATGTGGTCGACCATCGAGACGTCGCCGTACTTGAACCCGGACCGCGACTTGGGCAGCAGGTGCGGCGCCTGCGTCATCGACTCCTGGCCGCCGGCGACCACGAGGTCGAACTCGCCCGCCCGGATCAGCTGGTCGGCCAGCGCGATCGCGTCGAGCCCGGACAGGCAGACCTTGTTGATGGTCAGCGCGGGGACGTCCATCGGGATGCCGGCGGCCACCGCGGCCTGGCGGGCGGGGATCTGGCCGGCGCCCGCGGTGAGCACCTGGCCCATGATCGTGTACTGCACCTGCTCCGGTCGCACCCCGGCGCGCTCCAGCGCCGCCTTGATGGCGACGCCGCCGAGCTGGGCGGCGGAGAAGTCCTTGAGCGAGCCGAGCAGCCGGCCGATCGGGGTACGCGCCCCGGCCAGGATCACGGAACCGGACACTTGGTGCCTCCACGGCAATGCGAACGGGCGTTAACGATGACGATACCGGGTGCGGGGCCCCGACCGAGCTCACTGTGTGAGAGGCCGCACAGGAGAATGCTACTGATCGGTAAACCTGGCCTATCCTCGGTGAATGAACGACGCCCTGAATCCGTTCGTGACCGCCGTCGACCACGTCGGGATCGCGGTGCCCGACCTGGACGAGGCGATCGCGTTCTATCGGGACGTGCTGGGTCTCGAGCTGACCCACGTCGAGACCAACGAGGGCCAGGGCGTGCGCGAGGCCATGATGCGCCCGCCCGGCGACGACGGCACGGGCACGGCCGTGCAGCTACTGGCGCCGCTCGCGCCGGACACCACCATCGGCAAGTTCCTCGACCGCAGGGGACCGGGCGTGCAGCAGGTCGCGGTGCGGGTCACCGACATCGAGGCGGCCACCGATGCCTTGCGCGCCAAGGGACTCCGCGTGGTCTTCGAGGACCCTCAGCCGGGCACCGAGAACAGCCTGACGAACTTCGTGCATCCCAAGGACGCCGGCGGCGTGCTCATCGAGCTTGTGGAGCCGGCGAGCGAACAAGCGCGCAGGCGATGAAGTCGACCTCGCGGTCCATGCAGTCGTCGTCGACGTCCCCTGCCCCACTGCCACCCTCGTGGCGGGCCACCGAATGGCGATAGCTGACCGCCAGCGCCAGCAACCCCGACGCGGCGTCCACATCGGCGACCGCCAACCCACCCGCGCCGGTCGCCAAGATCACCGCACGGACCTGATCGACGACCCGGCGAAACCGTTCCTGCAGCGCCTCCCGCACGGCGCGGTGCGTGTCGGCCTCGCGCCACAGCAGGTGCGACAGCAGCCGCGAGGCCCGCATCCGGGCGTCCAGCTCGGCGACGAGGCGGCGCAGGCTGGCCGCGACGTCGCCGGGCACCACGACCCGGGACGGCTCGATCCGCTCGTCCGGCAATCGCTCGACCAGGGCGGTGAGCAGGTTTTCCTTGCGCGGGAAGTAGTAGTGCACCAGCCCCTTGGGCACGCGGGCCCGGCTGGCGATCCGGGACGTCGGGGTCGCGTCGAAGCCGGACTCGGCGAACAACTCCTCGGCGGCGGCGAGGATCCGCTCGCGCGCGGAGGGATCGTCGGCACCGCCCCGAGACCGCACCCGGACCATCGTGGACCACCCTTCACCCACGGCACGAGGCCCATAACGTAACTCGCCGAGCGTTATGGGCCAACGTGCTTGCGGTGGGAGTGTGCCGTCAGTGCTGACCGGCCATGCCTCGGTGCGCGGCCTGCGCCACCGGGTACGCCACGGCGCCCACGATGACGGTGAGCACGCCGATGATCCAGGACGTCCAGGAGATGCCGGAGAACTCGGTGTAGCCCATCACCCATGGGGAGATGAACATGAGCACGCCGAGCACGATCTGGACCGCCTCGCCGTAGACCATCCCCGGCATCGCGAGCGAGAACAGCCCGTCGAGCGCGATGAGCGCACCGAGAATGATCATGGTCCACAGCGCGGCGTCGTTGGTGTCCATCCACAGGAACGACAGCAGCGCGACCAGGCCGAGAACGACCTCCGCCCAGTCGTGTGGCCTGGTCCAGGGGCGGACCGCGGACGACGACTGTGTCATGGCAAACCACCTCCAACTGTCATGAACCCTGCCGCTTCGAGTGTGCGCCTTGGTTGGCCGGCCGGTCAAGAACGACTGGGTGACGCGTCACACTGGCCTGGATCTGTACCGTTACCGGCCGGTAACGTCAGGTGTGAGTGAGCTGGCGTTAACCGCGGAGGCGCTTGGTGATGCAGAAGATCCTCGACGCGATCATGGCCGACGAGCTGGCCGAGGTCGGCGCCCTACCGGTGCCGGAGAGCTATCGCGGGATCACCGTGCGGGCCGACGAGGTCGACATGTTCGAGGGCCTGGACCCGGCCGACAAGGATCCGCGCAAGTCGCTGCACCTGGACGAGGTGGCCACCCCGGAGGTCGGGCCGGGCGAGGCGCTGGTGGCGGTGATGGCCAGCGCCATCAACTACAACACGGTGTGGACGTCGATCTTCGAGCCGCTGCCCACGTTCGGCTTCCTGCAGCGCTACGGCAAGACCTCGCCGCTGGCCAAGCGGCACGACCTGCCCTACCACGTGGTCGGCTCGGACCTGGCCGGCGTGGTGCTGCGCACCGGCGTCGGGGTCAACGCCTGGCAGCCCGGAGACGAGGTGGTCGCGCACTGCCTGTCGGTGGAGCTGGAGCACCCGGACGGGCACGACGACACGATGCTCGACCCCGAGCAGCGGATCTGGGGCTTCGAGACCAACTTCGGCGGGCTGGCCGAGCTGGCCCTGGTCAAGGCCAACCAGCTGATGCCCAAACCGGCCCACCTGACCTGGGAGGAGGCGGCCGCCCCCGGTCTGGTCAACTCCACGGCCTACCGCCAGCTCGTCACTCGCAACGGCGCCGCCATGAAGCAGGGTGACGTGGTGCTGATCTGGGGCGCGTCCGGGGGCCTCGGGTCCTACGCAACGCAGTTCGCCCTCAACGGTGGGGCCACCCCGGTGTGCGTGGTGTCCAGCCCGCAGAAGGCGGAGATCTGCCGGAGCATGGGCGCCGAGCTGATCATCGACCGCAAGGCCGAGGACTACCGGTTCTGGACCGACGAGCACACGCAGGATCCGCGCGAATGGAAGCGGTTCGGGGCCCGGATCCGGGAGCTGACCGGTGGCGACGACCCGGACATCGTGTTCGAGCACCCCGGCCGGGAGACCTTCGGCGCCAGCGTGTACGTGGCCCGGCGCGGCGGCACGATCGTCACCTGCGCATCGACCAGTGGCTTCCTGCACAGCTACGACAACCGCTACCTGTGGATGCACCTCAAGCGGATCATCGGCTCACACTTCGCCAACTACCGGGAAGCCTGGGAGGCCAACCGGCTCATCGCCCGCGGCAAGATCCATCCCACACTGTCCAAGGTGTACCCGTTGGCGCAGACCGGGCAGGCCGCCCACGACGTGCACCGCAACGTGCACCAGGGCAAGGTCGGCGTGCTGTGCCTGGCGCCGCGCGAGGGACTCGGCGTGCGTGATCATGAGCTGCGCAACAGACTTTTCGGTCAGATCAACCGATTCCGAGGTGTATGAGTTTCGCCCGCGCCGGGGAGCGGTAGCGTAGTGCACATGGCTTTGGGCGCGGATCACGATCTCGTACCGCTGGGGCCCGGCTTCGATGTCGCGAAGCGAGGCTACAACCGACTTCAGGTCGACGAGCATCTCGAACAGGTGCAGAACCAGCTCGACCTGCTGGCGGCCGATCGCGACAACGCCGTGGCGCAGGCGGACGACCTGGCACGGCAGCTGGAGGCCGCGCGGAGCCAGATCGACGAGCTGCGCGGCCAGGTTGAGCGGCTCTCGCTGCCGCCGACCACCCTCGAGGGGTTGAGCGAGCGCCTACAACGGATGCTGCGGCTGGCCCAGGACGAGGCGGGCGAGACCAAGGCAAGGGCCGAGGCGGAGGCCGGGCACATCCGGGCCAAGGCCGAGGCGGACGCGGGCGCGTTGCGGCAGAACTACGAGAAGCAGCTCGCCGAGCTGGACGCGCGCAAGGCCGAGATGGAGGCCGAGCACCGCGGCGTGCTGGAGAAGGCCCGCGACGAGGCGGACAAGATCCGTCGGGCGGCCGAGGACGAGCGGACCCGGCTCGACGCCGAGGCCCAGCAGCGGCGCGCCCAGGTCGAGGAGGACTTCGAGATCGCCATGGCCGCGCGGCGCACCGAGTCCATGCGCGCGCTCGCCGAGCAGGAGGCCACCAGCAAGGCCGAGGCCGAGCGCCGGGTCCGGGAGGCCACCGAGGAGGCGGCCAAGCGCCGGCACGAGGCGATCACAGAGGCGACCGCGCGGGTGCGGGAGGCGACCGAGGAGGCGCACCGCCGGGTGCGCGAGGCCACCGAGGAGGCCAACCGGCGGATCAGCCACGCGGCCCAGCGGGTCACCGCCCTGCGGCAGCTGCGCGCCAAGCTCGCCGAGCAGCTGCACGCCGCGCGCGGACTGCTGGCCGACGCGCACCTCGCCCTGGAGAACGCCGCCCCGGCCCTCGACCCGCTGCCCGAGGAGCACGCGCCCGAGCCCAAGCAGGTGCCGGCGCCCGCACCCAAGCCGGCCACCGAGACGGCCGACGCCCCCACCAAGACGATCAAGCCGGTCGGCGGCCCGCCCAAGGAGCACTGGGAACCCGACGTCGACGGCGACGAGCCGACCAAGCCCCGGGTGCGCCGCCCCACCCCCGGCCGCGCGAGGGGCTAGGGCACCCCTAACCGTCCGTTCCGATGTCCTCGAACCAGAGTTCGGGGTGCTCGGCGATGAAGGCGTTCATCATCGCCACGCACTCCGGGTCGTCCATGATCGTGATCTCGACGCCGTGCTCGGCGAGCCAGTCGTGGCCGCCGGAGAACGTGGTGGCCTCGCCGATGAGCACCCGGGAGATGCCGAACTGGCGCACCAACCCGCTGCAGTACCAGCACGGTGACAGCGTGGTGACCATGGTGCTGCCGCGGTAGCCGCGCCGCCGCCCGGCGTTGCGGAACGCGCTCGTCTCGCCGTGCATGGACGGGTCGCCGTCCTGCACGCGGCGGTTGCGGCCCCGGCCCCACAGCTCGCCGTCGGGTCCGAACAGCGCGGCGCCGATCGGGATGCCGCCCTCCGCGCGGCCGGCCCTGGCCTCCTCGCGGGCGACTTCCAACATGTCGGCGGCATCCATGCGCGGTAGATTACTCGCCAGTAGCGATCTACGCGGAGGAAAAATGGCCGCATATCAGACCATTGTCGTCGGCACGGACGGCTCGGACTCCTCGTTCCGCGCGGTCGACCGGGCCGCGCTGATCGCCGCGGACACCGGCGCCACGTTGGTGATCGTGAGCGCGTACCACCCGGCACGGGCCGAGGACCTCGCCCGGGTCCAGGACCAGCTCGGCCAGGACGTCGCCTACCAGGTGGTCGGCTCGACGCCGGCCGAGGAGGCGGTGCGCACGGCCAGCGAGCGGGCAAGGGCCGCGGGCGCCACCAAGGTCGACACGGTGGTCGTGGACGGCGAGCCGGTGCCGACGCTGGCCAGGGTGGTCGCCGAGCGGGCGGCGGACCTGCTGGTGGTCGGCAACCGCGGGCTCAACACGCTGGCCGGGCGCATCCTCGGGTCGGTGCCGTCGGAGGCGGCCCGCAAGTCCCGGGTGGACGTTCTCATCGTGCACACCACGTGACCGATCTCCCGCAGCGGCTCGAGGAGATCCTGCTCGGCGGCAAGCGGAGGTACACCCGCCTCGAGGTCGCCGCCAAGTCCGGGGTGCCGCTTGAGCGCGCCACCGAGCTGTGGCACTCGCTGGGGTTCGCCGCAGTGCCGGACGACGCCGTCGTGTTCACCGACGGCGACCTGGCGGCGCTGCGCACGGCCAACGAGCTGATCCAGGCCGGCATCACCGACCCGGCGCAGGCCAGCGCGCTGGCCAGGGTGATGGGTCAGCAGCTGGGGCGGCTGGCCGAGTCCCAGGTGGAGACGCTGCGCGACATCCTGGTCGCCGACCCCGAGCTGGCCGCCGACGAGCGGGCGCTGAGCCGGTTCATCGAGCGGCTGGTGCCCGACCTCGAGCGGCTGCAGTCGTTCTCCTGGCGCCGGCACCTGGCCGCGTACTCCGGCCGGGCGCTCGCGGCGCAGGGCGACGACACCGACGCGCGGCACGAGGTGGTCGGGTTCGCCGACATGGTCGGCTTCACCGCGTTCACCCGGCGCTCCAGCGAGGCCGAGCTGGTGTCCGTTGTGGACAGGTTCGACGCGGTCACCGCCGAGGTGGTCGCCGAGGCGCACGGCCGGATCGTGAAGATGATCGGAGACGAGGTGCTGTTCACGGCCGGCGGCCCGGAGCGGGGCGCGGAGATCGCGCTGACCCTGCTGGAGCGGGCCGAGGAGCTGGCGGAGCTGCCGCTGCTGCGCGCCGGGCTGGCCTACGGGCGGGTGCTCAACCGGTTCGGCGACGTCTACGGCTCGGTCGTCAACCTGGCCAGCCGGCTGGCCTCGATCGCCCGCCCCGGCACCGTGCTGATCGACCGCGAGCTGGCCGACGCGCTCGCCGACCACCCGTCCTACGTCATCCGCCACCGCCGGCCGGTGTCGGTGCGCGGCTACGCTCGGCTGCGCGCCTCGGTGCTGCGCCGCGCCGATGCGGTGCGGGTGCCGCGGCTACCGCTCGAACCCGAGGGGTAGGAAACCGCTGACCGCCGCGGTCAGCTCGGCGGGCACCTCGAGCGGCGGCAGGTGCCCGGTCTCGGGGAGCACCACCGCCTCGGTGCCGAGCAGCTCGGCCATGCCGTCGGCGGCCTCGGTCGGGATGAGGGCGTCCTGCTCGCCGTGCAGGATGAGCGCGGGGACGCCGGCCTCGCGCAGGGTGGCGCTGGAGTCGGGGCGGGCGGCCATGGCGCGCTGGGCCCAGGCGACCGACGCGGGCGGGGCCTCCTCGAGGAGGCGCCGGACGGTGTCGACGACGTCCGGGCGGCGCTCGAGGGTGGTCGGGCCGAGCAGCACCGGGAGCATCTGGTCGGCCAGCCAGCCGGCGACGCCCTCGCGCTCGGCCCGCTCGGCCATCGCGTACCGGTTCTCCTTGGCCTGCTGGACATCCGCGGCCGGCCTGGTGTCGATCAGCACGAGCCCGCCGACCCGTTCCGGAGCCAGGCGCAGCACGGCCATGGCCACGTAGCCGCCCATCGAGCAGCCGCCGAGCACGACCCGGTCCAGGGACAGCCGGTCGAGCAGCGCCACCACGTCGGCGGCGACCACGGCCAGATCGGGCTCGGCGTCGTCGAGCGGGGTGCGGCCGAAGCCGCGCGGGTCGGGCGTGATCACCCTGGCGTACTCGGCCAGCCCGGTGCGGGCGCGGTCCCACAGCCGGGAGTCGAACGGAAACGCCGGCAGCAGCACCAGCGGGATGCCGGTTCCGGTGTCTGAGAAGTGCATCAGCCGTCCACGATGGTGACTTTGCGGGTCTCGTATTCCCCCGCCCAGGTGCGCGGCAGCGGGGTCGGCAGGTCGGGCGCGACCGCGGCCACCACCGCGTCGAGCACCTCGTCGGCCTGGCCGACGAACAGGTGCTTGGCGCCCGGGAAATCGATCACCTTGGCCTGCGGGACGGCGGCGAACCGCTCGCGCGCCTCCGGCGGCCGCAGGAAGTCGTCCAGCTCGGGCACCAGGCAGACCACGGGCCGGCCGGACTCGCCCCAGGCCCGCAGGTGCTCCGGCCGGGCGCGCCTGAGCGGCGGCGAGATCAGCACCGCGCCCCGCACGAGCGGGTCGAGCCCGTACATCAGCGCCAGCTCGGAGCCGAACGACCAGCCCACCACCCACACCTCGGGCAGGCCGCGGGACCGGCAGAGGTCCAACGCCGCGGCGACGTCGAGGCGCTCGTCGCGCCCCTCGGAGAACCGGCCGTCGCTGCGCCCGGCCTCGCTGACGGTGCCCCTGGTGTTGAACCGCAGCACGGCGAGACCGGCCAGCGCGGGCAACCGGAAGGCGGCCTTGCGGATCAGGTGGGAGTCCATCATCCCGCCGTGCGTGGGCAGCGGGTGCAGGCAGACCAGCGTCGCGCGCGGGTCGGCGCCGGCGGGCAGGGCCAGCTCCCCGACCAACCGTAGACCGTCCGAAGTGGACAGCGTGAGCGGCTCGCGGCGGGCGGGCAGCGCCGTGTTGCCGCCGATGCGCACCGGTTGTGCTGAGGTCACGCCCAAGAGCGTATTCGCAGCCAATGGCATGATGCTGGACATGGCCATCACAGTGCGCGCAGACCTGGCCGGGATCCCCGACTACGTGCCCGGACGCAAGATCCCCGGCGCGGTCGTCCTGTCCAGCAACGAGGTGGCGACCCCGCCACCCGACTCGGTCGTCGCCGCGATCACCGAGGCGGCCGGCGAGGTCAACCGGTACCCGCTCTGGTCGTCGGACGATCTGCTGGCCCGGCTCGCCGGCGAGCTCGCCGTGGACGCCGGGCGGATCGCCATCGGCGCCGGCTCGGTCAGCCTGACCCAGCAGCTCATCCAGGCCCTGTGCATGCCGGGCGACGAGGTGGTCTTCCCGTGGCGCTCGTTCGAGGCGTACCCGATCCTCACCCAGATCGTCGGGGCCAGGGACGTGCGCGTGCCGCTCACCCCCGACCACGTGCAGGACACCGGCGCCCTGCTGGCCGCGATCACCGAGGCGACCCGGATCGTGTTCGTCTGCAACCCGAACAACCCCACCGGCACCGTCGTGCACGCCGCCGCGCTCGAGCGGTTCCTGGACGCGGTGCCCGACCACGTGCTGGTGGTGCTGGACGAGGCCTACCGGGAGTTCGTGACCGATCCCGAGGTGCCCGACGGCCTGCGGCTGGTCGACGAGCGGGACAACCTGGCGCTGCTGCGCACGTTCTCCAAGGCGTACGGCCTTGCCGGGGCGCGGGTCGGCTACTGCGTGGCGCCCGAGCACGTGGCCGCCGGCATGCGCAAGGTCGCGATCCCGTTCTCGGTCAGCCGGCTCGCCCAGGCCGCCGCGCTGGCCTCGCTGGACGTCGCCGACGAGCTGCGGGCGCGGTGCGCGGCCGTGGTCGCCGAGCGCCGGCGGGTCCGCGACGAGCTGCTCGCGCTGGGCTACGAGGTGCCCGGGTCGGAGGGCAACTTCGTCTGGCTGCCGCTCGGGGAGCGCACCATGGCGTTCAACGAGCACTGCGCCGACCACAAGGTCCTGGTCCGCTCGTTCGCCGGCGCCGGCAGCCGGGTCACGATCGGGCTGCGTGAGGAGAACGACGCCTTCCTGGCGGCCGCGCGCGCCTTCCCGCGCTCGTGAACTGGATCCACCGCCGGCTGTGCCGGTCCGCGTCCTGGGCCCGCGCGGTCGAGGACCAGCTGCTCCCCTGGGCGCTGCACGGCGTCGACCTCGGGGCGGACGTGCTCGAGATCGGGCCCGGCTTCGGGGTCACCACGGCGGTGCTGGCCCGCCGAACCGGGCGGCTGACGGCGCTCGAGGTGGATCCGGCCATGGTCAGCTACCTGGACGGGCGGTTCGCCGACCCGGTGCGCGTGGTGCACGGCGACGGCGCCCGGATGCCCCTGCCGGACAACGAGTTCAGCGCGGCGGTGTGCTTCACGATGCTGCACCACGTGCCGTCGCCGCAGTTGCAGGACCGGCTGTTCGCCGAGGCGTTCCGGGTGGTCCGGCCGGGCGGCGTGTTCGCGGGGATGGACAGCCTGCCGAGCCTGCGGTGGCGGGTGATCCACCTTGGCGACACATGCGTGCCGGTCGACCCGCGGACCCTGCCGGACCGGCTGCGGGCGGCCGGCTTCACCGACGTCGAGGTGCGTGCCGCCGCGCATCGCTTCCGCTTCCAGGCGCGTCGGGCACAATAAGGTCGTGCCGACCTACGAGTTCCGCTGCCGGGCATGCGGCGACACGTTCGACGTGAAGCGCCCGATGGCCGAGGCCTCCGCGCCCGCCACCTGTCCCTCCGGCCACGATGACACGGTGAAGCTGCTGTCCATGGTGTCGCTCGGCGGCCGGTCCGAGGGCGGCGCCCGACCATCAGCCGGCGGCTGCTGCGGCGGCACCTGCGGCTGCGGCGGCTAATAAGGCGTGTTTCGAAAGTGTCGCTGGGGTCGACCAATCTTTGGCGAGGGCGGCCGCCACACGACGACCAGGGCAGGGGCGAGGAACGAGCCCCTGCCCGCAGGCGTCGTCAGCCAACCACCCACAACACCCAACCCCCCACACCGGCCCGCAACCACCCACCCAACCCAACCCAGGCC